>NZ_JJMI01000039.1:0-281626 GCF_000705335.1 Mangrovibacter sp. MFB070
TTTTGTTTGGTCTCATCCCAATCGGCAGGGGGGAGGCTTTGCATCAAGTCTGACATAACTTTAGCAGGTACAGGATTAGTTACGTGATACTTGTCGGCAACCATAAGCTTCTTAAATTGGTTTATACACTGTTTGGTATCGTTCACATTGATCACCTATTTCCCTACTGGGTAAATGACGCCATTCGGCGAGGGCCACAAAACATCTGTACCTGAATTATACGGAAGATCTTTAGTTATGATCGCCTGTGTTTTTGTTAGTGCTGAATGATAGGGTGAATTTTGGATGAGAACGAGGTTATCAAAATCGTTGGTTCCACCATCATCAAGAGGGATCTTGTGATGAACCTGCCACCCAGCGGGAGTCTTACCACCTGCAAGCCTTTCCAGACTACCAGCATCAAACGTTGACAATGCATCAGGATGTTCGGACAGTGACTTTAGAAAATTAGGTCGGACTGAACTATTAAATTGATTACGAAGCAATGCATATTCACCACGGTCGCGTCTGAGATAATTTATCTGCTGAACATTCATGTCATCCAAAAGAACATGGGCTTGCTTGTATTTCCCAAGATAACTTGTAAGTTCTTCTGCTGCCATTGGGTTTCTTACGACCAGAAGTGATGCTGCCGATATTAGCAATCCTGAGGTCGTTTGATTGAGTACCTGATCATAACCTTTTGCAGCATCGCCGCCTAACTGCTCGGCAGTACGCCGGAAGCCTTCAATATTACCATTATATAGCCCACCAGTTGCCAGCAGTCTGCCTGCGGCTTTGCTGTTGATTATCGCCTGATTTCTGAGTGTGGCTGATTCAACAGCTAACTGGCCAGCCCGGGTGGTGGGGCCGATGTATAACCAGCTGGAGTGGCTCAATGCAGTCTGTAAAATTAATTTATCTATAAATCCACTGAATAGGTTTTATAGGTAATTAATAACCAGATATTATTTAAATAACTGATTAAGTATTTAGACGTAAAGATTTAGAAAATTGATCCCTGCCTGGTTTTCAAAAAAATAATAAAACTATAGGATGGCGCCGTTTTTGATGTGAAAAGATTTCTTAATAAAAGCAGGAGGCTTAATGAAACAGTACGCAATGAAACCTTTGGCGTTGTCACTTGCCGTGGGAAGTGTGTTTTTTTCTGCAAAAATCTCCGCTCAAAATATCGGGGACATCAATGTTGGTGAAAGTGTCACTGACATCATTCTCGGTGCGGGTGATGTACAGAATGTTTTTGGTGAAGCGAAAGTAACAACTATTAATTCTGGTGCTAATCAATATATCTATGGTAATGCTCATGAAACTACCATTAATTACCGTGGTACACAAACTATTCAGGATGGCGGCTTCACCACAAACACAGTAATAGAAGATGGCGGTAAACAAAGCATCTTAAATGGAGGCGTATCATTTGATACAGCCATTGAATTCGGTGGTTTTCAGGAAGTTTATGGCGGTGCATATTCCACCAAAATTTACAGCGGTGGCGATCAAAATGTGCTGGTAGATGGCAAAGCGGAAAACACAGAGATCCACGGGGGGACTCAGTTGGTTAGTGGCCTGGCCATTGAAACAATTATGTTGGCCGGTATGCAGGATGTCAGGGGCGAGGCAACAGACACCCGGGTTTATGGTGGCCAGCAAACCGTCCGGGCCGGAGCGGTAGCGAACAGCACAACGCTTCATGAGGGCGGGTTACAGGTAGTAAACGCCGGGGGGAAAACGGTAAGTACAACAATTAATGAGGGCGGCAAAACCTGGCTTGAATCTGGTGCGCAGGCGGTAAATAACGTTAACCTGAATAACAATGGTCAGTTATGGATGGATGACGGCGCAACAGCTGATTCGGTGATTAATCATGGAGGAATACTGGTTATTACCGGTATTAACGCTGGTTCCGCCTGGGAGTCTGCGCATATTGATAATCTGAATGTCGAAAATGGCATTATTGCTTTTCTGCCGGATAACAGCCACGAAAACTTCCCGGCACTGACGATAGGTAATATAGAAGGTAATGGGCAGTTTATGTTTAATACCTCATTAGCAGACCGCACGACTAATTTTGTCACCATTGAACAGGGCTCCGGAACCTTTGGTGTAATAGTTAACGACTCCGGTAGAGAAATTAGTGACCATAATGATTTGACTGTCAACCTTATTCAGGACAAACAGGGTGATATTGATTTTTACCTTGGCAATGAACAAAGTACCGCAAGATACGCTGTTGATGGCGGCGCGTATATGTATACGCTTTACAACCAACAAGACAAAGACAATCTGAACGGCAACATTTGGTATTTGGGTGCACTGACCGACGAGCCGGGTGATGGTGGAGACGGAGGTGATGGTGGAGACGGAGGTGATGGTGGAGACGGCGGTGGCGGGGACGGCAATAATGGGAATGAAAATGGCGGTGGAAAACCCATTACCACACCCTCAACTGACGCCGTCCTCAATATGGCAACAGCACCACTCAATGTGATGAGCCATGAACTGGATGCACTCAGAGCATACCGGCAAACACTCCCAATGCGTAATGATGAAGACCGCCATATATGGGGGCATTATCTGGGAGGCTACAGCCGGGTTAATGCCGATAATGGCGCTGCATTCAGCATGCAACAACATGGTATGGGCATTGGGGCAGACAGGCGTAATCGCTTTGAGAGCGCAGACTGGGTTTTGGGTAGCTATATTGCGTTTTCCGATAACCATGTTGAGCATGCCCGGGGTGGTAAAAGCAAAATCACCAGTGCTTCTGGTGGCCTGTACACCTCGTGGTTGCAGGATTCCGGCTTCTACCTTGATGCTGCAGTAAAAACACATCGCTTTAAAAATCAGTTAAGCGCAACCATGACGAACGGCCAGCGTACAACAGGCCACTGGCTACGCTATGGTTACACACTGGATGGCGAAGCTGGCTGGCGGCTAATGCAATCACAACCGGTAAATCTCACACCTTATGTGCGTGGCACGCGTTTTCAGGTGCGCAATGGCGATGTGTCATTAACCAATGGGATGACGGCACAAACGGGCCGCAGCCTGTCCAGTAAACTGGAAGCGGGAACGCGGGTAGGGACGCAATGGCAGGCAAATACCTGGTCAGTTAAGCCTTATGCCCATGTGGCGGTGGTACAGGAGTTTGCCAAAGGCAATAAAGTTGTTATCAACGGGCAGCACCATATTACCAATAATACAGATGGTACCTCAGCAAGATATGGTGCAGGCACCATAATGGCGCTCAGTGCCCACACACATATTTATGCTGAAGCAGCTTACCAGAAAGGGCGCTATATAGAGTCACCCATTGAAGGCACTGCTGGTTTCCGTATTGCATTTTGATTTTTCCCCGGGCAACACCCGGGGTTTACTCTTATTCAGCGGGCTGGCCTGGCCCGCCTTTCCCGGCCAGCATCGCCAGGAAGTCGTAGCGTTTTTGCAGGTCATGCGCTGCTTCCTGCCACAATTGCTCTGCCACCTCAGGTTGCTGGCTGTTCAGGCGCTTAAAACGTTGCTCATTGAGTAATGCTTCCCGTAGTGCATCTGAAGGTGGTCTGGAATCAAGTTGTAAAGGGACTTTCCCTTGTTCTGCCCGTTGCGGGTCGAACCGGTATAGCGGCCAAAAACCACTGGTAGTCAGTTGGCGCATCTGGTCGTGGCTCAGGGCCAGGTCGTAGCCATGTTCTTCACAAGGGCTGTAAGCAATGATCAGCGACGGCCCGGGCCATGCTTCCGCTTCCTGAATGGCTTTAACTGTCTGGTTTAACTGGGCTCCCAGAGAAATCTGTGCAACATACACATGCCCGTACATCATCACACTCACGCCCAAATCTTTACGTGCCTTGCGTTTGCCGCGCTCGCCAAATTTAGTCACCGCACCCAGCGGTGTGGCTTTCGATGCCTGCCCACCCGTATTTGAATAACACTGGGTATCCAGCACCAGCACATTAACGTTCTCGGTCAGGCTCATCACGTGGTCCAGCCCGCCATAGCCAATATCATAAGCCCAGCCGTCGCCACCAATCAGCCATACAGAGCGCTCTGCCAGGTAGTCCGCCACATGCAGCAGTTCAGCCGCTGCGGGTGAGGCAATATCAGGAAGAAGAGCGCGCAACTGGCTGATTTGCTCGCGGCGTTCCTCAATACTTACCGGTTCACTTAACGCACTGCGTAAGGTGTCAGGTACTGTGCCACCCAGCTCTGCCAGCAGGCGTTCAGCCCGTTTGCGATGCTGAGTCTGGGATAACCTAAAGCCCAAACCAAATTCAGCGTTATCTTCGAACAACGAGTTTGCCCATGCCGGGCCGCGGCCATTGGCATCTGTTGTCCATGGTGTGGTTGGCAGGTTGCCACCATAAATAGAAGAGCAGCCAGTGGCATTGGCTACCAACAAACGGTCGCCGAAAAGCTGCGTCAGCAGCTTGATATAAGGCGTTTCACCACAACCGGAGCAGGCTCCGGAATACTCAAACAATGGAGTAAGCAGTTGTGACGTGCGGATATCAATCCGCTCAAGTGTGCTGCGATCACGGTCTGGCAGCGACAGGAAGAAGTCGTAATGCTGTTTTTCCTGCTCAACATGCACAAGACGTGGCTGCATGTTGATCGCTTTAATATCCGGGTTTTCACGGTCTTTGGCCGGGCAAACTTCAACACACAAATCACAACCTGTGCAATCTTCCGGTGCTACCTGCAATACGTACTTCTGACCCCGCATATCCCGTGATTTAACATCGAGTGACTGCAATGTTTCCGGCGCTGCATCAAGGGCTTCAGGTTCGACAACTTTTGCTCGTATTGCGGAGTGTGGGCAGGCGGCAACACAGTGGTTACACTGGGTACAAATTCCCGGATTCCAGATGGGAATCGCTTCAGCAATATTGCGTTTTTCCCAGCGTGTAGTGCCAACGGGCCATGTGCCATCTGGTGGAAATGCGGAAACCGGGAGTTTATCTCCAAGCCCGGCAATCATGGCACTGGTGACGGTTTTCACGAAGTCCGGTGCGGTGTGCGAGACCACCGGCGGCATGTGGTGGCTGCCATTGTCAACATCACCTGTTGGTACTTCATGAAGCGATGATTCGGCCAGTGCTAAAGCTTGCCAGTTGCGCTCTACCAGCTCCTGGCCTTTACTCTGGTAACTCTTCGCAATGGCTTCCCGTAAAGCATCCAGTGCCTTACTGCCCGGTAATAACTGCGTTAAATGGAAAAAAGCCATTTGCATGACCGTATTTATCCGTGCGCCTAGCTGGCACTCGCGGGCGATTTTTGCAGCATTGATAACCCATAACCGGGCTTGTTTATGGCGCAATACCGCCTGCACTTCCTGTGGAAGCCGTTGCCACACTTCCTCTTCCGGGTAAGGGGTATTTACCAGGAAAATACCGCCAGGTTTCAGTTTGTCCACCATTGAGTATTTATCAATGAATTGCCACTGGTGGCAGCCAATGAAGTCGGCTTCTTCTACCAGCCAGGTAGAGCGTACCGGTGTATCCGCAATACGCAGGTGCGAAACTGTCAGCCCGCCGGCCTTCTTGGAGTCATAAACGAAGTAACCTTGTGAATACCAGGGGGTGCTGTTGCCAATAATTTTGATGTTATTTTTGGTTGCTGATACAGAACCATCGCTGCCCAGGCCATAAAACAGGGCTTCAAGGCGGGAGGACGATGGCAGGGATTCATCAGGTAACGGCAAAGAAAGGTGAGTAATATCATCAAATATCCCCACAGTAAAACGGGTGGGGGGCTCGGCCTGGCTAAGTGCATTAAAGATAGCCAGCACGCAACGCGGGTCGAACTCTTTAGAAGATAACCCATAGCGGCCACCGATAACCCGGGGCAGTGTCGCCCGTTGGTGCTGTTGCCAGGCCTGGGCCAGCGTTGTCATGACATCAAGGTAAAGGGGTTCAGCAACAGCACCCGGTTCCTTGGTGCGATCCATTACCGCAATATCAGTAACGCTACCGGGGAGTGCGGATAAAAAATGGTGCGCACTGAAAGGGCGGAATAGCCGGACTTTGAGCAATCCGACTTTCTCACCTCTGGCGGCCAGGTAATCAACAACTTCCTCACAACAACCGATGGCTGAACCCATGATAATCACCACACGTTCAGCTTGTGGGTGCCCGTAATAATCGAAGGGCTGATAGTGCCGCCCGGTTTGCTCGCCAAATGCTTCCATGGCCTGCTCAACTATACCACTGAGCCTGTCATACCACGGGTTTGTGGCTTCCCGGGCCTGGAACCAGGTATCCGGATTAGCCGATGTACCACGAATAGCCGGGTGCTCCGGGTCCAGTGCCCGCCCGCGGTGAGCCTGGATGGCTGATTCAGGTATCAGTTTGAGCAATGTATCATCGCTTAGCGGCGAGATTTTATTGATCTCATGGGAAGTACGGAAACCATCAAAGAAGTGCACAAAAGGCACCCGGCTTTCAAGAGTTGCCATGGTCGAAATTAGGGCAAAGTCTTGAGCTTCTTGTACGCTGGACGAACACAACAGCGCACAACCGGTCTGGCGGACAGCCATGACATCCGAATGGTCGCCAAAAATGGATAACGCGTGGGTTGCTACGGTTCTTGCTGCCACATGCAGCACAAAGGGCATAAGTTGCCCGGCAAGTTTATAAAGCGTTGGGATCATTAACAACAACCCCTGAGATGAGGTAAAAGAGGTGGCCAGCGAACCGGTTTGCAACGCACCATGAACTGTTGCTATCGCACCACCTTCAGATTGCATCTCGACAACTCTGGGGACATCACCCCAAACATTTTTTACCCCATTTTCAGACCAGGCATCTGCCTGTTCCGCCATCACGGAACTTGGGGTTATGGGGTAAATGGCGATAACTTCATTTAAACGATACGCGACGGACGCAACAGCGCCATTGCCATCAGTGGTTATCATAAAAGTTCCTCAACATTGCATTCATAAGGCCTGCATAGTGCAGGCTTTTTGTCATTATGTTTTGAGTCTAGCAAACCCGAAGCGAAGCAATTTTTCTCCCCGTGTCCTGGCGTTTTGGTTGTTCGTTACAGAATAATTCGTGACACTGTCACTTAATGCATGAGTTAAAAACGTGCGCCGTAACAAAAAAAATAGCAAAAACCCTGAAAACTCGCGGGTTTCAGGGTCGACGTAGTGAAAAGTGTGGCCTATGATGCAAAGGTTTTGTCAAAAAAGACTATACAGACACAGCCCGGGTGGACAGGAGAAAACGCATGAAGGCAGGTTTTATTGTGGCGGCAGGGGTGGCGCTTCTTTTTCTCACAGCATGCAGTAGTAATGAACCGGTACAACAAGCAACTGCGGCACATACCCGCAGCCCACTCGAATCAGTCATGTCCGGCACAGGCCAGGCAAACTGTGCAATGGTAGGCGGAATGGTACTTGCGGCACGCCAGCTTGATGGCTCCATGATTGGCACTTGTGCATTACCCAACGGCAAACGCTGTAACGAGAACGCACTTGCCGCGGGTAATTGTGGAACGTACTGATTATTTACCGGTACCTGCCATACGCTGGTAAACCAGAGTATCGTCATTAGCTTTCAGGGTAAGCGTATCAGCAGTTAATGTTACTGTTGCGCCCTGGGTTAGCATCTTGCCGATAACATTATCCAGTTGGTTCATTTGTGGGTCAACGCACAGCATTCTGGTGCCTGCCATTCCTGCAACCGTTAGGGTATTACCTTCAAGGCTACCCTGGCCCATAAAGCGGTTACACATATTGCCTGATACTTGCAGCGTATTGCTAAAGCGCAGGCTTGCCGGGCGCGAGTTATCTGCCAGTGGTTTGCCATTGAATGTTTTCAGTACAAACGACTGGTCAGCAAGTTGTGCGCCTACAGGGGCCGAACCTTCCTGAGCGCAACCAGCCAGAGCCACCATAGCCAGTAAAGCGGGTATCACTTTCTTCATTTTATTACTCCCTGAGAGTGTCCATGTCCGTTATTCACAGGATAAGGTATGCCGGCAACGTATACGTACTGCCGTTACGCTGCCAGCAACAGCTAACTATCCGGCAACAGACTTAGTGTAGCAAATCAGGCAATCTGATTGGTGCAGGATTCGCCCGCTTCCAGTTGTTTAAGATTATTCAAGGTTGTTTCCGCAATGCTGATTAATGCTTCAGCAGTCAAAAACGCCTGATGCCCGGTAAACAACACATTGTGGCATGCAGAAAGACGGCGGAAGACATCATCCTGGATGACATCATTGGATTTATCTTCGAAGAACAGATCGCGTTCATTCTCATAAACATCCATGCCCAGCGCACCAATTTTCTGTGTTTTCAGTGCATCGATTGCCGCTTGTGAGTCAATTAACCCGCCACGACTGGTGTTAATAATCATCACACCATTTTTCATTTGGTCGAAAGCACTGTGGTTTAATAAATGGTAGTTTTCGGGCGTAAGCGGGCAGTGCAGAGAAATTACATCGGACTGGGAATACAGTGTTTGCAAATCCACATATTCCACACCCATATCCAGTGCTGCCGCATTAGGGTATGGGTCAAACGCCAGCAGGCGCATACCAAAGCCTTTCAAAATGCGCAGCATAGCAACGCCAATTTTCCCGGTGCCAATCACGCCCGCTGTTTTGCCGAACAAAGTAGTACCTGTGAGGCCTTCCAGAGAGAAGTTGGCATCGCGGGTACGCTGATACGCACGGTGGATACGGCGATTAAGGCTCATCATCAGGCCAATGGCATGCTCAGCAACCGCTTCCGGTGAATAAGCCGGCACACGTACAACAGCAAGCCCAAGTTCTTTTGCGGCATCGAGGTCAACATTATTAAAGCCCGCACAACGCAAGGCGATAAATTTGACACCCAGACTTTTCAGTTCCTCAAGAACCGGGCGGCTGCCATCATCATTAACGAAGATGCACACGCCATCACACCCAACTGCAGTTTTTGCCGTTTTTTCGGTCAGGAGAAAGTCGTAGAATTCCAGTCCGAAACCGAAATCCTTGTTCACATGCTCTATGTATTTTTTGTCATACTGTTTGGTACTGTAGACCGCAAGTTTCATCGGGTTTCTCCAATCGAAGTTTATATAAATTCTGTCACCATTTAATAAGTTAAACAAATAGTTAAAAGTGGTTTAATTAAGATATTTCCATGTTAAGACTGGTCAGCCAGCAACTGGCCGACGACAGGGTTTAAAGCACTGCCCAATCATGTAAAAATAACCGGGTACCAACTGGCGACAGATTTACCTGGCGAAGAAGGACGGCGGCTACCCATGAAGGGTTCTTATAAGATAATTATTACACTGGCTTTGCTGGTTGCCTTGCTGCCATTTGTGCTGTTTGCGAGCGTACAAGTGTGGCTCCCTGCGCTTGCCCGTTTGTGGCTGCCAACAGGTATGCAACTGGTCTTAACCGCTGAACCCAAAATCACTTTACGCCAGCTAACCTTGCCTGGTCTCCAGCTCAAAGTGGGAGACTGTACATTGGTTGATGTCAGCCAGTTACAACTTTCACACCCCCAATACTGGCGCCTTTCAGCAAATTCTCTGACGGCAGACCCGCAGTGTGCTGCTGGTTTACCCGCACAACCAGGGAGTGAACCGCCACAAACATTAACCCGGATACAGCAATTGTTGCCCAGAGGCGACCTGTGGATAAAACATGTCAACGTTGTGCCCTGGCAGCAATACGGCGGGCAGGTACATCTTTCGGTTTCTTCTGAGCGTCAACTGCTGTCCTGGCAGGGCGATAAGCTCAAATTACATGCCCGGCTTGCCGGGCAATTACTCACTATCAGTGATATGGCGGTTGTTGTGCCAGGGCAGGACAAGCCGGTTACTTTACAAGGCGCAGTTTCACTAAATTTGGTGCCAGATGGTTTGCCCGAACAGGGTGAATTGTATGCCCACTTTGTTGTGCCGGATTTACCTGAACCCGTGCTGGCCGAATTTCACTGGCAGGGAAATCAGGGAGAAATTCGGGCATCCGTGCCGGGTAAACAACCACTGTTGGTACTACCGTGGAAAGTGTCACCTCAACAAATAAGTATTGAACATGGTCAGTGGCAGTGGAGTGAATATAACCGCAAGGCAAAAGGGCAAATTTACCTGACTATAGACAACTGGTCTGGCGGCCCTGAGCTGGCGGTGGTATCCGGGCGCCTTAATGCACTCACTGAAGGGGATGCCGGGAAAGGGAACCTGGTAATGACTTTGGGGCCGGGTAAACTGAGCCTGGTTGACAGTGCGCTGCCCGCACGCCTCACAGGTGAAATAAAACAGGGCAACATGATTTTCTATGTGGGGTTGCCTGTAATGCTGAGTGGCCCGTTGCAATCCTCTGTGTTGCATTTCCTGCCCGGTGCGCTGCTGCGTTCTCGTGGCAGGCTGGTTGATTCACTGGATATCGATGATGTCCGTCTGCCACTTGCTGGTGTACAACTGACTCGCAATGGCGTTGCTGGCAGGTTACAGGCAATTCTGAAAGCCCATGAAAACCAGTTGGGTGCATTTGTTATTCACCTGGATGGTGTGGCGAATGACTTTTTGCCAGACAATGGCCGCTGGCGCTGGCGTTACTGGGGTAACGGCGTGTTTGACCCTATGCAGGCTCGCTGGGATGTGCAGGGCGAAGGTGAATGGCATGACAGCCTGATTACCCTGAATACGCTCTCCACAGGTTTTGACCAGTTGCGTTATGGCAGCATGACAGTATCCAAACCTCGCCTGACGCTGAGTGAACCTTTGAGCTGGCAACGTAACCCACAGTTGCCAGCTTTTGCCGGGAAACTGGCGCTCGAAACGGGGAAAACAACGTTTAGTAACGGCAGCTATCTTGACCCGGCAAGTTTCACCTTCCAGTTAATGGGGCAAAACCCTGACGCGTTTAATCTGCGTGGCGAACTGGTAGCCGGGAAACTGGGGTCTGTCACGGTCTATTCTCGCTGGGATGGTACGCGTTTGCGGGGTAAAGCGTGGTGGCCAGTACAGGGGTTGTCTCATTTCCAGTCACTTATTCCTCCGGATATGAAGTTACACCTCACTGATGGTGGCCTGGCGGCCCAGGTTGCGTTTTCTGCGGCTGTCAGCCAGGGTTTTGAAGCCGGTGGGCATGGCGTTATCCGTAAAGGCGCAGCACAACTGCCTGATAACGAAATCAGCGATGTTAACTTCACCTTACCTTTCCGTTTCTCTCAGGGGGTATGGCACCTGGGGACCCGTGGCCCGGTGCGTTTGCAGGTAGGCAAGGTGTCCAGCCAGTTTACGGCAACCCATTTAAATGCGGATTTACAGGGCTGGGTCCCATGGGACGACAGCCATCCGTTGCAACTGAGCAATGTCAGTGTTGAAGTGCTGGGCGGCAAAATTGAGATGCGCCAGTTACGCCTGCCACAGCATGACGCCGCGTTGTTGCGCCTTAATAATCTGTCTTCCAGTGAACTTCTCACGGCGGTACATGCCAAACAGTTAGCGGTCTCAGGCCGTATCAGTGGCGGGTTGCCACTGTGGCTGAATAATCCGCAGTGGATTGTGAAAGATGGCTGGCTGACCAACCCCGGGCCTCTCACTTTCCGGCTCGACAAAGATATGGCCGATGCAATAGTGCGTGACAACGTAACGGCTGGCTCGGCGATAAACTGGCTGCGCTATATGGAAATTAACCATTCATGGAGCAATATCAATGTCGATAACCTGGGCGTGCTGCGGTTATCAACCCAGGTTCAGGGCACCAGCTATAGTGAAGGTAAATCAGCGAAAGTTAACCTGAATTACCACCATGAAGAGAATATTTTTACGCTGTGGCGAAGTTTGCGTTTTGCCGACAATCTGGAGTCATGGCTGGAGCAAAATGCACAATTGACTGAACAGCGCTGCACTGGCAGCCATCAATGTAAGGAGAAACAATGAAACAACAGGCTTTCTGGTTGCCTGTTCTGGCAGTGATGCTGGCTGGCTGTACCCCAAGAATTGAGCTGGCTGCCCCTGAAGCGCCAATTACTATCAATATGAACGTGAAAATTGAACATGAGATCCATATCAAGGTGGACAAGGACGTGGAAACACTCCTTAAAAACCGCAGCGACCTGTTTTAAGCGAGCCATACCAGGGCTGGTACTGTTAGTGTTAAGCACGCCGGTAATGGCGCTGACACTGCAACAGGCTCGTGAACAAGGTAAAGTGGGCGAAACCTTCAGTGGGTATATCGCCGCGCGCAGCAATGACCGCGAAACAACAGCCCTGGTGGCTAAAATTAACCAGGCGCGGGCAGAGAGCTACCGGCAACTGGCTGCTCAAAACAATGTTCCGCAGGATGATGTCGCCCGCCTGGCTGGCAGCAAACTGGTTGAAAGAGCAAAACCAGGTGAGTATGTGCGGGGCGTAAATGGCCTGTGGGTACAAAAGCACTGATACATACCCGGCCCGAAGCCATACAGCAAAGAACAAAAAAGGGAAAAGAAGTCTTTTCCCTTTTTGCATTTATAAAGCTAATTTATGAACGGGTATAAATATTACACCAGTGCATCAATGGCGGCTTTGGCTTCAGCCTGGGCTTTAGCCAGAACTTCCGGGCCGTAACCCACACCTTCTTCGTAAATAAAATCAACTTCAGTAATGCCAATAAACCCGAGGAACAATTTCAGGTAAGGGGTGATAAGGTCGGTCGGGGAATCTTTATGGATACCACCACGGGTAGTCACGACAATTGCGCGTTTACCGGTCAGCAAACCTTCCGGGCCGTTTTCGGTATAGCGGAAAGTTACACCTGCGCGAGCAATAAAATCGATGTAGTTCTTAAGCTGAGTCGTGATGTTGAAGTTATACATCGGTGCGGCAATAACAATCACATCGTGTGCTTTAAGTTCATTGATCAGCGTATCAGACAGGTTCAGTGCATCCTGCTGGCGTGGGGTAAGCGGAGCTTCACTGGGGCGTAACGCGCCTACTAACTCACCATCAAGTACCGGCACAGTATCGGTCGCCAGGTCACGTACCGTAATGGTATCGGCGCTGTGTTTTTCCTGCCACTGAGTGGTCAGGTGGTCAATCAACAGGTTGGACTGGGAAAAACCGGCCAGAATACTGTTCTTCAAAACAAGCACTTTGCTCATTCATACTTCCTTTTTGATACGAGTGGGCGCGTAAACGCGCGGAATCATCTCACTCTATTTACAAATGGCAGGCAGAGATAGTGCAATTAATCGAACTGTATGTTCGAATTTTTTGAACAAGGCGTATTGCTGCTGAATGTGTTACCCTGAAGGCATGCTTGTTATTGGGCCCGGCAAACCTGCAACGGGCCGCGTCGATACAGAATATATGGACAATAAAACTATAACTTTGAATGCGTTATTTGCGCAGCTTGATAACTTGATGTTGCGTGACCGCCAGGCGTTTTCTCGCCGTCTGCATGGGGTTAAAAAGACCCGTCCGGAATCCCGCGAAGCCATTCTGACTACGCTCGCTGAAGAGATGAACCAGGCTCAGGAGCGTGTGTTACAACGCCTGGCAAGCCGCCCGGAGATAACCTACCCGGAAAACCTGCCAGTCAGCCAAAAAAAAGCGGCTATTTTTGAGGCAGTGCGCGATAACCAGGTCGTCATTGTGGCCGGGGAAACCGGTTCCGGGAAAACAACCCAGTTACCTAAGATCTGTATGGAGTTAGGGCGGGGTGTGAAAGGCCTGATTGGCCATACTCAGCCACGGCGCCTTGCAGCGCGCACTGTTGCCAACCGTATTGCGGAAGAGCTCAACACTGAACCCGGTGGGTGCGTTGGATACAAGGTGCGGTTTACCGACCAGGTGAGCGAACAGACACATGTCAAACTGATGACCGACGGTATTTTGCTGGCAGAAATTCAGCAAGACCGCATGCTGATGCAGTACGACACATTAATTATTGATGAAGCCCACGAACGCAGCCTGAACATCGATTTCTTGTTGGGTTACTTAAAAGAGTTACTGCCTCGCCGCCCGGACTTAAAAGTTATTATCACCTCGGCAACCATTGACCCGGAACGCTTTTCCCACCATTTCAATAATGCGCCCATTATTGAGGTTTCCGGGCGCACTTACCCGGTTGAAGTGCGTTACCGCCCGATTGTGGATACAGAAGACGACACCGAACGTGACCAGCTGCAGGCAATTTTTGATGCAGTGGATGAACTGGGCCGTGAAAGCCCGGGTGACATTCTTATTTTTATGAGTGGTGAACGGGAAATCCGTGATACTGCAGACGGTCTTAATAAACTGGACTTGCCGCACACAGAAATTCTGCCGTTGTATGCCCGTTTGTCTAACAGTGAACAGAACCGGGTATTCCAGTCTCATACCGGGCGGCGCATTGTACTGGCAACCAACGTGGCAGAAACATCACTGACAGTGCCAGGCATTAAATACGTGATTGATCCGGGTACTGCGCGTATCAGCCGCTACAGTTACCGTACCAAAGTTCAGCGCCTGCCCATTGAACCCATCTCTCAGGCTTCAGCTAACCAGCGGAAAGGCCGTTGTGGGCGTGTATCTGAAGGGATCTGTATTCGTCTGTACAGTGAGGACGATTTTCTCTCGCGCCCTGAGTTTACCGACCCGGAAATCCTGCGCACCAATCTGGCCTCAGTCATATTGCAGATGACTTCGTTGGGGCTGGGTGACATTGCAGCTTTTCCCTTTGTTGAGGCGCCGGATAAACGCAACATTCAGGACGGCGTACGGTTACTGGAAGAACTCAGTGCTATTACCCACAATAAGCAAGGGGATGGCTGGCGGCTGACAGCAGAAGGCCGCCAACTGGCACAGTTACCTGTAGACCCGCGTCTGGCGCGTATGGTTCTGGAAGGTGCGAAACAAGGCTGTGTGCGCGAAATGATGATAATCACATCGGCCTTATCTATTCAGGACCCGCGCGAGCGTCCGGTAGAGAAACAGCAGGCGTCAGATGAAAAACATCGCCGTTTCCATGATAAAGAATCGGATTTTATGGCCTGGGTAAATCTGTGGAATTACCTGGGTGAGCAGCAACGTGCGCTTTCATCCAGCCAGTTTCGCCGCTTGTGCCGTGCTGAATACCTCAATTACCTGCGGGTAAGAGAGTGGCAGGATATCTATACCCAGTTACGCCAGGTAGTTAAAACTTTCCGCTTACCGGTCAACAGCGAACCGGGTGATTACCGCGCCGTACATACCGCGTTACTTACCGGCCTGTTATCTCACCTTGGCATGAAGGATGCCGAAAAGCAGGAGTTTACTGGTGCTCGTAATGCCCGCTTTGCTATTTTCCCGGGCTCCGGGTTATTTAAAAAACCGCCGCGCTGGGTAATGGTGGCTGAACTGGTTGAAACCAGCCGCTTATGGGGCAGAATTGCTGCAAAAATTGAACCAGAGTGGGTTGAGCCGCTGGCACAGCATTTGATTAAACGCAGCTGGAGTGAACCGCACTGGTCACGGGCACAGGGTGCCGTTATGGCAACAGAAAAAGTCACTTTGTTTGGCTTACCTATTGTTGCTGCCCGGCCGGTTAATTACAGCCCGATTGACCCGGTATTATGCCGTGAGTTGTTTATCCGCCACGCGCTAGTGGAAGGCGACTGGCAAACCAGGCACAGTTTCTTTCGTGAAAACCAGAAACTGCGTGCGGAAGTGGAAGAGCTGGAGCATAAATCCCGCCGCCGCGACATCCTGGTAGACGACGACACACTGTTTGATTTCTATGATCAGCGTATCAGCCACGAAGCTATCTCTGCACGCCACTTCGACTCCTGGTGGAAACAAGCCAGTAAAGCGTCGCCTGATTTGCTCAGCTTCGAAAAAGGCATGCTGATCAAAGAAGGTGCCGGGCAGGTCAGCAAGCTTGATTACCCGAACTTCTGGCATCAGGGTGCACTGAAACTACGCCTGACTTACCAGTTTGAACCGGGTAATGATGCCGATGGTGTGACAGTGCATATCCCGTTACCACTGCTTAACCAGGTTTCGCCAGCCGGGTTTGAGTGGCAAATCCCCGGGTTGCGGCGTGAACTGGTTATTGCATTGATTAAATCCTTGCCTAAGCCAGTACGCCGTCATTTTGTCCCTGCGCCGAACTATGCCGAGGCATTTTTGGGCCGCACCGATGGCCAGCAACCATTACTCGACAGCCTGGAGCGTGAGTTACGCAAAATGACCGGTGTCACTGTTGACCGCGAGTCGTGGCACTGGGAACAGGTTCCTGATCACCTGAAAATGACTTTCCGTGTGGTTGATGACAAAAACCAGAAACTGCGTGAAGGCCGGGATTTAGATGCACTCAAAGAAACTCTGAAAGCAAAAGTTCAGGAAACGCTGTCTGCGGTTGCTGATGATGGCATTGAGCAAAGTGGCCTGCATGTCTGGAGCTTTGGCGCTTTACCTGAAAGTTACGAGCAAAAACGCGGTAACTACCGGGTAAAAGCATGGCCAGCACTGGTGGATGACAAAGACAGTGTTGCCATTCGTTTGTTTGATAACCCCCATGAACAACAGCAGGCTATGCGCCTGGGGCTGCGGCGTTTACTGCTGCTCAATATCCCATCGCCCATTAAATACCTGCATGAAAAATTGCCCAATAAAGCCAAACTTGGGCTCTATTTTAACCCTTACGGTAAGGTGCTGGATTTAATCGACGACTGCATTGCCTGTGGTGTAGACAAGCTGGTTGCAGATGCCGGAGGGCCGGTTTGGGATGACGCGGGGTTCCAGGCGTTGCATGAAAAAGTGCGTGCGGAATTGAATGACCAGGTGGTAGATATCGCAAGCCAGGTTGAGCAGATCCTGACGGCCGTTTTCGCTGTCAATAAGCGCCTGAAAGGGCGGGTGGATATGACCATGGCACTGGCTCTTTCCGATGTGAAATCGCAGTTGTCAGGGCTGGTTTACCGTGGGTTTGTTACACAAAACGGTTATAACCGACTGGGCGATACACTGCGCTATTTACAGGCTATCGAAAAGCGCCTCGAAAAACTGGCCATTGACCCGCATCGTGACCGGGCGCAAATGCTGAAAGTGGACCAGGTGCAGCAGGCGTGGGTGAAATGGCTCAACAAATTACCTGCCAACCGCCGTGAAGACGAAGATGTGCTGGCAATTCGCTGGATGATAGAAGAGCTACGGGTGAGTTATTTTGCCCAGCAACTGGGCACGCCTTTTCCGGTATCCGATAAACGGATTCTCCAGGCGATGGATGCCATAACGGAATAACCGGTTACCTGAGGTATTGCAACACAGGTATCTGAAAACAGGTACTAACGATATCGTTACTAACTACTCCGTTACTAACTACTCCGTTACTAACTACAGGGCTACTGAGCGGTTCAGTAGCCCTGCCAGTATGCAGCCTGCTTAATGGTTAACCCGCGCCAGCATAAAACCATCCCATCCTTTGATCCCTGTGGTTTGTAGAGCAGTGGCGGTTAACCTTCCCGATTGCCCTGCGTCCTGCAAAAATGCCTGTATACCCTTAACATGGGGATCGGGGTGTTGTGCATCGGTAATTGCGCCGTTGCGCACCACGTTGTCGCCAAAAATCAGTGTGCCAGGGCGCGACAGCCGCAGTGCCCAGTCTAAATAGGCCGGGTTGTTGCGTTTGTCTGCGTCTATAAAAATAAAATCAAATGGCGGTTGCTGAGCCAGATTCGGCAGCGACTCCAGCGCCGGGCCAATGATAATTTCTGTTTTGCCAGTAACACCGGCTAAATCAATATTCTGTTGTGCAATACGCCCGTGGTGCGGGTCAAATTCCAGGCTGACAATTTTACCGCTTTCAGGTAATGCTCTTGCCATCCAGATAGCACTGTAGCCACCCAGAGTGCCAATTTCCAGAACACGTTGTGCACCAGAAATAGTAATCAGCATTGCAAGAAATTGTCCCTGAGCTGGGGAAACATCAATGGCAGGCAGGCCTGCCTGTTGGTTATTTTTCAACACCCGTTCCAGTATCTCATCTTGCGGCAGTAACGCTGACATTAACCAGTTATCTACAGCTGACCACTGTTCTTGCATTGTTCACCTCGCAGGGATTAACCTAACAAAAATTCAACAACCACTATACATAAAAATAATGAAGAACAGTGACATCGTAATTAGCATCCAGGCTGAGTCTGCAACCAGCTACGATGCCCTGGCATTACAACAGGCGTTATCGCTGGAATTATCTGCTATCACTGGCAGTAGTGGAGCGCAACGTTTTTCAGCAACCAGTCTTGCAGGCAGTGACGGTTTTTTCCTGATTGCCCGCACAGCGGAACACAAAGCAGTCGGCTGCGTGGCATGCCGCCCACTGGATATACAGGCCCGTATTGCTGAGGTTAAGCGTATGTATGTGGTACCTGAATACAGAGGCGTAGGCACCAGTCTCGTTGTCAGTCTGGTCGACCATGCCCGTCTGCAGGGGTTCACCGCATTGTGGCTGGAAACACGCAAAGTTAATGAACGCGCAGTTCAGTTCTGGCTACGGCAGGGGTTTCAGGTTAGGGAAAACTACGGGCCATACCAGGGGCGGGAAGACGCAGTCTGTTTTGCCCGCCCTCTGTGAACATTTACCATGCGCCGCGCAGTGGCGGCACGGCAGCTAAGATAGCGACTCTGGTTCTGTATGCAGAGCTCCGCAATGCCTGGAGCGGGTGGCAGCATAAATGGCGACCAGTGAAATAAGCACGGTAATGCCCAGGTAAATAGCGACAGGCTGCCAGTCACCGCCTGATTGCGCGAGAAGCGCGGTGGCTATCAGTGGCGCAGTGCCACCTGCCAGTGCCGCACCAAGTTGGTACCCCAGCGTAATCCCCGTATAACGCACATTTGCGTCAAAAATCTCTGAGCACAGTGTGCCGAGCACTGCCGTGACCGGCGCCCACAAAATACCGAACGCAATTACCGTAGCAACCACAATACCCCAGGTGGTGTGGGTATTGAGCAACATAAACCAGGGCACAATAAAAATTCCCAACATGATAACGCTGACGGTATACATGCGCGCCCGGCCAATTTTGTCCGAAAGCAAACCCATCAACGGAATCATCACTGTGGCGACTAATGCCCCGAGTGTGACGGCTTCCAGTGCCTGGGATTTTTCATAGGTAAGAATGCCGGTGGCATAGCTAACCACAAACGTTGAAAAAATATAAAATGGTGCCGTTTCCACTACCTTCAACCCGGCAGCGATTAACACTTGTCTCCAGTGGTATTTCAGTGTTTCACGTAATGGGGTCTTACTAAGTTTCCCTGACTGTTTGACTGCTTTGAAATCAGGTGTCTCATCAATATCTTTCCGGATCCAAAGCCCCAACAGCACCAGTACGGCACTTAAAATAAACGGAATTCGCCATCCCCACGCCAGGAATTGCTCTTCGCTGAATAAGGTCATCAGAGATACCATGAATGTCGCCATCAACATGCCAATGGTGACCCCAGCCTGAGGAATACTGCCAAAGAAACCTTTACGCGATGCAGGTGCGTATTCGTAGGCCAGTAACAATGCGCCACCCCATTCACCACCAATACCCATTCCCTGAATAATCCGCAATAAAATCAGTAAGGCTGGAGCCCACAAACCAATACTGTTGTAGTCCGGCAGTAAACCAATCATTACCGTGGCACCCCCCATAAGAGAAAGGGTCAGTACCAGCGTCTTTTTGCGCCCGATTCGGTCGCCAATATGTGCAAACACTACGCCGCCAATTGGGCGAATGAAGAAGGTGAGTGAGAAAGACAACCAGGCAAGCATCATCCCGATAACCGGATCCACCATGGGAAAGAATAATTTGTTAAACATCAGTGCGGCTGCCGTGCCATAAAGAAAATAATCGAACCACTCAATTGCGCTACCAGTCAGGCTGGCAATCAGCACCTTTTTGTTTTTCCGTAAAATCGTGGTGCTGCTTTCATGTGTAACCATAAATATCCTCGCCACGTGAATGAAGTAATACAAAGTAAAACCACTGGCCTGTTTAGCCGGGTGCGACCTTGTGTAAAATATTTGTTAACGCTTTAGCAAGTTAGGTATGTAAAAATGATTAATCAAGTTATCTGAATGTTAATTTCAGTGAGAAAGTGAAAATTAGTGGCGATAAATTTTGTCTAAATATCTCAACAGGTAACTAAATTCTTAAAAAGAATTAAAAATCAGGGGTTGATCCAGGTGCAACCCGGTATTTTTTGGAGGATTCTGGCTTTTTTACTCGTAAAAAGAATAAGATGGCACAAGCATGGTTTTGGGGTGAAGTGATCGGTTATGCCGAATAATTCATCGTCCTCATTACCGGGACAAACAGCGCAGGAGAGAACCATTGGAAGCATCTTCAGGCAGCGTTATGGCAGCACATGGAAAAAATTACAATATGGTTGAAGACCTTAACCTGGTCAGTAACTGGCTTGCCCGGCAGGATACTGATATTGATACATCACGTTCTTCAATAGTTGTACTGGCTGGCAATGCTGTATTGCCAGTTATTGAACATGCTTTTCATCAGGCCCGTGAATTACAGGCACTCTTGCTGATAACCGGTGGTGTCGGCCATTCTACGGGGTGGTTATATCAGGCGGTGCAGCAAAGCTCTCGCTACCAGCACATTCATACTGGTGGGCGTACCGAAGCATCAGTGATTGGTGAAATGGCAGCCACCGTTGCTGGCCTGCCGCCCGAGCAAATATTACTCGAATGTGAGGCGACCAACTGCGGTGAAAATGTTGATTTTTCGTGGCGTTTAATGCAATTACGCGGCCTGGCACCACAGCAACTGGTTGTGGTTCAGGACCCAACCATGCAACGGCGTACAATGGCTACATTTGCCCGCCTGAAAAACCAGGTTTCCATCCTGCCAGACTGTGTGTCATCGCCAGGGTTTGTGCCCAGGTTAACCGGCCAATGCGAAGATATTGCATTTGAAAATGAAGCCACAGGTTTATGGCCGGTTAACCGTTTTATTGAGCTGGTCATGGGGGAACTGCCACGCCTGTATGATGACAACAATGGCTATGGGCCCGCAGGTAAAGGTTTTATTGCCCATGTGCCTCTACCTGAAGAAATCATGCTGGCGTGGCAACGTTTATCTGCCTGCGAGCCTCTGCGGGGCATGCTTGCTGCACGCAAACTTGCATAGCATCACGGGTATTGCGCTTCGACCCAGTTCATGAGCAGTTCAGGCCAGCTTTGGGCAGGTAAATCAAGGCAGCCGCGAATACCAAAACCATGCTGCCCTTGTTGGAAGATATGCATTTCGGCAGGAACCTTGTGGGCAAGTAACGCCTGAAACATTAGCAGGCTGTTTGCGACAGGCACCGAAGGGTCATCAGCAGCATGGGCAAGAAATACGGGGGGCATATCAGCACGAACCTGTAATTCCAGTGAATGGTGTTGCCGCCAGAGTGGCTCGGGAGTTGCGCCCAGTAAAGCACGGGCTGAACCCGGGTGAGTTAACGCTGCATCCATGGTAATAACCGGGTACATCAGCGCAGCGAAATCCGGGCGTGCGCTGAGGCTGTCTGCTTCATCCATTGCCGGGTAAGCAGGGTAGTCAAAGTGTGTTGCAAGGCTGCCGGCAAGGTGCCCCCCGGCAGAAAAGCCAAGAACACCAATGCGTTGTGCATTTAACCCCCACTCTGGTGAGCGTGTGCGAATAACCCTGATGGCACGTTGAATGTCTGCAAGTGGCGCCAGGCTGGCTTCACTGTGGCCGCCATCGGGCATGCGGTAGGTCATGACAAACAATGTATACCCTTGTGCTGTAAAGCGTGCTGCCAGGTCGCTGCCTTCTTTATCAACCACCACACGGTTATAACCACCACCGGGTGCCACTAATAGTGCAACCCCATTAGGCTCCTTTGGCCGCCAGGCGCTGATGAGTGGCGCCCTGATTCCAGTTGCGGCACGGTCTGGCAAACTGGCGAGTGTACTGCGTTCAGTAAGAACATAGTGCGCCGGGCTGGTATGTGCGCCCGGTGCTTCGCCCGCAGGCCAGATGGTAAATGTTTCGTCTGGCTCCAGGCGCGCTATAGTTTGGTAATCAGGGGGCATATGTGTCCTTCTCAAAGCATAACTTGTGCTCTCAACGGGTAAACAACAGCTTACCACTAACCCTGAAACGGTTGTTACTTATGCAAAACACCGTTTTTTCGCACTGAAAGCAAAGAAAAACTAATGAATTCTTAATGCGTAATCAGTATGTTGAACACTTCACTGAATATTGAGGATGTCGTTATGCGTGGAAAGTACAGTTCGGTTCAGATAACGCTGCACTGGCTGGTTTTCTTATTGGTGATTATCGCTTACTGCTCCATGGAGTTGCGGGGCTTCTTCCCGCGGAGTTTCCGTCCCGTACTCAGCAGTCTGCACTATGGTTCAGGGATCCTTGTGATGGTGCTGATGGTAGCGCGCCTCGCCGGGCGGGCCATCTGGCCAACCCCACCGATTGAGCCTAAACCATCGCCCATGGTGACGGGGTTATCTCACCTGGCACACCTGGTGCTGTACCTGATGTTTATCGCACTGCCGCTATTAGGTGTTATTTATCGTTACTATCGCGGTAATGACTGGGCGATTTTCGGCCTGCCCATGCCAGTCTCCGCCACACCGAATGAAGATTTCGCCTGGCAGGTAAAAGATATCCATGAGCTGGTGGCAACTGTCGGATATTATATTATTGGTCTCCATGCCGCTGCCGCACTTGCGCACCATTACTTCTGGAAAGACAACACGTTGTTGCGCATGATGCCGCGTAAAAAATCCAGTTAATCACCTCTGAAACCTGCCGCTGCACACTGGCAAATCGGTGGCAGGTTTTTCCTGAAGCATTCTCTCGTTCTTTTCTGCGACCCAGACTGTAAACCTGGTTAAATACTCTGTCTGTCCGATACCCGCTGCGCGGTTTGTGGGCCATACACACAGTGTGAACTGCGCTACAAAACAGCACGGGTGTAAATAATCTATCCGGGCGAAAAACATAAAGAAAAACGAGTGACAGGCGATAAAGCTTGTGAGAAAAAGTTTTTATTTTACTAATTACAATACCTGGAACAGGGGCCGTCTTACATGAGCCACAAGCGACTGAGTGATTTTGTCTATCGCCATTTTATTGAGCAAGTAAAGGATTACGCCATTTACATGTTGAATCCTGACGGAACGGTCGCCAGTTGGAATGAAGGTGCACACCGGGCAAAAGGTTACAGTAGCGATGAAATCGTCGGCCAGTATTACGGTATTTTCCACAGTGAACAGGACCGCAATGCGGGTTTGCCACAACGTAACCTTCAACTAGCTTTAGAACATGGTCAGTATGAAGGAGAAGGCTGGCGCTACCGAAAAGATGGTTCCCGTTTCTGGGCTCATGTGGTTATCGACCCGATTTACGATGAAGAAGGTGTGCATCTTGGCTTTGCCAAAATCACCCGGGACGTTAGCGAACAAAAAGAGATCAATGACAAAATCTCCTGGATGGCGCGGTACGATGCACTAACCGGTCTGCCAAACCGTGTTGAGTTTTTCTCGTTTGTCGAACAGTTACTGAACAATAGCGAATACCAGCGTATTGCGGTTTGCACTATTGATCTGGATAAGTTCAAAGATATAAACGATATCGAAGGCCACCATATCGGCGACCAGCTCTTACAACGAGTTGCCGCACAAACCCTCAAAATACTGGGTAAAGACGAAATTGTTGCCCGTTTTGGCGGTGATGAGTTTGTTGCGGTAAAAGGTTACAACAACCGCCTGGAAGCACGCGCGTTCACTTCCCGCTTATATGCCTGTTTTTCCGGGTTGCAAAAATTTGCCACAACCGAATTTTCTGTGTCAGCCAGCATGGGCGTTGCGGTTTACCCTGATGATGCAACGGATATTAAAAAGCTCCTCAGTAATTCAGACCTTGCAATGTACCGGGCAAAGCAGGCAACGGACGTGAAAATATGCTGGTATGAAAAAGACATGGATGAAGAAACACGTTATCGCAATATGCTGGCAGGCGATATCCGCAAGGGCATTAAAGAAGGGCAGTTCTATCTACATTACCAGGAAAAACGCGCCATCAAAGATAAAGAGATTTCAGGTTATGAGGCACTGTTACGCTGGAATCATCCCCGCCTTGGGCCGGTTTCACCTGATGTTTTTATCCCTATCGCTGAAGAAAGTGGCGCGATTGTTCCATTAGGCTACTGGGTGATAAGTACCGTATGCCAGGAAGCGATGGACAGGGAAATTAATAAGAAAATATCTATCAATATTTCACCAGTGCAATTACGCCACCCCAACTTTATTGAGCGAGTACGCACATTGTTGCAACGTTCTGCTTACCCCCTGAGCCTGCTGGAATTCGAGGTAACGGAAACAGCGTTTATTGTTAATAAAAAGCTAACATTCAATGTGTTGCATCAATTTCAAAAAATGGGAATAAGTATTGCGCTGGATGATTTCGGTACTGGATATTCTTCTTTGAGTACTCTGCGGGAGTTCCAGTTTGATGTGATAAAACTGGATAAAAGCTTTCTCAATAACGTTGAGAAAAGCTATGAAGCACGTTCTTTTGTGCGAGCCATCATTTCACTGGGTAACTCCATCAATACGCCACTGATTGCCGAGGGCGTAGAAACTGCTGAGCAATTACGCATTCTGGAGGAAGAAGGGTGTAGTGAGATCCAGGGCTTTTTATTTGGTAAACCGACAGACATAGACCATTTATAACGCACTTTGCATTCCTCTGTTTTCCTCTCGCCGGGAAAGTGTGATCCTCCCGGCATAATCTTGTTAACGCTACGCAAAATGTCTTTTAAGGCGTAATAAAACGGCTACGGATGCCGATGTCATTGGTATTGCTTTCTTTGTACCCCTTATAAATTTAAAGAGAGTTATTATGGAAAGGGCAACGACATCTGCACAAACTATATCCGGGTCTGTTCGTTTCTGGCACCACATCCGTCTGGTTCCCCTCTTTTCCGCCATTCTGGGCGGGGTGTTACTACTGTTTGCGTTATGTATCGGTCTTGCTGGCTATTTCCTGGTTCAGGGTAATAGCTCACTCAGTGATGTGACCGATGAAATACAGGTGCGCATGGGCATCTCCAACAGCTCCAACCACCTGCGTACCGCCCGTATTTTATTAATTCATGCCGGGGCGGCCGGGCGTGTCGCAGATATGGATGTCATGAGCAAAGACATTGCTGATGCAGAAGCGCGTATTAAAAAAGCTCAGGAAGGGTTTGCTGTTTACATGGACCGCCGGTCGAAAACACCGCAAGACACCGCACTGGATGGCGCGCTGAAAACCCGTTTTGACGACTATGTTGAAAAGGGCATGAAGCCAATGATCAAATATGCCAAAAATGGCATGTTTGAAGCGATTATCACTCAGGAAAACGAACAACTACGCAAACTGGATGATGACTATAATGAGGTTTTGCTGAAGGCGATTGCCATTCGTACTGCGCGCTCCCAGCAACTTAACACTATGGCTCATCGTGATACAAATATTGGTCTGGTAGTGATGGGCGGTGCTTTTATCCTGGCCTTATTTATGACCGGCGTAACCTTTGTTATGTTGCGCAAAATTGTGATAAACCCACTGCAGCGCGCGGTTAAGCGAATTGAGGCTATTGACGGGGGGGATCTCACACAGCCAGAAGAATTAACCAGCCGCAGTGAAATAGGCCTGCTCAGCAAACACCTGCAACACATGCAGCGCTCTCTGGTGAGAACCGTCACCACCGTGCGTGATGGCGCCAGTGGCATTTACCAGGGCACCAGTGATATCTCTGCCGGCAACGTCGATTTAGCTTCACGAACTGAGCAACAGGCGGCAGCAATTGAACAAACGGCCGCCAGCATGGAGCAACTGACGGCAACCGTGAAGCAAAATGCGGAAAACGCGCACCATGCAAGCAAACTCGCTGGAGAGGCCTCACAAAAGGCCTCGCACGGTGGGCAGATTGTTACCGGTGTGGTTTCTACCATGAACAATATTTCAGCCAGTTCACGGAAAATCTCAGAAATCACATCGGTTATTAATAGCATCGCGTTTCAGACCAATATTCTGGCACTGAATGCTGCAGTTGAAGCTGCGCGTGCAGGAGAGCAGGGGCGTGGGTTCTCTGTGGTAGCCAGCGAAGTTCGCACTCTTGCACAACGCAGCGCACAGGCGGCCAAAGAAATTGAGAACCTGATTAATGAATCTGTTTCACTCATTGAACAGGGTTCCGGTGAAGTGCGGGAAGCAGGCAGTACAATGACCGGTATTGTAGAGTCGGTGAAAAGCGTGACTGGCATTATGCAGGAAATTGCTTCTGCATCCGATGAGCAAAGCCGTGGTATAGAACAGGTAGGCCAGGCTATTACTGAAATGGATAATGCCACACAGCAAAACTCAGCTCTGGTTCAGGAGGCATCTGCTGCAGCCCGTTCCCTTGAAGAACAGGCCGCGATACTGTCTCAGGCTGTCGGTATCTTCCGGTTATCTGGTGACAGCCACAGTGAGCGTACTGCGCCCGGGCGGGCGAAAAAAACGCAGGCCGCATTACCACAGGCTTCATCAGCTGGTCAGGAGAACTGGGAGACGTTTTAACACCGCTCGCCATTAGCTGAATGCAACCCACAAGCAGATGCCTGTGGGTTGTTTATTTAAACCAGGCGCAAATCTGGATGCGGTTGCGAAGCAGTGATACTCACCGGTACAGATTTGGAAGTAGGAGTCCCTGTACCATCACCAAAGCTGGACAATGGAATTAACGGGTTAGTTTCCGGGTAGTAAGCTGCCAGGTTACCACGGGGAATGGCATAACTGACCAGTTTGAACCCAGTAACTTTTCGTTCAATACCGTCATTCCAGTGGGTTTCGATATCAACGTCATCGCCCGGTTCCAGCCCAAGTGCTGCAATATCATCGGGGTTCATAAATAACACTTCACGCTGACCGTAAACGCCACGATAACGGTCGTCCAGACCATAAATTGTCGTGTTATATTGGTCATGAGAACGCAATGTCTGCAATATGAACGGTGCTTCCACCGGGGTTACTGACTGCGGCAATGGAGCCGGGCTGAACTCTGCTTTACCACTCGGTGTGGCAAAACGGTAACTTGCCGCCGCATTACCCAGCCAGAATCCGCCAGGCTCTGCACATTTCTCATTGAAATCAGTGAACCCAGGTATAGTGGCTGCAATATGGTCACGAATCAGGTTGTAATCAGCACTCAGGGCAAGCCAGTCCAGTTTCTCACATCCCAGTGTCGCCGCGGCGATTCCGGCAACAATTGCCGTTTCAGAGCGTTGCGTGGCTGCCAGTGGTTTGCCTATCCCTTCAGATGCATGCACCATACTGAAAGAATCTTCGACAGTAATAAACTGACGGCCACTTTCCTGAAGATCTTCTTCAGTGCGCCCAAGCGTGGGCAGGATCAGTGCTGCATCGCCAGGATAAAGGTGGCTACGGTTCATCTTGGTACTGATATGTACTGTCAGCCCACACCGGGATAAGGCTTCAGCGGTACGCTCACTATCAGGCGCTGCGGCGGCAAGGTTGCCACCCAGTGTTATCAGAACCCGAACTTCATCACGCAGCATGGCCTCAATTGCTTCAACCGTGTTATGGCCTGGTGCTCGTGGTGGCGTGAAGTCGAAATGCTTCGCCAGGCTGTCGAGTAATGCAGCAGAGGGTTTTTCATCAATCCCCATTGTACGGTTCCCCTGAACATTGCTGTGCCCACGCACCGGGCATAGCCCAGCGCCGGGTTTGCCCAGATGCCCACCCAGCAATTGCAGGTTAACAATTTCCCGTACGCTATCCAGCGAATGTTTATGTTGGGTAATACCCATCGCCCAGGTGCAGATAACCCGTTCGGCATTTTGCCAGATACCGGCGGCTTCACGCAGTTGCTGCTCACTCAGGCCAGATTGCTGAGTGATAAAGTCCCAACTGGTGTTATCGATTTCAGCAAACCACTGTTCAATCCCCTGGGTGTGCTCACTGATAAAAGCATCATCAAAAATGCCAGGTAAGCCATCTGCCAGGTGTTGCCGGTGGGTTTCCAGCAGTGCTTTTGCCATGCCGCGCACCGCTGCCATATCGCCACCCAAATTCGGCTGATAATACGTAGAGCTGATGTTTCCAGCTAAAGGGGTGACGACTTCAAGCGGTTTTTGCGGGTCAGCGAACCGTTCAAGCCCACGTTCACGCAGGGTATTGAACGTTACAATACTGGCACCGTTTTCAGCTGCATGGCGCAGGCTGTGAAGCATACGCGGGTGATTTGTACCAGGGTTTTGGCCAAAGACAAAAATGGCGTTTGCTTTGTCGAAATCATCGAGGCGAATTGTGCCTTTACCAACGCCAATACTGCGTTTCAGCCCGCTACCACTGGCCTCATGGCACATATTCGAACAATCGGGGAAATTATTGGTGCCCAGCATCCGCCCGAACACCTGGTAGAGATAAGAAGCTTCATTACTTGCACGCCCGGAGGTGTAAAGCTCCAGTTGGTTAGGGGTGTCCATTTCCTGAATATGGCGGGCAACCAGTGCAAAAGCATCCTGCCAGGTGATGGCTTCGTAGTGATCGGTTTCAGGGTTGTAACACAACGGTTCTGTCAGGCGGCCCTGGTACTCCAGAAAATAGTCACTTTGTTTGCGTAGCGCGCCGACTGTATGTTGGGCAAAAAACTCTGCGGTGATATGGCGACGGGTGGCTTCCCAGGTAACAGCTTTAGCGCCATTCTCACAAAAACTGAATGTACTTTTATTATCATCACCCCAGGCACAGCCGGGGCAGTCAAAGCCTTTGGCTTTGTTCATGCGCATCAGGTTGCGCAAATTCTTAATTGCGCGTTTGCTGTCAAACACAAACCGGGTTGTGGCTTCCAGTGATCCCCAGCCACCTGCGGCCGCGTGATAAGGTTTAATCGCTGTTTTAAATTTCATAGTGTGACGTCCATACTGGAAATTTACGCAATAGTGTGCGTAATCAATACATGCAGTATACGCCGCAAATTCCCAACATTCGCGCAACAATGTGCGGTTATTGTTTCCTGAACGTTCTAACAGTGTTACTTATCATGCAACTTGCGCAACACAATACAATCAGGCAATAGTTTGGCGAATGGCATTAATTAATGTTACGGCGTGAACAGAAAGCGGGGTGTCGACACGGGTCAGAATGCCAACCGGTTCGCCATTTCCCGGTATGGCAACAGGTAATGAGACCAGTACACCCGTTTTAAGATCTTCTTTTACCGCGCCAGAGGGCACAAACCAAACGTAGTCGTAGTCAATCGCGAGTTGCCGGGAAAGTGAAGCAGACAAGGTTTCAACATGGCAGGGCGAAAGTGTACAACCTTGTTCTTTAAGCAAGGCTTCAGTTCTGTCCCTGGGCGGTGTACCTTCAGGCAGCACAACGGCTGGCCAGTCGAGAATACGGCGAAATGTCAGGGTTTCGTTGAGTAGTGGATGCCCCGGGTGAACCACCAGACGCAGTGATTCCAGAAACAGCAATTCGTAGCTTAATCCACCCATTAATTCCGGGTCAGACATGCGGCCGATTCCAAAATCCAGTTCACCACTTTTTAACCCGGATAAAATCATGGTGTTATTCATGGCTGCCACTTGCAGGCTGACACCAATTTGATGGCGATGGAACTGGCCAATTACAGCAGGCAATAACCCCAGTAGTGCCGTTGGCAGTGCACCAAGGCGTACTGTCTGAGGCTCGCCTTGTGTGGCGGAATGCAAAGAGTGCCCAGCGGCCTGGAGTGCATCAAGAATGCGCAGTGCATGGGTCAAAAATTGCTCGCCAGTGGGGGTGAGATGTGCCCCCATACGCCCCCGCTCAAGCAGGCGGACCCCAATCAAATTTTCCAGCTCATTTAATGTCTTGGATAATGCCGGCTGGCTGAGGTTAAGCGTTTGTGCCGCGCGCCCAAGAGTTCCCTGCTGAGCGACGGCAACGAAAGTGTGTAAATGGCGCAAGCGAATGCGCTGCATGAAGTGACCATAATTTTCCATAACGGATGTTAAAACCAGTTTTTTGCTATTTTCAAGTGACTTAGCTGTATTCTGATAACTTCATTGCAAAATTACATTAACAAACATCGCAATTTTTAAACAAAGTGCGGATTCTGGCTACGCTGACGTTCCGGGTTGCCCGGCTGAATCGAGGCAAATCAACGCCGGTAATTTTTATGTGCCAGGCAACCATATGCTCCGGTTATATAAACGAAGACAGCAGGGGGATAAGACCACTAAATTGGCGCGTTGCCAGGATCACAAAAGCTGAATAATTTCAGTGTGGCGCAAAGGTGTTATCTAACCTTTGGGAAAAGACCTGAGGAAAATAACATGGGCGAGTATGTCAGTGCAGATGAAATTCGGGAAATGTTCGCACAGGCGATGTCTGTGATGTATCAGCAAGAAGTACCGCAGTATGGCACGTTGTTGGACCTGGTTGCCGACGTCAACATTGGTGTGCTGGAAAAACACCCCATGTTGCTTGAACAACTGACAAACGATGGAGAAATTGGTCGGCTCAATGTTGAGCGGCATGGCGCTATTCGTGTTGGCACGCCAGAAGAACTGGCGGGGTTGCGCAAGGTTTTTGCCATCATGGGTATGTACCCCGTGGGGTACTATGATTTGTCTGTTGCCGGGATACCTGTACATTCAACCGCGTTTCGCCCCACAGAAGACGCCGCGCTGGCACGTAATCCATTTCGTGTTTTTACCTCATTACTGCGCCCGGAACTGATTGAAGACACAACGCTCCGGGAACAGGCACTGCATATTCTGGCGCAGCGTTCAATTTTTACGCCAGGCTGCCGTGAACTGGTAGATACCCACGCACAACAAGGTGGTTTAACCGCCGTGCAGGCGCAGCGCTTTGTCAGTGAAGCTCTGGAAACGTTTCGCTGGCGCCAGCAGGCCTGTGTGGATGCGCAAACATACCAGGCACTGAACAGTGCGCACCGGTTGGTGGCCGACATTGTCAGTTTCCCCGGGTGCCATATTAATCACCTGACACCCCGTACACTGGATATTGACCGGGTACAGGCACTGATGCCTGAATATGGCATTACGCCCAAGAATGTGATTGAAGGCCCGCCGCGCCGTGTATACCCCATTCTTTTACGCCAGACCAGTTTCCGGGCACTGGAAGAAAAAGTGGTATTTGGCGAAGGGGCTCAGGGAGCGCATACCGCACGTTTTGGTGAAATAGAGCAGCGAGGAGTGGCCCTGACCCCGAAAGGGCGGCGGTTGTATGATTCTCTGTTAGCTGAGGCGGGTGTCGCTGCGGATAATTTTGCACACCAAAATCAGTTACGTAATACCTTTGCCCGGTTCCCCGATGACGAAGCGACACTGCGCCAGGACGGGCTCGCCTGGTACCGATACCGGTTATTACCTGCCGGAGACGCAAACCGCCAGGCGATTAAACTGGACGACAACCCACAGGCACTAATTGAACGAGGCTGGCTTGCTGCATCCCCTGTTACTTATGAAGATTTCCTGCCTGTCAGTGCCGCCGGGATTTTTCAGTCCAACCTGGGAGCGGAAACACAGGTCAGGGAGCAGGGGCATGCCAGCCAGCAAGCCTTTGAAACAGCACTGGGCTGTGCGGTGAAAGATCCGTTTGCTTTATATCAGGACACTGAAAACCGCAGCCGTCGCCTGTGCGGGCTGGCTCCGGTTAACAGGCTAACGGATACCGACTAAAGCGCATTCAGGCGTTCGATGTGCGCTTCAGGCAGTTGCAACTTCGCGGCATCAATATTTGCCAGCAAATGCGCTGGCTTGCTGGTGCCCGGAATCAACAAAATATTAGGCGACCGCTGTAATAACCAGGCCAACGCTACTTGCATGGGGGAGGCCGAGAGTTCACTGGCAACAGCGCTGAGTTCGGCCGATTGTAGCGGCGTAAAGCCACCGAGCGGGAAATAAGGTACGTATGGGATGTCGCGTTGTTCGAGCCAGTCAATCAGCGCGTCATCACTACGTTCAGCCAGGTTATAACAGTTTTGTACGCAGGCGACAGGGGTTAATGCCAGCGCCTCTTTGATTTGCGTGGGTGTAACATTGCTGAGCCCAATATGGCGAATTAACCCCCGAGACTGCAGGTTAAGCAATGTCGTTAACGGGCCTTCGAGGCTACCTTCGGCTGGTTTATGCACATCATACATACTTCTCAGGTTGACTATCTCTAACTGGTCAAGTCCGAGGTTTTCCAGGTTTTCTTCCACTGCCCGGGTCAGTTCACTTTCCGACATCGCTGGTATCCAGTTCCCTTTATCATCACGCCTGGCGCTGACTTTCGTCACCAGGCATAACTCTTTTTGATACGGATGGAGTGCCTGCCTGATCAGTTGGTTAGTAATGTGCGGGCCATAGAAATCTGAGGTATCAATATGGTTAATACCTTGCTCGATAGCCAGGCGCAGAACTTCAATTGCCTGTTCCGGGTTATCCGGGGGGCCAAAAACGCCAGGGCCGGCGAGTTGCATTGCGCCATAACCCATCCTGAATACTTGCTTATCGCCTAATTGCCGGGTGCCTGCCAGTTGAACGGTTGTCATGGGATACCTCCTGTTAGTGTACTCTGAATTGTAGGCAAGCCAGTCTTGTGCGACTATTCCAGTTAATCACGACACTATGTACGGGAATCCGCACAATGGCATATGATTTGAACGACCTGCAGGCGGTGGTTGCTGTTGCAAGGGCGGGCGGTTTTCGTGAAGCAGCCCGTAATCTCAACACTAATCCGTCGCGGCTCAGTGATGCAGTACGGCGAGCAGAACAACAACTGGGCGTGCGCTTGTTCAACCGAACTACCCGCACAGTCGCCCTGACTGAAGCAGGGCGGGCTTTGGTTGAAAACTTGCGCCCGGCGCTGGATGAAGTCGAAACAGCGCTGGATAAAATCAACGGTTTTCGCCATACCCCGCGTGGCACATTGCGCCTGAACGTACCCGTAAGTGCCGCCCGGCTGATCCTGCCAGATATCATTCCTGCATTTCTTGCCCGTTACCCGGAGATTGACGTAGACATCATTGCTGAAAGTAACCTGGTCGATATTTTCAGTGCCGGTTGCGATGCCGGGATCCGTTATGAAGAGAGCCTGGCACAGGATATGATTGCCGTTCCCTTTGGGCCGCGCACTCAACGGTTCGCGGTAGTGGCCTCACCTGAGTACCTGGCGTTTGCAGGCCAGCCCGAACACCCGACGCAATTAATGCAACACCGCTGTATTCGTTGCCGCTACCATAGTGGAGTTATTTCAGACTGGGAATTTCACAAAGGCGATGAAACAGTGCGGGTTCAGGTAAAAGGTCCCCTGGTCGTCAGCATCGGTGCCGCCGTTGACCTGGCTGTGGATGCAGCGATTAAAGGCGCGGGAATTATTATGCTTTTCGAAGACTGGCTGGCCCCGGCAATCGCCCGTGGCGAACTCAAGCCGGTGCTGGAGCCCTGGTGGCCTGAATTCAGCGGCCCGTGGCTCTATTACCCGGACCGCCGCCTGGTGCCCGCGCCATTGCGGGCCTTTATTGATTTTATTCATGAACTAAATGCGTATGAAAGGGAAAGCGGGAAACATGATACTGGCACACTCAGTGGATAATTGTCAGGTTATGACAACCAACGGATTGCTTGAAGGGAAGTGTGAAGCGGGTGTTCGGGTATGGCGTGGTGTTCCTTATGCCAGACCACCTGTTGGGGAATTGCGCTGGCGGGCGCCTCAACCACCTTTCGGCTGGCAGGGAATAAAACAGGCATATGAATATGGGCCGGCCAGTTGGCAGAGTGAAGAATATTGCCGCGAACTGGGTGGCGGGGACCCGGGTAGTTTTAGTGAAGACTGCCTGTATTTAAATATCTGGGCTCCGGCAACACCACCAACCCATCCTTTGCCGGTTATGGTCTGGCTGCATGGCGGCGGTTTTACCATTGGCGCCGGTGGGCTACCGCCTTATGAAGGCCACGGTTTAACCCGGCGCGGTATCATCCTGGTTACCGTGAATTACCGCCTTGGGCATCTCGGTTTTTTTGCCCACCCGGCGTTAGACGGGGAGGACCCCCGAGGCCCGTTACACAACTTTGGTTTACTTGACCAAATTGCGGCACTGAACTGGGTCAGGGAGAACATCGCGGCTTTTGGTGGTGATGCACAGCAGGTAACGTTGTTCGGCGAATCTGCAGGAGCACGAAGTGTGATGTCACTGATGGCCTCACCACTTGCCAGCGGGTTATTTCACCGGGCGATAATTCAAAGCGGTTACACGTTACCAGACACTCCACGGCCAGAGGCATTACACAATGGTGAACAAGTAGCGGCAGTTCTGGGGTTAAAACACGCCACTGCTGAACAGCTGCGAGAATTACCGGGCGATGCCTTCTGGCCTCTGGCCGCACCTTATTCACCAGCACCTGTGCCAATAAGTGGTGATATCGTGCTTCCCCAACCGGCACTGGACTGCTTTATGGAGGGCAGGCAGCATCCGGTACCGGTCATCGTAGGAAGTAACAGCGATGAAGCCAGCGTGCTCTCTGTGTTTGGTGTGGATGCCGCACAACAAATCCGCCAGATGCGCAAAACTCACCGGGGCGGACTTGCCCTGATACGCACGCTTTACCCGCATGCTTTACAGGATGATGTGCTAGGGCGCGAGGTTTGCCGTGATATGGCGTTCACCACACTGGGTCTGATTATCAGTGATGCACAAAAGAGAGCAGGCCAGGCTTGCTGGCGTTACTGGTTCGATTATGTCAGTGAAGGTGAACGGGACAGCCTGCCTTTTGGCGCGTCGCACGGTAATGAAGTTGCTTATGTGTTTGATACGCTGGCAACCATGATAACCACTACTGGGGCAGACCAAAAAGTTGCCGCGATTCTTGCTGATTACTGGGCCGCATTCGCCAGCCAGAAGAATGGAGAAGCGCATGCTCTTGCCGGGCCGGTCGCCTGGCCGGCACAAGGCGTTTTACAAATTGGCCAGCGGCGGCAGTTTGGTTTTCGCCATCGCCGCTGGTTTATGCCTTTGCGCCTGCGGTTGTTTAAACGGGTGATGAAACACCATGTAAATCTGGACTAAGTAACGCCTGGCGGAAGTCGTTTAAATTGCCTGCTTCGCTACCAGGCTTGCGCAACACCAGACGGTATGCCGCCCCCGTAGGAACTGCCTGTTCAGACAGCCGCACCAGCCGCCCGGCATTAATATCCGCAGCAACAAGGTGTTCATCGGCAATTGCAACACCAAAGCCCTGAATTGCGGCGCTGATAGCCAGATCCATGGTATCGAAGTGCTGGTTTTTACGCATTACCGGCCAGGGGCGGGGCTGGCTGTTCCACCACAATAACCAGTCAGTTTTATCCCGGGTGGGGTGTAAAAATGTCAGGCGGGATAAGCTTTCAGGTTGTGCTGCCAGTTGTTTTGCCAGCACCGGGCTTACTACCGGAGTCAGGCACTCATCAAACAGTAATTCACCACGTTCAGCTTTCCCATATTCAATTGCAGCGTCGAAGGGTTCGGCATGGAAATTAATTCCGTGATCGGTTGTGGTGGTTAACACTACATCCAGGTCCGGGTGGTGGTGTTCAATGGCAAGAAGGTTGGGCAATAACCAGCGCATAGCGCAGGTTGGCGCTTTAAGGCGTACTGATTGCGGTTTCTGGCGTGCCTGCTCAGCTACTATATGCACTTGCCTGAAGGCCTGTTCAAGTTCCGGGAGCAGCGCTTTCCCCCGAGGGGTCAGGTGCAAACCCCGGGCGTGGCGTTCAAATAACGCAAAGCCAAACCAGTTTTCCAGTGAGGCAATTTTGCGGCTTACTGCGCCCTGAGTCAGGTAAAGCTCTTTCGCTGCATGAGTCAGGTTAAGGTGCCGGGCGGTAACAATAAAGGCTTCAAGCGCATTCAGTGGCAGGGAATGGCGGGACATACACATCTCCAGCTATGCAATTTTTGCATGGCTATTATGACAACAATTCGGTTGTGCTTGCAATGCCGTACCGCTTGAATAGTTATGCAATTCGTAGCTATCACAGGAGCAGCCATGTCCATGCAATCCCCGGTACAGTGCAAGTCAAAACTGCCGGATGTAGGTACCACCATTTTTACCGTAATTGGGCAACTTTCATCCCAGCACAATGCTATTAACCTTTCCCAGGGTGCGCCAGGCTTTCCGTGTGACCCGGCACTGGTCGATGGCGTAACAAAAGCGATGAAGGAAAACCGTAACCAGTACGCTCCAATGACGGGTTTACCTCTTCTCAAACAACTGATTAGTGAAAAAGTCGCACTGGCTTATGGCCAGCATTATGATGCCGCAGATGAAGTGCTGGTCACTGCCAGCGCCAGTGAAGGGATCTACTCTGCTATCAGTGGCCTGGTTCACCCGGGCGATGAAGTAATTTACTTTGAACCCTCCTTCGACAGCTATGCGCCGGTAGTACGTTTGCAGGGGGCAACACCTGTTGCTGTCAAACTGACTCAGCCTGATTTCCGGATTAACTGGGATGAAGTGTCGGCCGCGATAAACAGCCGTACCCGCATGATAATTATCAATACCCCGCACAACCCGAGTGGCCAGGTGCTGAGTGAGTCAGATTTGAGCGAACTGGTTCGGTTAACCCAGGGTACCGATATCATTTTGCTGGCAGATGAAGTGTATGAGCATATCGTTTTTGATGGTGCACGCCACCACGGTATGGCTACCCACCCACGCCTGGCAGAGCGCAGTGTCATTATTTCTTCGTTTGGCAAAACGTTCCACGTTACAGGCTGGCGCGTAGGGTACTGTGTTGCGCCAAAAGTATTGATGGACGAGATAGTCAAAGTGCACCAGTTCTTAATGTTTGCAGCAGACACCCCAATGCAGTATGCCTTTGCCGACTACATGACGAACCCGGTCACCTGGCAAAGCCTGGGGCCGTTTTACCAGCGTAAGCGCGATTTACTCCAGTCTTTGCTGGCCGATTCACCCTTCAAATTATTACCGAGTGCCGGGTCATTCTTTATGCTCGCCAGTTACGGGCATTTTAGTGACGAACCCGACAGCGAGATGGTAAAACGTCTGATTGTGGAGCATGGTGTAGCTGCCATTCCGTTATCTGCGTTTTACACCGATGGTACAGACAATAAACTGATTCGCCTCTCTTTTGCGAAAGACGATGCGACATTAAAGGCTGGCGCACAAGCGTTATGCCAGGTTAAGCCACGTTAAGCAGGGTTATTCATGAAAAAAATCACATCACTGTTATTAGCCGCTGGGTTGTTATCTTCTTTATCTGCTATTGCTGCAGAAAACACGCTGCGCTTTGGGCTGGAAGCTGAATACCCACCGTTTGAAAGCCGTAATGCCGCAGGCCAGCTGGAAGGGTTTGATATCGACCTGGGCAAAGCTGTTTGCCAAACAGCAAAACTGAAATGCGAATGGGTGGAAACGTCATTTGATGCCCTGATACCGGGCCTGATGGCAAAAAAATTCGACGCTATTAACTCCGCAATGAATATCACGGAGCAGCGTGAAAAAAGCATCGACTTCACTCACCCAATTTACCGGATACCAACCCAACTGGTAGGTAAAGAAGGCAGTGGGATGGATGCAACAGTGGCATCTCTGAAAGGTAAAACCATTGGCGTATTGCAAGGTTCTATCCAGGAAGTTTATGCCAAAGAGCACTGGGAAAAACAGGGTGTAACTGTTGTTTCATATAAAGACCAGAACATGGCATGGGCCGATTTACTTAATGGCCGTATTGATGCCTCACTGGTAATGTCTGCGGCAGGCCAGGCCGGGTTCCTGAGCAAGCCTCAGGGTAAAGGTTTTGGCTTTATCGGCAAGCCGGTCAGTGATGACAAAATTTTGGGGAGTGGGATTGGTTTTGGCCTGCGCAAAGGCGATGCTGAAACGAAAGCACGCCTGGATGCGGCTATCAGCAAATTACAGGCCGATGGCACTGTCACCACCCTGGCGAAAAAATATTTCCCTGGTATTGACGTGAGTGTGAAATAACACCGTTTTTGCTGCGACCTCAGGGAGACATGTCTGAAAAACAGGCGCTCGTGCGGGTCGCAGCGTTGTGTTGTTGGATTCACAATAAATTTTGTCTAGAGTGTCATGGCAACGGGCTTGAGTGCATAGTGGGAATGCCCGTTAACTTAACGCTACTATCCTGACAAAAAGGACGATGAATCCGGCATGAATCGCAGACGTTTTATAAAAGCTTCTATGGCGCTGGCCGCTGCCTGTGGCACTCCAGCACTTGCCACTTTCTTCTCGCGCGCTGCGTGGGCACAAGAGTCAGGAATTGCGGATGGCAGTACCCGCACTTTCGATTTTTCCGTGTTGCAGTCTATGGCCCATGATTTGGCGCAAAAGGCCTGGGGTGGCGCACCTCGTCCGTTGCCGAAAACGCTGGCCGATTTAACGCCTCAGGCATACAACAGCATTCAGTATGATGCAGCGCATTCTTTGTGGCACAACATTGAAGACCGCCAACTGGATGTGCAGTTTTTCCACGTAGGCATGGGCTTTCGCCGCCGGGTAAGAATGTTCTCTCTCGACCCGGCAACCCACCAGGCCAGGGAAGTGCATTTCCGCCCGGATTTATTCAACTACCACGATGCCGGCGTGGATGTCAGCCAACTGGAAGGGCAGCCAGACCTTGGCTTCGCTGGTTTTAAAGTGTTTAAAGCACCTGAACTGGCACGTCGTGATGTGGTTTCATTCCTTGGGGCGAGCTATTTCCGTGCAGTAGACAACACCTGGCAATATGGCCTGTCTGCCCGTGGACTGGCAATTGATACCTTTACAGATAAACCAGAAGAGTTTCCTGATTTTACGGCATTCTGGTTTGAAACCCCCAAAGCCAGCGACACCACTTTTGTGGTATATGCCTTGCTGGACAGCCCAAGTGCTACTGGCGCTTACAAATTTACCATTCAGTGCGAAGAAACCCAGGTGATTATGGAAGTCGAAAATCACCTGTATGCACGCCAGGACATCAGGCAACTGGGGATAGCCCCAATGACCAGTATGTTCAGTTGCGGCACTAATGAACGCAAAATGTGCGACACCATTCACCCACAAATTCATGACTCAGACCGCCTGTCTATGTGGCGTGGTAATGGTGAGTGGATTTGCCGCCCACTCAATAACCCGCAACGCCTGCAGTTCAACGCATTTATGGACGAAAACCCGAAAGGTTTTGGGTTGTTACAACTCGACCACCGCTTCGAAAGCTACCAGGATGTAATGGGCTGGTATAACAAACGCCCAAGCCTGTGGGTTGAACCGCGCAATGCCTGGGGTAAAGGCCATGTTTGCCTGATGGAGATCCCAACAACAGGTGAAACACTGGATAATATCGTGTGTTTCTGGCAGCCGGAAAAACCGGTCAAAGCAGGTGACACACTGAACTTCCAGTACCGTTTGTACTGGAGCGGGGAGCCGCCTTATCACACCAATATGGCGCGAGTCTATGCAACCCGCACAGGTATGGGGAGCTTCCCGGAAGGCTGGGCACCTGGTGAACACTACCCGGAAAAATGGTCCCGCCGTTTTGCCATCGATTTCGTTGGTGGAGACCTGAAAGATGCTGCGCCTAAAGGCATTGAGCCAGTTATCACGTTGTCCAGTGGTGAAGCGCGTCAGGTAGAAATCCTGTACGTTGAGCCATTTGATGGCTACCGTATTCTGTTCGACTGGTATCCAAATTCTGATTCCGTAGACCCGGTAGAAATGCGCATGTTCCTGCGTTGCCAGGGGAAAGCCATTAGTGAAACCTGGCTTTACCAGTATTTCCCGCCAGCACCAGATAAACGCAAATATGTTGATGAACGCCAAATGCGTTAATACCGCAGGGTAAAAAAAACCGCGCAAGGTTTGCTGCCTGCGCGGTTTTTTTATAATTAAAGCAGGGTCAGGCCAACGGGCCGCCCATCACGGTATCTTCAATTCCCGCCATAATGCGCTCTCCGGTTTCCGTTTTCAGTTCATCATACCAGGCATGTGTTGCCTGTAGATCCTTACCGTGTGTCACATCGCATCGTTTACGTGCTTTCAGAACCAGGTCTTTTACCCGCTCATTGCGTTTTTCCTGGTACCGCTGCAGAGCATCTTCAATTCCCAGCGAGTTGGTTTGCAGGGCAATTGCGAGCACCACCGCATCTTCCATCGCCGCACAACCGCCCTGGCCAATATCCGGAGTGGTACTGTGCCCGGCATCACCTAACAGCGCCACCCGGCCACGTACCAGCTGCATAAATGGCTCGATGTCGTGAATTTCTATGCGGTTCGTTGTTTGTGGGTCCAGTGTATCAATCAGCTTTTGAACGGGTGGGCACCAGCCAGAAAAATAGCGTTTAAGATCGCCCCTGAGAGTATCTCTGTCTTCGTCCAGCCCTTTGGGTAAAGGGACATCGAAGAAGAAGTAAAAACGGTTACCGGCAACCGGCATGAGGGAAACGCGTTTCCCTTCTGCAACAAAAGTGGTCCACTGGTCTGCCGGAGCAATAGTTTCATCAATATCAACCAGTCCGTTCCAGTTTACATAACCCGCATAACGGCGTTCCGTCTGGTAACCCAGTACCCAGTTACGGATAACAGAGTGGGTGCCATCGGCTGCAATCAGCAGGTCACCCGTTGCTTTGTGCCCGTCTTCAAACCAGGCACAAACACCATCTTGCTGTTCTTCTATATGGGTAACCCGTTTACCGAATTGCACCGCGTCTTTGCCATATTGCTCCAGCAACATGTTTTGTAATTCTGCGCGCGCTACAGGATAGGGCCGCTCACCCACCGCCTGAACCAGCGGCGACAGACTGAAACGGGTGAGGGTAGTTGCACTGTGCCCGTCATTGTAAGCGAGATATGCCATATTGCCGCCAAGGGCAGTGATATTTTCATGAAGGCCAAGATAATTCAGGCATTTTACCCCGTTTGGCCAGATTGAAATTGCTGCACCAACAGGTTTAATTTCTTTTACGGCTTCATACACCTCGGTTTCGATGCCGCAACGTTTCAGAGCAATCGCTGCGGATAAACCGCCAATGCCACCACCAATTATGACTGCTTTCATGCTTGTCTCCTGTTCTGTAACAGAAATTTTGCAATTTCTGTACCAGGTTCGGTTATCACATGATTGAAACTTTAGTTACATAGCGCACCAATGGTTTCAATAACATAACTACAATCATGGCAGAGAGTTGCAGAGCCTGCCGTTGCCTGCTTGTGGTGCAATAACAACAATTGCGCACAATAAAGGGGCGGATAAAGCGCAAGACTTTTCATTAAGAATCCCTTAGTCTTTGAAAATAGTGAAAAGAAAAGAGGTATACCTGTGAATACGCCCCAATCATGGCAGGATGAAGTGATTTCTGTGGATTCGCATATTCAATTGCATTCAGTTCATGAACGCTTTGTTGATCCTCTGTTTGAACTGATTCTGCGTAACAAAGACTGGCTGCAACAAAGTATGAACTGGCCGCAATTTGTCAATGCACGGGAAGATACCGTGAAAACGGTTCAGGGTAATTATCTGTTGCACCACCGCAATATCACCAAAATGTTTATGATTCTGAGTAAGTCAAAACTGGTTGGTGTGGTGTCTTTTAACCTGATAGAACCAACAAATAAAGCTGCCTATATTGGCTACTGGCTGGACGAAGCGGCTCAGGGTAAAGGTATTTTGTCCCGTTCGTTAAACGCAATGATGATGAAATATGCCCGTGAAGGGCTGGTACGCCGCTTTGTTATTAAATGCATTGTAACCAACACGGCCAGCAACCAGGTTGCCCAGCGTAATGGTTTCACTCTTGAAGGCCGGTTGCGTGAAGCAGAATTTCTTAATGGCGAATATCACGACCAGAACATCTACGGGCGGATTATTGATGCCAGCCAGGCGAACAAAGCAGAGTAAATTAACACTCAAAAGGCAGGAAAGGGCTGGCGCGGGTGATGCGCTGGTCACCTGTCAGTATTTTTGAGTCGCGCAATAAAACGGTTTCGTTATCCCAGGTTTCAATACAGGCGTTATCACGGAGTTCTGTGGCATTCTCCAGGCGAACATTTCCCGCAATACGCCCGTGCCCCCGAACGGTGACATGGTCGCATAATACTACCGGGCCGCCGTGCAGGTTTGCGTAATCAAGCAGAGCCACACAGCCGGACAGAACACAGTTGCCTTCAACCACCGCATAATCAGCAACCCGCGCACGCCCGCGCAAAACAGGGATAGCATCTGCATCCTGCCCGGCAACAATACGGGCATGGTCACTCACACTGGTATTGTCACACAGCCAGACATTACAGTTTTCGTTCCCCTGAATAATGGCATACCCACTGACACAAGCCCGGTGTTCAAGAAAACCAAAATCAATATATGCATGCCCGCAGACACACACCTGGTGAGCCAGTAAACTCCGCCTGATATGCGCATTGCCGCTGACAGTAAGGATTTGGTCAGGGTCTGCGGTAAATCCCAAACAGGCTATGATGCGGGTGTCGTACAGTTGCGCTTCCCCGCTAATAAGCGCCGGGCCATCTACCTGGCAATCTTTTACCCGTGCGCGGTCTGTAACATTCAGTTTACCGGTTAACCGGGTGAGGCCAAGAATTTGCGCATCACCACTCACTTGTGCACCACCAAAGACTTCAACTTGTTCTTCAAGCCAGGCGCTACCTTGCTGACTCAGGTTGTCTGGCCCTTCTACCCAGCCGCCCAACTGGCCTGCGCATACCGAACCAAAGTGCACCAATGCACGTATCTGAAACAGGGTGATGCTTTCTCCCTGTGGCGAAATAAGCGTGCGGGATTGGTCGCTCAACTGGTATTTTTTCATTATCATCTCCGGTTATTGTATTAATTTTGGCAGACGATAAAGGCTTTGCCACTGGTTACCGGCGGTGGCAGGAGAAAACCATGCGCACAGAAAACTATTTTCATGAAAATTACGGGCTGACTTTACCTCACTCTGAACTGCGAAGTGCTGTTAACCGGCTGACACCCCACAGCCAGGTGCTGGACCTGGGCTGTGGTAACGGGCGCAACAGCCTCTACCTGGCAGATGCAGGGCACCAGGTTCAGGCCTGGGACAAAAACGTTGCCAGCATAGAAAACCTGCAGCGTATTGCCCGGCAGGAAAAACTGGGGAATCTCGAAGCAGCAGTGGCTGACCTGAACCAGGTCAGTTTTCACGGCGCGTATGATTTATTGTTATCAACAGTGGTTATGATGTTCCTTGAGCCTGCGACTATTCCGCGGCTGATTAACCAGATGCAGGAAGCTACACGCCCGGGTGGGTTGAATTTAATTGTCTCAGCAATGAGTACCGCTGATTTCCCATGTTCCGTTGGCTTCCCTTTTACCTTCAAAGAAGGTGAGCTGGCGGCGTATTATGCAGGCTGGAACCTGCATAAATACAATGAAGATGTGGGGGAATTGCATAAAACTGACAGCAACGGGAACCGCATTAAACTCAGATTTGCGACGCTGCTTGCTCAGAAGGTGTAACCGGCCATGCGCTTTGCTGAATAACAGTACGGTAGCCATCATGGTCTATAAACGTCTGCCCGTGATGGTCCCAATAAGGGTTGTAACTGTTAATGGCATTAAAACCGGCAAGGCGCATTTTTTCGCAGCGCTGCCGCCAGCTGGTTGGGTCCGGGTAATAGAGAACCAGTAAGTCCTCGCTCCCGGGTGCAGGTATAACAGGGTGGCGGTGGCACACTGTAAACTCAAGGTGCCATGCAGCCTGCGGGAGCGACAGCATAATGCCACTAAAACCATTATGCTCACTGAATCGCCCCGTTACCTCCAACCCAAGCCCTGTACAGTAGAGCGTTTCACTTTGTGTCAGAGAGGTAACCGGTCTGGCAATGCGTAAATGTGGCGTGTTCATTGTGAAGGCCCTTTATTGACAGTACTTTATGCAGTGTTGCAGTTTCTGGTTTGCCTGTGTTGTCAAAAGTGCCTTTGTGTTACACGCGCCACACTTTTCCCGCTACTTCGGGTGTCAGGCGCTCTTCAGCCGCAACCCGACACGTAATTTATTGACCGGCACAAACATCACCAGGTTGCCCGCAAGGATCAGAACCAGGCCAATAACCGCATTACTTTTCCACTGGTAATTTTCAAAAACGGTTGAAATAGTTAATGCCACCAGGGGAAACAGCAGGGTACTCCAGGCCGCATTTGCCGGGCCAATACGCCCAACCAACGTAAAATAAGCACCAAATGCAATCACTGAACCAAAAATCCCCAAATAAAGCAGTGCGCTAATATAACGGGGATCCCATTCAGGCATAAAATGGCTGCCACTGAACAGGCCAATTGCTCCCATCACCAGCGTACCGTACAGCATAGCCCAACTGTTGGTAGTGAGTGTATCCAGCCCACGTTTCTGGTGGCGGGCACTGATCATATTTCCCAGCGAGAAACCATAGGTACCCAGTGCGCTTAACCCAATACCACCAAGTAGCGTCAGGGATAGCGTTTGGCCTACTACATCGTCCCAGAACAACACCACCATACCCACCAGTCCGAGTAGCGCGGCAGCATAAAAACGCGGTGCCGGGCGCTGGCCAAAAAACAGAAAACTGTTCACTGCATTAAACAGTACGGCCATAGAGAAAATCACTGATTCCAGCCCACTGGTTATCCAGGCGGCTGCATGGTAGAAGCAGAAGAAGTTGAAACCGAAAACACAGCACCCTTGTAGCAGGCAGAATAAATGGTCTTCTTTGTGCATAGATTTCAGGCGGCGGGTCATCAGCATCACTGGCCATAACACGGCACAAGCCACAGCAAACCGCCAGAAAATAGAAACGGGTACAGCGACCGGCCCTTGTTGCATGGCAATGGCAATCCAGGTAGTTCCCCAAATAACAACGACCAAAATATACAGTACTGCGTTCATAACCAGCCTCATTACCCTGAAAAAGTAACCAGTAGTGTGCCGTGGCCTGCGCAAAGCGGCTTGCAGCAGGTTGTGGTGCACTTGCATATTCTTGCGCTTTTTTTTCTGGTAATGGCTGGCAGGGGAGAAATTGCCACCGTAGACTGTCAAACAGATGAAGCAATGGCAGATCAATATGGGTTACCACGCATTCGAAAATTTGCGCCAGCACAAGGCGGTATTACACGACAGTGTGCAGCTTAACTCCGGGGTACAACTGGCATCCTGGTCAAATAAGCATGACACCATCACGCAGATGAGCGACCACCATACATTAAGTTTGTATGTGGCAGACGGGTACGAAACCTACCACAAAACACATCAGGGCTGGAAAAACGGCGGCGGGCCAGACAGGTTTTGCCTGATGCCAGAACAGAGTGAGTCCACCTGGGATGTGCGGGCAGCCCTTTCGTTTGTCCACCTTTATTGTACCGATACGCATTTACGCACAATCGCGGAAGAGATTTGGGACCGCAGCCCGGCCAGTATTCAGCTGGATGAACGGACGTTTGCCGAAGATGCCCAGATTACCCAACTTTACCGCCAGTTTTTGCTTAATAACGCCTGGGGGGAACAGGCAAACCACCTGGTGCTCAGTACCGCATCCACATTGCTGCTTACTCATATTGTGCAGCGTTACAGCACCGTTCAGTGGAAGTTGCCCCCGGTAAAAGGTGGTCTGGCACCAGTGGTTTTACGCCAGACTGTGGAGTGGGTGGAACATCACCTGGATACGGCAATTACTCTGGACAGGCTGGCGGCACAGGCAGGGCTCAGCGAATTTCATTTTGCGCGCATGTTCCGCCAGTCTGTTGGTGTTGCGCCGCATCAGTATGTAATGCAGCGCCGAATGATCAAAGCCGAACAACTGGTGAAAGCAGGGCAATTACCGCTTACCGATATCGCCCTGCAGTGTGGTTTTAGTTCTTCAAGCCATTTTTCAAACCGTTTCCGCGCTGTTTATGGCTGTACACCTTCCGCTATGCGTGCTTTAGGTGCCAGGCAGGCATAGCATACGCCACCGGCAACCAGCCCCCAAAATGCACTCCCCACACCGCCAAGTGTTACCCCGCTGGCGGTAATTAAAAAAGTAATAATCGCGGCGTCACGTTGATGGGGGATATTCAGTGCCTGAACCAGGCTCCCACTGATAGTGCCCAACAATGCTAATCCGGCAAGCGTCTGGATCCAGGCCTCGGGTACGGCGGCCATCAATGAGGTAATAGTGGCACCAGATAACCCGGCAAGCAGGTAAAATACCCCAGCCGTGGCTGATGCCTTCCAGCGTTGTTGTGCGTCAGGGTGTGCCTCCGGGCTTTGGCAAATCGCGGCAGTAATCGCGGCGATACATACAGAGAACACCCCGAATGGCGACAGCAGCAGCGACAACCCGCCGGTAACCACCATCAGCAATGAAACAGGCAGGTGGTAACCGGATGCTTTCATGGTAGCCACACCTGGTGCATTTTGAGATGCCATGGTGACCAAGAAGAAAGGCACACCAACCCCCAGCAGGGCAGAAAGAGAGAAGTGGGGCGTTACCCACTGCGGTATAACAAAATGGGTATCAATATGCCGGGTATTTATACTGCCGGTCATGGCACAAATAACCAGCCCGGCAACCAGGGTGAACACAATGGCATAGCGTGGCGCGATACGGCGGGCTATGACCCAGCAGGCTAACATTGTGCCGGTTAACACCAGGTGGCCTTGCAGGTTAGCAAAGGCATCCAGCCCGAAGCGCAATAAAATACCGGCCAGCATCGCGGCAGCCAGGCTGTGAGGAATAATTTGCATTAACCGGGCAAACAGGCCGGTTACGCCGCACAAAACAATCAGCAAGTTGGTAAACACAAAAACGCCAATAGCATCATTGATGGTCAGCCCATGCAGGCTGGTTGCCAGTAATGCCGCACCCGGGGTGGACCAGGCTGTCAGCACCGGAATACGGTACCAGCAGGATAAAATTAACGAACTGGCCCCCATCGCAATTCCCAGCATGGTCATCCAGCCCGCAATTTGGTCAGGCGTGGCGCCAGCCGCGGTCGCCGCCTGCCAAATAATTGCAGCAGAACTGGCATAGCCAACTAATACTGCGACAAAACCGGACATTAACGTGGGGAACGGAAGGGATGTGTGCCTCATAGCGGCTCCTGTATTGTGCGTTATAACGTCCGGACTATATCACCGTGCGTTATAACGCACAAGGCGCTATACTTACCGGCCACACAGGAGAAACTTATGGATGATATAGCAGCCTGGTTGTCATCAACGCTGAAACAGCTACGTCAGCAACGCGGGTGGAGCCTGGCACAAGCCGCAGAGAAAACGGGTGTATCAAAAGCTATGCTGGGGCAAATTGAGCGCAACGAATCCAGCCCGACAGTTGCCACGCTGTGGAAAATTGCCACTGGTCTGAATGTGCCGTTGTCGCGTTTTATCACCACGCCAGGCAGTGAACGGCCTGTCTATGATGCCCAGCAGCAGGCGATGGTAGTAACACCACTTTTCCCATATGACCCGGTATTACGTTTCGATATGTTCAGCATTACACTGGCACCAGGAGCACAAAGTGACTCCAGCCCCCATGAACAGGGTGTTATTGAACATGTGGTTGTTCTTACAGGCGAATTATCGTTGTGTGTTGATGGGCAATGGCACACACTTTCCGCCGGTGAGGCATGGCGCTTTATTGCAGATGTTCCCCACAGTTATGCTAACCATAGTGCTATAACCACGGTATTTCAGTCGCTGATTCACTATCCATCGTCTACGGTTTAAAACAGAGCGACTTTCCCGTGAAAAGCGGTTTTGCTCGTACCCGAATCTGACTACAATAGCCGCCTTTCAATAAACCTGAATAAGACAATTATGCGCCTGCAAACTCATAAACTTGAACTGCTCAGCCCGGCACGTGATGCCGAAATAGCCCGCGAAGCCATTCTGCATGGCGCTGATGCGGTCTATATTGGCGGCCCGGACTTCGGGGCACGCCATAACGCATCTAACAGCCTGAAAGATATTGCTGAACTGGTTCCTTTTGCCCACCAGTTTGGTGCCAAAGTGTTTGTGACACTGAATACTATTCTGCATGACAATGAGTTGGCTGGCGCACAAAAGCTGATTACTGACCTGTATCAGGCCGGGGTGGACGCACTCATTGTTCAGGATATGGGGATCCTTGAGCTGGATATTCCCCCCATTGAGCTGCATGCCAGCACTCAGTGCGATATTCGCAGTGTGGATAAAGCCCGCTTTTTAGGTAATGCCGGTTTCTCACAAATCGTTCTGGCGCGTGAACTGAATCTCAACCAGATTGCCGATATTCATGAAAATACCGATGCCACCATTGAGTTTTTTATTCATGGCGCGTTGTGCGTAGCGTACTCCGGGCAGTGCAACATTTCTCATGCGCAAACCGGGCGCAGTGCTAACCGCGGGGACTGTTCCCAGGCCTGCCGCCTGCCTTATACCCTGAAAGACGACCAGGGCCGGGTAGTTGCTTATGAAAAACACCTGCTTTCGATGAAAGATAACGACCAAAGCGCCAACCTGGAAGCACTGATCAATGCTGGTGTGCGCTCTTTTAAAATCGAAGGGCGTTATAAAGACATGAGTTATGTGAAAAACATAACCGCTTATTATCGCCAGTTGCTGGATAACATTATTGAGGCGCGCAGCGATCTCGCTCGTGCTTCTGCCGGGCGCACTGAACACTTTTTTATTCCGTCTCCAGATAAAACTTTTCACCGCGGCAGCACAGACTATTTTGTGAACCAACGTAAACAGGATATTGGCGCTTTTGATTCACCCAAATTTATTGGCTTGCCTGTTGGTGAAGTGCTGGGTGTAGCGGCCAAACACCTCGATGTGGAAACCAGTGAACCTCTGGCTAACGGCGATGGCCTGAATGTCATGATCAAACGCGAGGTAGTGGGTTTCCGGGTGAATACCGTTGAGAAAACGGGAGAAGGGCGTTACCGGGTCTGGCCGAATGAAATGCCTGCTGATTTACATAAAATCCGCCCTCATCATCCGCTTAATCGCAACCTGGACCACAACTGGCAACAGGCTTTACTTAAAACTTCCAGCGAACGGCGTATTGCAGTAGACCTGGAATTAAGTGGCTGGCAGGAACAACTGGTACTAACCGCAACCAGCGAAGATGGCGTAAGTGTAACGCATACCCTGGATGGTCAGTTTGATATTGCAAATAACCCGGAAAAAGCGCAAAGCCAGCTTCATGATGGCGTGGCGAAACTGGGGCAGACGTGTTATTACCCACGGGAAGTGAACCTGGCTTTAGCGGCCCCATTGTTTGTACCCAACAGCGTACTGAACCAGTTACGCCGTGAAACCATCTGCATGTTAACCGATGCCCGCATGGCAAATTACCCGCGCGGCAGCCGTAAACCGGTGAGCGTTCCACCACCAGTTTATCCTGAATCACACCTGACTTTTCTTGCCAACGTGTACAACCATAAAGCCCGGGATTTTTACCACCGCTACGGGGTTAAACTGATTGATGCGGCGTACGAGGCCCACGAAGAGAAAGGTGATGTACCGGTAATGATCACCAAACACTGCCTGCGTTTTGCGTTTAACTTGTGCCCAAAACAGGCCAAAGGCGTGCAGGGTGTTAAAGGGCGGGCCACCCCCATGCAACTGGTGCATCAGGATGAAGTGCTGACCCTGAAATTTGACTGTAAACCCTGTGAAATGCATGTCATTGGCAAAATGAAAAACCACATTATGAAAATGCCGTTGCCGGGCAGTGTGGTGGCATCAGTGACACCGGAAGAGTTAATGAAAACTCTGCCAGGGCGGAAAGGGCGGTAATTTTCACGCTTTTGATATCTGTTGCCCCGAATATCGGGGCAACAGGTATGCTGGGGAATATTTGCCAGAAATAGTGATAAACAAAATAAACAACCCGCAAACCCCATTTATATGCGGGGTTTTGCTCAAAACTGGTAACGTATTGGTTTACGGTGAGTCACTTCATGGAGTTGTTCGCGGGAATCATGAGCCGCTTCTTCTGCTACTGCGCGGAGCTCATCGGTGTCTGCTTCATGCAGCAACTGGTAATCCAGGCTGCGCAACCCAACCTGCTCAGGTGTCAGCGTCCAGGCGGTGACCTGGTCGGTCGCCAGTGAACAAAAGATTAAGATTAAACAAACGGCTGCATGGCACATTGCTACATTCCCTCTGGCTGACCCGCTCACTATTGCAGAGAAAAAATCAATCTGTCAGGAGTTTTGCAAAACCTTGCAAAGGGAGTGTAAGAAAAGTAAATGCAGAAAAAGCTGATGGCGGCTCTGGCAGAAATAAAGGCCAGAGCACAGCCCTGAGCATTAATGAGAAACAGTATGAGAAAACAGGTTGATCACCATAACACCGGCGATGATTAGCCCCATTCCCAGCATTGCTGGCAAATCAAGTTTTTGCCCCATATACAACCAGCCAACAATGCCAATCAGCACAATACCGGTACCCGACCAGATGGCATAAATAATGCCGATGGGTAAGGTTCGCATGGATACGGCAAGAAAATAGAAAGCCACGCCATATCCCAGTACCGTCACCAGTGAAGGCCACAGGCGAGTAAAACTGTCGGACAATTTCAGGGCGGAAGTGGCGATAACTTCGCTGATAATCGCAATACTCAGATAAAACCAGGTCATAGAAATTACTCCGTCAGCGCTAACAGGCGCTGAACAAGGGTTTCACGTTGTGTGGCTGTCATAGGGTGCACATTACATAAACTGGCATAACACAGGCCATCTGCTGCCATGCGGCAGAACAGGGCAGTAGTGCCATCATCACTGCCTTTATCATCGGCAGGCATACGGGTGTTGATAAAATCAGCCCAGCGCTCACGCAATACCGGGTCTGCAAATAATGCAGCCATAATCCCTTGATTAAGAGCAACTTCCTGTTCACTCATCTCCCTGCAACAAGCGCGAATATAGGCGCGTGTTGCACGTAAACCCGGCCGGGTATCAGCCGCCATTTCGGCTTCTACTTCAGCAAGAAATTGTTGCATCGTCGTGTCAAAAACGGCATCTACCAGTGCCTGGCGGGTAGGAAAGTGGTACTGAAGCCCGCCTTTACTGATACCGGTGCCTTTAACCACTTTATCCATAGTCAGCCCATGCAGGCCTTGCGTAATAATCAAGTGGGTGGCGAATTCCAGCAGTGACTGGCGCAAAGCCTGGGGATCTTTATTGCGGGAGCGGGCCATTGGCATTCCTTTACTGAACAATCAATCTATACGGATTGTTTTGATTTTGCCACAAGAGAAAACCAGCAGCAAGTTTGCAGCCAGTAAATATTTACTGAATGGAAAGGGCTATTTGATGTAGGAATCCAGCACTTTCAGCACAACTTCCAGGTCTTCTTCACGCTTGAGCTCTTCACCCTGGTGGACAATATGCTCGGTCAGGTGGCCCTTGATAACCTCGCGCAGTAAGCCATTTACCGCGCCTCGTATTGCCGCAATTTGTTGTAGCACGGCGGCACACTCATGGGGTTCATCAAGCATTTTATTCAGCGCAACAACCTGCCCCTGAATCTTGCTGGTGCGGGCTTTAAGTTTCTTTCTGTCACGAATGGTATGGGGCATAAAGCGATCCTGAATAGCAGACATTAGTACATTATAACATTGCAATTATACTGGGTGGTAGTATTTTTTACTGGGGGGGAGTACAATCCTCGAACCATCATAAGTTAACTAAGAATTATTATCATGAATGAGTTCACAGTACTTCTTCAGCAAGCAAATGCCTGGTTCTTTATTCCCAGTGCAATATTACTCGGTGTTCTGCATGGTCTGGAACCCGGGCATTCTAAAACTATGATGGCGGCATTTATTATCGCCATCAAAGGTACTGTGCGCCAGGCCGCCATGCTCGGGCTTGCTGCAACTGTATCTCATACGGCAGTGGTGTGGCTGATTGCCTTTGGTGGTATGTATATCAGTAATAGATTTACTGCGGAGTCGGCTGAGCCATGGCTGCAGATAGTGTCTGCTGCCATTATTCTGGGCACTGCGTGGTGGATGTTTTGGCGAACCTGGCAGGGCGAAAAAAACTGGCTTGAAGCTATGCAGGAGCACGAACATTCCCACGAGCACGAGCACGAGCACGAGCACCATCACCACGCTGATATTCAGCAAATTGATACCGGGCATGGGGTGGTGGGGTTGTCGATTTTTGAAGAAGGCCAGCCTGCGCACTGGCGGTTAGCCATGCTGAGCGGGCATGCGTGGTCCGCGGAACAAGTCTCGCTGGAAACCGTGCGTGAACCAGGTGGTACAGTGGAGGTGTTTAACTTTGTCAACAAAGGCAGTTATCTTGAATCGACAGCGGCAGTGCCGGAACCCCATGAATTTACCGTGCAACTGTCACTTGGCCACAATAGCCATGCGCATAAGTATGAATTAGTATTTACTGAAGATGACCATGGGCATAATCATGGAATGCTTGCAGGGCTGGATGTGAATTCAAAAGAGTACCAGGACGCACATGAATTAGCCCATGCCAACGATATTCGCCACCGCTTTCATGGCAAAGAAGTTACCAACTGGCAAATTCTGTTGTTTGGCCTGACCGGTGGTTTGTTGCCATGCCCTGCCGCAATTACCGTGCTACTGATTTGCATTCAGTTAAAAGCGCTGGCGCTGGGGGCAACTCTGGTTGTCTGTTTTAGTATTGGCCTGGCGCTGACACTGGTAACTGTTGGTGTTGGTGCGGCAATCAGTGTGCGGCAGGTGGCAAAACGCTGGCAGGGTTTCAATACGCTGGCGCGTCGGGCACCTTACTTCTCCAGCGTGCTGATTGCACTGGTTGGGGTGTATATGGGAGTTCATGGTTATCTGGGTATTGCCGGGTAACATAACAATATAGTTCCCCGCCAGGCCTGCCTGGCGGGTGTGGTTTAGTGGGAATGCAGCCCGGCCAGTTGCATCAGCAACCGGAACAGGAAACTGACAACCCCCAATGCCAGAACACTGGCAGCCCAAATGAGCAACAACCAGCTAAGTTTGCGCCATACTGGAGCGGGGTTCATTAGTGATACCCTCCATCAGCAGTCACTTTTCCACGAAACACATGGTAACTCCACCAGGTGTAGCCAAGAATAACGGGCAAAATAAACAACGCTCCGGGCAACATAAAGCGCTGGCTGGCCGCAGGTGCTGCCGCATCCCATAAAGTCATCGATGGTGGTAGCAGAAAAGGCCACAGGCTAACCCCAAGCCCGGCAAACCCAAGAAAAACGAGCATAATTGCCATAATAAAAGGATTCCGGTGGGTATTATTCTGCCGCAAAGTCCGGGCCAACTGAAAACTACAAACGCCAACCAGTAAAGGCACCGGCAACAGGTACCAGAAACCCGGCAGGCTAAACCAGCGCCTGGCAATAAATGGCTGAGTTAGTGGGCAAAAAACGCTAACGCCCAGCAGAATGACCAGAAATAACCCCAGCAGCAATATTGAAATGTGGCGCATACGTAACGCCAGCTCACCATCACACTTCAAGACCAGCCAGGTGGAGCCAAGCAGACTCCAGGCTACAACCAGACCAACACCACAAAACACAGTGAATGGCGTTAGCCATGGGAACAATGACGTACTGCTCCCGGAAAAGCCCTGAACAAGAGCGCCTGCGACCATCCCCTGGGTAAACGTTGCCACAAAAGAACCCAGCATAAAGCTTTTATCCCAGAACGCTCGGTGGCTGTGCGTTGCGTTAACCCGGAACTCAAAGGCCACACCGCGGAAAATCAGCCCCAGGAGCATTAGTGTCAGTGGTACCGCCAGGTAATCAGTAATTGCTGCGTAAGCCTGCGGGAAGGCACCAAACAAGGCTGCGCCCCCCAGAACCAGCCAGGTTTCATTGCCATCCCAAACAGGTGCTACCGTGTTGACCATCACATCACGCCGGGAACGCGTATGCTCAACGGCAAACAGCATACCCACCCCCAGGTCAAAACCATCCATAATGATGTACATCAGCGTGGCAAAAATAATCAGTGCAAACCAGAAAAGTGATAAATCCATTGTGATTACTCCTTATCACTTATTGCGGCTGAAAGTGGGCGGGCAGGAGTACCATGCATCTGAGAGCCGGTGTCCGCTGTGCCTGTCTGTTCCGGCCCCTTACACATCAAACGCAGCATATAGTGATAACCCACGCCAAAAACAGCACAGTAAACGACAATAAAGGTCAACAGGCTAAGGCTCATATGCAGGGTACTGTGGGCAGAAACGGCATCTTTGGTGCGCAGCAGGCCATAAACCACCCAGGGTTGGCGGCCCACTTCAGTTGTTACCCAGCCGGCCAGAAGCGCTATCAGCCCTGAAGGCCCCATAGCAACTGCAAAACGCAGCAACCAGGTATGAGCGAACAACCGGTTATTTCTGCGGTTCACTAAGGCCCAAACACTGAGCAGGATCATTAAAATACCCAGCCCAACCATGACACGAAATGACCAGAAAACCAGGGGCGACCAGGGGCGGTCAACCGCAGGAAACTCGCTTAGTGCGGGTACTTGTTTGGTTAACGAGTGTGTCAGGATCAGGCTGCCTAATGCCGGAATTCCCACAGCGTAACGCGTTGTTTCCCGTTGCATATCGGGCAGGCCAAACAGTAACAGTGGAGTCGGTTCACCTGGGGTGTTTTTCCAGTGCCCTTCAATAGCGGCGATTTTGGCAGGTTGGTATTTCAGGGTATTAAGCCCATGCATATCGCCCAAAAATGCCTGTAGTGGCGCGGATACAAGTAACATCCACATTGCCATGGAAAACATGGTGCGTACGGTTGCATCTTTGCGCCCACGTAGCAGGTGCCAGGCGGCCGTTGCACCCACAAACAGTGCGGTACTGACAAACGCAGCAACAGTCATATGCATCAGGCGGTAAGGGAACGACGGATTGAAAATAACCGCAAACCAGTCAACAGGTACAACATGGCCTTGTTCGATGCGATAACCCTGCGGGGTTTGCATCCAGCTGTTGGATGCCAGGATCCAGAAAGTGGATATTAGTGTCCCCAGCGCCACCATGCAGGTTGCGAAAAAATGCAAACGCGGGCCCACTTTATTCCAGCCAAATAACATTACGCCAAGAAAGCCAGCCTCCAGGAAAAAAGCGGTCAGCACTTCATAAGTGAGCAGGGGGCCAGTAACACTTCCGGCAAATTGAGAGAAAATTTTCCAGTTAGTGCCAAACTGGTATGCCATCACCAGTCCAGACACAACACCCATACCAAAGTTAACCGCGAAAATTTTACTCCAGAAATGGAACAGCGTGCGGTAATGAAGGTGCTGAGTTTTCAGCCATAACCCTTCAAGCACCGCCAGGTAGCTGGCAAGACCAATGGTGATAGCCGGGAAAATAATATGAAACGAGACCGTAAAGGCGAACTGGATCCTCGCCAGATGAAAGGCATCAAACGCCACGATAAAAACCTCATAATTACCGAGTGGTGGCGTTATCTTAAGTAGCCATGTTGTTACATGGCAGCCACAGTTAACGGGTATTTTCCTATAACAGTTTCACAAAAAATGCCAGAATAAAGAAAATTGTTATATATAAGCGGTAGCTGTGGCTTCCGTTAGTTAAAAAAGTGTTATTATAGCGCCTCACTGAACCTGCCTGTTGCTATGTGCATTGTGTGCCTTAATCCAGTGTGCCTGCTGTCTGTACCGTTTTTAGTCGGGGAAGATTAACCAGGTGGGTGATTTTTTTGTTAACAGGAAGTCTTGCGATGAACCAAAAAGATGCGGCCTGGATAGAAGAAAAGATTCGCTTTTCACAGACCAGTGTTGCCAAAGTTGTGTTCCCGACCACCATTAACCACCATTCAACGCTGTTCGGTGGTACTGCCCTGGCCTGGATGGATGAAGTTTCATTTATTGCCGCCACCCGTTTTTGTCGCAAACGCCTGGTTACAGTCTCAACCGAAAAGATCAATTTTAAACACCCGATCCCTTCGGGTTCGATTGTTGAACTGGTTGGCAGGGTGACCCGGGTGGGTAATACCAGCCTCACTGTCACTGTGACTATCTACCTTGAGCAGATGTATTCCGATGGCAGGGAAGAAGTGATTCACGGCGAGTTTAACTTTGTCGCCGTCGATGATAGTGGCAAATCAACACCGTTGTTCGACGAGACACCCTAGCCTGTGAAAAAATACCAGCAACTGGCTGAGCGTATTGCACATCAGATTGAGTTGGGTGTCTGGCATCCTGGCGACAGGCTGCCATCAATACGTGAACAAACAGGCCATAGTGGCATGAGTTTTATGACTGTCACTCACGCTTACCAGTTGCTGGAAAGCCGGGGGTTAATCACTGCACGCCCGCAATCAGGCTATTATGTCTCGCCCCCTGCGTCTGCAACCACGCCTGGTGTACCAGCATCCCTGGTTCACCAGGAAAACGTAGACATCAACAGTTATATTTTTGATGTATTGCAGGCCAGTAGCCGCCCGGGTGTAGTGCCTTTTGGCTCCGCGTTCCCCGACCCAAGATTATTCCCGCTCGCCCAACTTAACCGCTCCCTTGCACATGTGGCGCGTAACACCAGTGCGGTGAGTATGACGGAAAACCTGCCGCCGGGTCACCGTGCATTACGCCAGGCCATTGCCCGTCGTTACGCCCAACATGGGTTAACAATTTCCCCGGACGAAATAGTGATTACGACCGGTGCGCTTGAAGCCCTGAACCTGAGTTTGCAGGCAGTCACCGAACCGGGAGACTGGGTTGTGGTGGAGACACCCTGTTTCTATGGCGCTCTGCAAGCCATTGAGCGCCTCAAACTTAAAATGATTGCTATCCCCAGTTCTCCCCACCACGGAATTGATCTCGCAGCCCTGGAACAGGCCCTGAATAACTGGCCAGTAAAAGCCTGCTGGCTGATGGGGAATCACCAAAACCCACTGGGGTTCACATTACCTGATGAACGCAAACAACAGATAATCGCGTTGCTGGCACAGCATCAGGTGTCATTAATTGAAGATGATGTTTATGGTGAACTCTACCAGGGAAACACACGCCCAGCCCCGTTCCGGGCTTTTGATACTGGCGGCATCACACTGCATTGTGCTTCGTTCTCTAAATCTCTGGTGGCCGGGTTCCGTGTTGGTTGGGTGGCCGCAGGCAGGCATGCGCGGCGTATTCAACAGTTGCAACTGATGAGCACGCTGTCTGGCAGCGCTCCGGTGCAAATGGCGCTGGCTGATTACCTGACGACCCGCAGTTATGACACCCACCTGCGCCGTTTACGGCGGGTTCTTGCAGAGCGTAAGCACAAAGCATGGCAAATTTTGCGCCAGCACTTACCAGAAAATTGTGTTATCACCCGCCACGATGGAGGGTATTTCTTATGGGTTTCTTTACCTGATGGTATTGATACCCGGGCACTGAATACCGCGGCAATTCGTGAACAAATTAGCCTTGCTCCTGTGAGTATGTTTACCGTGGGCCAGGCTGGGCTTAATGGTTTTCGCGTTAATGCTTCTTTCCCCTGGCAGGAACGGGAGATTCAGGCTGTACAAACACTTGCCCGGCTGTTGCAGCAGGCGCTCAGCGCAGCTTCATAGGAAATTTCAATACCGGCTGTTTTTTACCAACAACTGCTAACTCCCTGTCTACACTTTAAAAGTTCACTCTTTTTCTGAAACTCCTCAGCGCCCGCTGGGTAAAACTGCGCGTTTAATCACAGCCTGGTGAAATAGTCTGATTCCGGTGCCGGGAAAAGAGAAAGAACCGTCTACTGTTTTTACGGGAGATATTTTTACGCCAGGGCGGGCCTGAATACTTTTAATAAGACAGGAGCCTTACTCATGACACATCGTTTAGCACGCAGCCTGTTATCCCTCTGTGTATTTTCCACCATTGCCAGCCCGGTAGCTTTCGCTGAGCCAACATCTGTTGGGCCTGGTGAAGGGCGGCTCGATATCATCGCCTGGCCGGGCTATATCGAACGGGGGCAAAGTGATAAGAACTATGACTGGGTAACGCAATTTGAGAAAGAAACCGGGTGCGCTGTGAATGTTAAAACCGCAGCAACATCTGATGAAATGGTGAGTCTGATGGCGAAAGGGGGATATGACCTGGTGACTGCATCGGGTGATGCCTCATTGCGCCTTATCATGGGTAAACGCGTTCAGGCGATTAATACCGCGTTGATACCTAACTGGAAAAATGTTGACCCACGCCTGAAAGACGCCCCCTGGTTCACGGTGGCAGGCAAAGTGTATGGCACGCCGTACCAGTGGGGGCCAAACTTGCTGATGTATAACACGAAAACCTTCCCGACCCCGCCAGACTCATGGTCAGTGGTGTTTACCAAACAGCAACTGCCTGACGGCAAGAGCAATGCTGGCCGTGTTCAGGCATATGATGGCCCCATTTATATTGCTGATGCCGCGTTGTTTGTTAAAGCGACACAACCTCAACTGGGCATTACCGACCCATACGAACTTAACGAACAGCAATATGAAGCTGTACTGAAAGTATTGCGTGACCAGCACGCGCTGATTCACCGTTACTGGCATGATGCCACGGTCCAAATGAGTGATTTCAAAAATGAAGGTGTGGTTGCTTCAGGCTCCTGGCCATATCAGGCTAACGTACTGAAAAGCGAAGGGCAGCCCATTGCCACTACCATTCCGAAAGAAGGTGTTACCGGCTGGGCAGACACCACCATGATGCATACGGATGCAAAACACCCTAACTGCGCGTACAAGTGGATGAACTGGTCGCTGACGCCAAAAGTGCAGGGTGATGTGGCCGCCTGGTTTGGTTCATTACCGGCAGTCCCGGCAGGGTGCAAAGCCAGCACACTGTTGGGCGACAAAGGGTGCGAAACCAACGGCTATGGCAGCTTTGCCAAAATTGCATTTTGGAAAACCCCTGTTGCTAAGGGTGGCAAATATGTCTCCTACAGCCGCTGGACTCAGGATTACATTGCGATAATGGGCGGGCGTTAATGCCGGGGGTGCTATGTCTTACGCAGTACAGTTTGAAAATGTCTCCCGGCGTTTTGGCGAGGTACGCGCTGTTGACAGCGTGACACTCGCAATTAATGAAGGGGAGTTTTTCTCCATGCTCGGGCCATCTGGCTCGGGCAAAACCACATGCCTGCGCCTGATTGCCGGCTTTGAGCAAAGCAGTGCCGGGCGCATTTTAATTCATGGGCGTGATGTCACAAGCATTCCGCCTTATGAACGCGATGTAAATACCGTCTTCCAGGATTATGCGTTGTTTCCCCATATGAGTGTGCTGGATAACGTGGCCTACGGGCTGATGGTAAAAGGTGTGGGGAAAAAACAACGCCTGGCTCAGGCGCAGGAAGCGCTGGAGCGGGTTGCTTTAGGGTTCGTGCGCCAGCGTAAGCCCTGGCAACTCTCCGGTGGGCAGCGCCAGCGTGTTGCACTGGCCCGCGCGCTGGTAAACCGCCCAAGAGTATTGCTGCTGGATGAACCACTCGGTGCGCTCGATTTAAAATTGCGCGAACAAATGCAACTGGAGCTGAAAACGCTGCAACGCGACCTGGGCATTACTTTCGTCTTCGTCACCCACGACCAAAGCGAGGCGCTGTCTATGTCGGACCGGGTGGCAGTATTCAATAATGGGCGTATTGAGCAGGTTGATACCCCCCGGGTGTTGTATAACCAGCCAGCCACTGCGTTTGTCGCCCGCTTTGTGGGCACCGCGAATGTGCTGGCCGGGGAAACCTGCAACACAATTACCGGTAAAACGGGGAGTTTCGCACTGCGGCCCGAATATATACAGCTGGATAACCAGGGCGCATTTCAGACCCAGGGTACCGTGCGGGAGGTTCAGTATTTCGGTGCCGCAACACGGCTGGATGTGCAATTAGCCAATGGTGAACATTTGCTGGTCAGCCAAACCAATACACTGGGCAGTGACAGTGGGCTTTACCAGCCAGGCCAGCAAGTAGCGTTGTCCTGGCCTGAAGCGGCAATGGTTCCTCTGGCGGAGGAAAGCCGATGAATATGCAGGGAGCAGCAAGAGGTGTTTCACATTACCGTTTAAGGCGTGATGTCAGTACATTTCTGTGGCGCCGCCCACTGTTGTGGCTGGCATTGTTACTGACTCCACCGGTGATGTGGTTCGCCATTATTTACCTCGGTTCTTTGTTCACATTGCTGTGGCAGGGGTTGTACACCTTTGACGACTTCACCATGTCGGTGCTGCCAGAACTGACACTGAGCAACCTGGCTGCGCTATTCTCCCCGGCAAATTACGACATCATTTCACGTACCCTCATCATGGCTTTGCTGGTCACGCTGGCAAGCGCCGTGCTGGCGTTTCCACTGGCCTGGTATATGGCGCGTTATGCCAGCGGGCGCATGAAAGCCTTTTTGTATATCGCGGTGATGTTGCCAATGTGGGCCAGTTATATTGTTAAAGCCTATGCATGGACACTGCTGCTGGCAAAAGATGGCGTGGCGCAGTGGTTTTTAACCCATATGGGGCTGGGAGGTGTGTTAAGCACCGTGCTCAGCATACCGGACATCGGCGGTACCACACTTTCCACCTCAGGCCTGGGGCGCTTTGGGGTGTTTGTCTATATCTGGTTGCCATTCATGATATTACCGGTCCATGCCGCGCTGGTCAGAGTGCCATCTTCAGCACTACAGGCCTCGGCAGACCTGGGCGCCAGGCCAGGGCAAACATTGCGCTATATCGTTCTGCCGCTGGCTATTCCCGGTATTGCTGCGGGTTCCATTTTTACGTTCTCACTCACACTTGGGGATTTTATTATTCCGCAACTGGTTGGCCCGCCGGGGTACTTCATTGGCAACATGGTCTATGTGCAGCAGGGGGCTATTGGCAACATGCCCATGGCAGCGGCATTTACCCTGGTGCCTTGTGTGCTGATTGGTTTATGGCTGGCGTTGGTAAAACGCCTGGGAGCGTTCGATGCACTCTAATCGCGCCCCATTTTGGCTCACTGCCACCGCCTGGTCAGTGATCATATTTCTTCACTTCCCGTTAATTATCATTGCACTTTACGCATTCAATACTGAAGAAGCGGCCTTCAGCTTTCCGCCTTCCGGATTCACGCTACACTGGTTTGAGGTGGCTGCAGCAAGAGGGGATATCCTGAATGCTGTGACGTTGTCACTTAAAGTGGCGGCGCTGGCAACAGTTATTGCGTTAATACTTGGCACGTTAGCTGCAGCAGCTCTCTGGCGAAAGGCGTTTTTTGGCCGTAATGTCATTAGTTTTGTCCTGATGTTACCCATTGCTTTGCCCGGCATTATCACTGGTCTGGCATTGCTCACTGCCTTTAACAAATTGGGGATAACGCCGGGGATGTTCACACTGGTTGTCGGGCATGCCACTTTCTGTGTGGTCATTGTGTTCAATAACGTAGTGGCGCGCTTTCGGCGAACCTCCTGGAGCCTGGTTGAGGCATCCATGGATCTCGGGGCGGATGGCTGGCAAACCTTTCGCTATATTATTTTACCGGGCCTCGCCTCTGCCATGCTTGCTGGCGGGATGCTGGCATTTGCACTTTCGTTTGACGAAATTATCGTGACGACATTCACGGCAGGCCATGAACAAACGCTGCCGTTATGGTTACTGAACCAATTAGGAAGACCGCGGGATGTTCCCGTGACAAATGTTGTAGCGCTGGTTGTGATGGTTGCCACCATGTTGCCCATACTTGGAGCCTGGTGGTTAACACGTGATACCGACACAACAGCCGGTAGTGAAAAATAATGCGACAGCAACACCAAAGCAAACAAGGAAAATAACATGCAAAGCCAACTTTTAATCAATGGACAACTGGTTACTGGACAAGGTGAACCTCTTCCCGTTTACAACCCTGCCACTGGCGAAGTATTGCTTCAGATACCCGAAGCCACGGTGGAGCAAGTTAACAGTGCAGTGAGTGCTGCCAGCGCCGCTTTTGACTCATGGAGCCAGACAGTGCCCCGTGAGCGTGCTGAAAAGCTGCTGGCACTGGCAGATATCATTGAACAACATGCAGAGACATTTGCCCGTCTGGAATCGCAAAACTGTGGCAAACCTTTTCACGCAGTGCTTAACGATGAAATCCCGGCAGTAGCCGATGTATTCCGCTTTTTTGCCGGCGCGGCCCGCTGCCTGAGTGGCTCCGCTGCCGGAGAGTACCTGGAAGGGCATACATCTATGATTCGCCGTGACCCGGTGGGTGTGGTGGCGTCTATCGCGCCGTGGAACTATCCGTTGATGATGGCCGCCTGGAAATTAGGTCCGGCACTGGCCGCGGGTAATTGCGTGGTTATCAAACCGTCTGAAATTACACCATTGACCACATTTAAACTGGCCGAACTGGCAAAAGACCTTTTCCCGGCGGGCGTACTGAGTGTGCTGTTCGGGCGTGGCCAAACGGTGGGTGACGCTCTGACGGGGCATAAAGACATTGCGATGGTGTCACTGACTGGTTCTATTCCAACAGGCGCGCATATTATTCGCCACACATCGCAAAGTGTGAAACGCACGCATATGGAGTTAGGCGGGAAAGCGCCAGTGCTGGTGTTTGATGACGCAGATCTTGATGACGTAGTGGACGGGATCCGGGCATTTGGTTTTTACAATGCCGGGCAGGATTGTACTGCTGCGTGCCGCATCTACGCACAGAAAGGTATTTATGCCCAGCTGGTTGAAAAACTGGGTAACGCCGTCAGTACACTCAAGACTGGAGCCCCTGACGACACTGAAACCGAACTGGGCCCGTTAAGCTCACTGGCACATCTTGAGCGGGTTGAAAAAGCCGTCAACCAGGCTAAGTTATTACCGCATATCAGTGTGGTAACGGGTGGCAGCCGGGTACCCGGCCCGGGGTATTATTTCCAGCCAACGGTGCTTGCTGGTGCGAAGCAGCGCGATGATATTGTGCAACGTGAAGTGTTCGGCCCGGTGGTCAGTGTGACAGAGTTCGACGACGAAGCGCAGGCATTACTTTGGGCAAATGACTCTGATTACGGGCTGGCCTCATCTGTCTGGACGAAAGATGTTGGCCGGGCTCACCGCCTGAGCGCCCGCCTGCGTTATGGCTGTACCTGGGTAAATACCCATTTCATGCTGGTCAGTGAAATGCCACACGGTGGGTTAAAGTCTTCTGGTTATGGCAAAGATATGTCGATGTATGGCCTGGAAGATTACACTGTAGTCCGCCATGTGATGATTAAACATTAAGGTTAGTATTCGCGGGCGGAATCCTCCGCCCGCAATTAACGAAAGGCCCGGTCAGGCGTGGGATGAAGATGCGGTGTGAACGCCAGATGTTTGGGGAAGCGGGCACACCGAGCGGTAAAGAACCACCCGGTTGCGGCCTTTGTCTTTCGCTTCATACAACGCGATATCGGTCATTTTAATGGCTTCATCAATACTGTCCGCATCTTCAAGTGCAGCAATACCGGCTGAAATAGTGACAGAAGGCAACTGAGGTTGTTTTTCCTGTTCAATACTACAACGGATGCGATCAGCGATTTTCTCCGCATTTTCTGTGCTGGTGCCCGGCAGCATAATGACAAACTCTTCCCCGCCAAAACGCCCAACCAGGTCGGTTTCCCGGCAGATAGTTTTAAGAATGCTACTGACCATCACCAGAACTTTATCCCCGGTATCATGCCCCCAGGTATCATTAACACGCTTAAAGTGATCCAGGTCGAGGGAGATAAGCGCATTCTCGCTGTGTTTCCCCGATATGCTTGCCAGCGTCATAAAGCCGCGCCGGTTAAGCAGCCCGGTTAATGGGTCCGTTGATGCTTCGCGATCCAGGTTTTTCACCTGCTTAATAGTCGAAACCATCCCGGCACTGATTGATACCTTCAGTTTATTGGCTTCGTAATACCAGGCATCTATCTGGCGAATCTCTTCCACTACATGAGCCGTTGGCTTACTGGCAGAAAGTATGGCCAGGCGCCGCAATGGCCGGGCTATCAGTGTTGATAATGCATACGACAACAACGAGGTAAACACCAGAATCAGAATAATAAACCACACAGACTGGCGAATAGTGGACAGCATAATGTCGTTAACCAGCGTGCCGTCGGCGTAAACAAAAACATTCCAGTCTGTTTTTGTCAGGTTGCCAACCCCCAGTAATTGGGTCTCTTCACCGTGGTTAACCACGTAAGCGCCGCTTACATTCTGGCTCAACATTTTTTTCAACTGGTCATCAATACCAATCTGGCTGCCCACTTTGTTCGGGTCTTTATTAAAAATAATATGCCCGTCATTGGAAACAATGCTCACATTGGCACTGTAATTATAAAAATGGGTGCTGATTATTTGGTTTAAGATGCTTTTCTCTTTCAGGTAAATCGAACCACCGATATAACCAAGGTAATTACCTGCATGGTCAAACACTGGCGACGAAACAAAGATGACATAACGGTTAGTTGTCCCGGTAAAAAAAGGTTGTGAGATATAGGGTTTGCGTGTCTTTAATGCGTTTGCATTGGCTTCAGATTGCAGGCCTATACCCCGCAAATTCAGGCTCTCCGGTGAAGTGGCCAGAATAATCCCGTGATCGTTGACCACAATAACAGAGTTAAAAAAACCCGATTGCAGGCGCAGCCGGTCAGCTTCATCAACCATAGTCTGGTAGTCGCTGAAGCTATGAATTTTACTGGCACTGTAAGCCAGTTCTTGTTGGCTGATACCAATCACTCTGTCTGCAGTTTCGGCCAGTTTACGGGCATACGCGTTGTTATTCTCAAGAATGGTGTGCTCGATATTGGCTTTTTGATAAAAGTACAATGACGTCAACAGGAGAACACCAGTCAGCACCACTGCACCAATGGACATCCAGGTGAGTAACAGGTTGAGTTTCATGGTTCGTAGTGCAGTCATACAACGATATCCCTCGCTATGCCAGTGGTTACCTTTGCAGACCTTATTAAGTAACCAGGATTAATCTATATTTTACAGGCGAAGTTTGCGATAAGCGACAAACGAAACATAATTTTAGCGCTTAATTACCCCTTGTAATCCTGTGCAGTTCATCTGATTGCTCATACTTTAGGATTAGCCTCACCTTCGGGCTAAATTTGCATAGGGTTAATCTGCAGTTGTCATTGTGTTGTCACATATGCCCGTTTAGATAAATCCTTCACAAAATAACCAAAATGGATAACCTCATGGGCTTCAAACCACTGCTATTGGCTGGATTTATTCCTTTCTGCTCACTGGCGGCACAACTTCAGGTAGACCGCTATGTTGTCAGCTTCCCCGGAGGGGAGCGTGTTGCTGTCAGCGAGGCACTGCAGCATACCTTTCCCAATGGATTACCCCCAGGAGTAGGTTCCGGCCTGACATTTACCGGTAAGCAGCAGGGCGAACTGACGTTTGCAACGGTAACGGACCGGGGCCCCAATGCTGATTCACCCGATGTGGGGGAGATGGCATCGAAAATCTTTGCTTCGCCAGATTTCACGCCATTTATTATGACAATTCGCCTGTCCGGGAATAACGCGCTGGCAACTGAAGAACGCCCCATTCACGATGACAAAGGGAATATCTCCGGTCTGCCTCTGCCACAAGGAATGGTGGGTTCTACCAATGAAGTTGCCCTGAACAGCCAACTGAAAACACTGAACTCAGACTCAGGCGGTCTGGATACTGAAGGCATTACGCCAGATGGGAAAGGTGGATTCTGGCTTTGCGATGAATATGGCCCATTCCTGATTCATGTAAATGGCGAAGGGAAAATCCTGGCAAAATATGGCCCGGAACCTGCTGCAGGCGAGCAAAGTGTGGCCCGGGGGTTACCGGCCATCATCAAGTGGCGCCAGCCTAACCGTGGTTTTGAAGGCGTAACCCGCCTGCCGGACGGAAAAATCCTTGGCGCGGTGCAAAGCACACTCAATATAGACGGCAAAAGTAAAAATAAAGCGGCCTTTACTCGCCTGGTTGTGCTGGACCCGGTTACGGGTAAAACGGCAATGTATGGCTACCCAATTGATACACACTATAAGAAAGCAGCTGATGCGAAAATTGGCGATGTGGTGGCACTGAACAACCATGAAGTGTTGCTGATTGAGCAGGGCAAAGATAAAGACAAAGTAATGCATAACCGCATCTACAAAGTTGACTTGCGCCATGCAACAGACTTAACGCCATTTGACAGCCAGACAGCACCGGAATTTAACACACCGGAAGAATTAACCAGCCGTGGCATCAAGCTGGCGACGAAGACTGAAATTGTTGATTTACCGCAACTGGGTTGGCAGCAGGAAAAAGCTGAAGGTTTGGCACTGATTGACGACCGTACTCTGGCGGTAACCAACGACAATGACTTTGGCCTGAAATCGTCGCTGGCTAACCCTGTAGACGGAGCAAAAAAACTGGATGACTACCGGGCGGATGGAAAAGGCAACCTTACCTACAATGGACAACCGGTTACCAGTACAGTCGCGCTGTCGGCACTCAACCCACCCGAGTCGCTCAGTGAACTTTGGGTCATTCACCTGGCAAAACCAGTCAAATAACCGCTATTTCGCAGACTTAGTTTCCCGTTTCCCGGCAAGTGCAGGGAAACGGGGTTCGTCTACACGAGCCGCGATACCAGTGTGACCAGTGCTTTACGTTGTGTTTTATTCAGGTCGCCAGGGCGAACATAATCCCGGTTGTCCAGCGCACACTGGTACAAGGCTACCAGCCAGTCATACACATAATGCGTTGCTGCATGGGCAGGTTGTTCACCCAGCCGGGTCAGGCGAACCGCGCCGCCATTTTGTATATGGGGCGCGAAAATACCTTTACCGCGGTTTACCCGGCTCTGAGGGCGTTGTTCAACCGGCATTTCGCTGTAGCCCAGCCAGGTAATGAAATCCCCGAGCGCCGCGTAACCTGCCACTAAATTTGTAGACAGTTTCTCCAGTTGCTCCCTGAGCCCGGTGCGGTAGCTGGTGGTGATAATAATATCAGCCAGCAACTGCAACTCGTCGGCGCTCATGCCAGTGCAGGTTACGGTTTCTGGTTTCCCTGCCCACTGGCGAACATGACGCACCCATTGAAGAAATAATACCTGTCCCGCAGGAAGTGCCGAAGCATTGTCAGCCGCTGCCGGGGCTGGTTCATCACTGAATAAATCAAGGCCAGGATCAAAGATAGGTAATGTACTCAGAACGGGCTGCTTCTGGTCGTTGTTCAAACTGTCAGTTAACCTGGTCGGCGGTAACAGCCCACTGATAATTTCGCCATGATGCTCTGCCTGGCGTTGTAATGTTCGCACCAGTTGGCTGGCCAGTGATTTGGCCTGTTCCGGTTCTGCCTGTTCAGTTGCTGCATAAGGCGAAAATAGCAAGCAGATTTCTGCACGCAACCGGGCAGTCAGTGCTGCCAGGCGTGACTGATGGCGTTCCTGAGTCAGCGCATCCTGCAGCCAGCGTTTAAGGCGCGACAGGTTATGTTCATCCAGCGCCTGCAATGTTCCCCAGTCAACACCGGGTTTCCCGCACAACCGCTGCAACCCGTCATCAAGTGGGGTTTGCCCGTTTTGGCGACCGTCAAATGGTGTAATAACCCAGGCCATACCGGGCAGATTATCGCCATTTTCAGCCACGGCCTGTGTGGCCTGTTGCCAGCGTTTCAGTAACTGGCTAACTGGATAAATGTCCTGGCGGGAAGAAACCGCCTGGTTAATCAGCAGTAAATCAGGGCTGGCCTGCCATGCATATAAATCCGGTAGTATCAGCGCTCGGGTTTTTTGTAATGACTCTGGCGCGCCATAAGGCGGGAGATCCAACAGATCAACGCCATCCAGCGCTGGCGCAGCCGCCAGGGTAAACACCACTTCATAACACAGCAGCGCCAGGGAAGAGAGTGCGATACTGACCTGGCCTTCAACCCGGTTAAGCTGCACCGGGCAAACAATCACATCACCCTGGTCATGGTCGATGGCGAATTCGGCCGGGCAAAGAAAATTCTCAGTTGGCAGTGAGAAGGCATCCACCAGAAGATCCAGTGGCGCACAAACAGTTTGTGCGCCATTAAGCCGTGCCAGTGCGTCGGCCAGAGTACGCCATTGAGTGGTCAGCTCCGGGTTATCTCCCCAAAACAAACTATACAGGCTCTGGCGGTCATCAAGACCCAGCTCTGGCAACAACCGGGCTATCCGGAACCAGTCAGCTTCATCAATTTGCCAGGTTTTACGTGCCGGAAGTTGTGCCCAGTGGCGGGCCAGTAAACTAACTTCTTGCGGATTCACGTTAGTTTGTATCCCCGGCTGGCGGCGCAAGGCTGCCTGCTGTAACCGGTTTTGCAGGCGGGCAGATGGCAATGCCTGCAAGCCTGGCTGATGGTGATAGTGGCTCATAAACAGCGCAACTAACGCTATTTCACTCAGCAAACGTAAAGTAACCGGGTAGCCTTTGGCGGTGGTTTGCGGTTGCGCAGTGAAACGCACGGCCATGGTTGCTGAAGTATGCCCGGGTTGAATATGGCTTAAGTAATCAATACTCCGCCCCTGAGCACTAACCTGTACGCGCCCATCCGGGCTGTCAGTCAGAGTACGTAACAGCCATGATTTTGCTTCATGGCCCTGGCCGTAAAGCCCCAGTGTTGGCGGGGATTCAAGAGACTGTTCGAGCTGGTTCAGCCTGAATTGTTTTGCCTGAACATGCTGGCACAAACGGTCACCATCTTCATCCAGTATACTGGCCTGCGCACGGTACTTCTCAACCCAGTTAATCAGTGCGGCCAGCGTATCCGCAGTGGTTATTTTACGGCTCATGCGTAGACGCTCCCACTATCAATCCAGTAATAATTTGCGCTGTTTTGCCGGTAAGCCAGCGTATTGAGTTTCAGGCTTAACTGCGACAACGGCACTTTGCGCCCGTCCTGTAACCACGCGTCTGCCAGTTCAAACGACAACGGGGTATCACCACCGTGAGTCTGGAGCTGCAGGCGAACATTCAGTACACCATCACCAGCAATGGCGCGGGACAGCCCGGCATCGTCAATCGATAAGGTATACAGCGGCGTGGCAGGCCAGCGGGCGTTATCCAGTTGCCGGAAACCCAGCGTCACGTTTCCGCGCAAGGGGAAACTTACTTTAGTAGCCAGTTTCTCGCCCGGGTTATCCAGGTCAATATCCTGATACCAAACATTTTCTTCACTCAACATGTTGTTGCTGTCCAGAACACCCAGATGGCGAATGGTTGAGTAGGCCTTGATATCCGCAGCCTTGAAGTTAAAACCCGGTAGCCGCAGGTCCAGCGCCAGGCTGCACAGCATCGCGCCAATGGCCGCAGTGGATTTAGGGTTGCCAATTCGCCCTTGTTCACTGAACGGGTACCATTCATGAACCGGGTAGTTTTCCAGCCACACCAGGCGGTTAACAGGCACGGGTTGCAGGTAACGAATAAGTGCCTGAACCCCAGGCAGGCAACCAGGCCTGCCGGTGATTAATAATACGTCACAGCAATAGTGCGATACTGCTTCACACAGTGCATGCAATGGCGCGGTTATGCGGAATTTTCCCGTCATTAAGGCGTCATGGAGCATGGAGAAAGGTACATCAAGAGGTACGGCCATCAGGTTGAACCCGTCACTCTGCGGAGGTAATGCCCCTTGTACGGCTTTATTAATGTACTGGAGAACATTTTCACCCGGCGCAGTTGTCAGCAAATCGCCGAAAGTACTGTAAAGCCCGGATTGTGGGTCACTGGAGTCCTGTTCTTCCCAGGCGCTCAATAATTTGTGCCCCAATGGCATAAACAGTTGCAAAGCAGCTTGCTGGCGCAAAATCCCCTGGGTGTCCATCCGCCCGGATTCACCAAACAAATGCCCCATAAGGCCAGATGCGTCTACCACGCCGGCTTGCTGAAAAGCCTGCTCAAGCGCGGGTAAAATAGCCAGTTGAATTACATCGAGCAGAATATCATCACCGGCAATTTTAAACCCTTCGCGGAACAGTAATGTCGGGGCGATTTTTACGTTGCTGCCAGTACCTTCATCCAGTTGATAGCGGGTAATTGCCATATCGGTTGTGCCGCCACCAATATCAATGGTTGCCACACGAATTGCCCGGCCCGGTTGTTCATCGTCTGCCAGGCGGTCTTTACGGGCCAGTGTGGAGAAAAACTGATCCGTTTTACCAGCAAATTTCATCACGGCTTCGTTATATAACCAGACTAGCTGACCACAACTGGCTTCATCCCAGTCAAGGTGAATTGCTGGCACCGGAACAATAGTGCGCTGGCGCTCTGCCGGGCGGGAAAAATCGTCGTCGGCCGGATGCCAGCCCAGCGCTTTCCAGATAACCGCAATCGCATCTTCCATTCTCTGGCGGAAAATGGCTTTCTCTTGTTTCGGCATTGCCGATGGTAACGTCAAAATCAGTGTTCTTAACTGGCGAGGTGAAGTGGGGTAACCCTGAGCCAGACGGCTGGAAACACTATTGATTTGCGCCAGCGCCTGCATCAGCAGCTCACACAGCATATGCATCATTAATGAGCTACGCGTGTAATGGGGGGAAAACACTGGCAGGCGTTCATCTGGCGGCAACTGATACAGTGGTTGCCCCTCATCATTCATCAGGTTCATTAACGGCCAGGCGGTTGCCATAGGCTCACGCTGGGTATGGGTATTAAACTGGCTAAAACGCCACTCTTCATTACCTGGTGTTTCATCCCACAGGTAACGGCGCGGGCTGGAGATGCCACTGTTGCCCTCGGTACCACGGCGCGCTATTGCCAGGTTACGCGCTTCATCGCCTACGCGCACAATAGCAGGCCACATAAACGCTTCATCACGACCACTTTCAACAGAAAAATGGGTTTTACCAAACCGCGCTTCATTAAACTCCATCCGGCTGGTAAACATCAGGGCATTCAGGTACTGCGGCTCGCTTAAATTACGAATCTGTAGGGCCATTGTCTGGCGTAAACCGTCGTTTGTTGGGCCATGGTCTTCAATCAATACGCCGCAGGTATGGGTATTACCTACATCCAGTACCAAATCGACCGGGATCGCCGGCGTTTGCAGGGTTTCACCAACAATTTTCACTTCAGGAATGTTGAGCGAGCTAAGCAGGGTGAGCACATTCATCCAGTGAGCCTGGTACTCAAACAACTTCATCGAACGTGCAATATCTTCTTCGCTACGCCCTTGTTCGCGAGTAGCGTACTGGGTGAAAACTTCACGCAACCAGCCATCGACCCAGGTTTGGTCCAGAAATTCCGCCACATCCTGATTCTGCCAGGCCAGAGTAAAGCGCGTGCCATTACGCACATCACTTTGCAGCGGCGCCAGGCCGCCGAGATGTTCATCTTCTGCCAGTTGAGTATCAAAAGCGACGACAATACGGTGGGTATTGCCTTTGCTGTCTGGCGATGCCAGTTGGCGAATCTGAATACGAGCCCAGTTATCCGGGCCACCCACAAAAGTGCGGGGCGGGTTGAAGCGCAGGAAAGGAAGGGGCAACCATACACCATCCATCATTTGCAGTGACTGGCTGAGTGGTTGGGTCACTTCCGGTTTAACCACTTCAGGAGCACTGGCATCGAGAGTGGGCAGGCTGTATTTCCCAGGAATAATATCGTAATCAAGGCGCAGTAACGGCCCGTTTGCTGTTTTACGGACGAAACAGCCCTGGTTGGGCATATCAAAAGGCGTTACGCCAAAATCCAGAAACTGCACACCGCTATTCTGAATCAGCGTGACGCTTTGTTTGTAATCACTCAGGGGTGCCAGCATGGGTTACTTACTCACTTTAATTAACGTTACAGGCGTTGCCGGGTGCTCGCTGTAGTTTGCGCTACAAACAGCGAAGTTGTTTTCACCCTGTTCACAGGCAATTTCCGGCATGGGATAACGGCTGCCATTACTGCACCGCGCGCTACCACGGGGTTTAATCATCAACTGACCAGTTTTCAGCAAACCAGAAAAGATCTCCGCCCGGCAGGTCACATTTTTCTCGGGGTTAAAGCGCACGGTCCCTTTATTTTTTTGGATCTGGTAATGCATCACCTCGGGCACATCCAGCCCATTCAGTGGTTTTACCACCACTCGCCAGTTACCATTAAGGAAACGGGTGGTGCCCATCCGCACATCTGTTACCGGCATTTCCAGAGCATTTTTCGGCGGTGCTACTGGCTTAATCTCTTGCTGTGGCGGAGGAGGTGGTGGTGGAGGTGCCACAACGGTTGCACTGGCAACAGGTAGTGTCATGGGTAGCGGAGCTATAGCCACTTTGGGAGCAACGGGTTGCACAGGTTGCACAGCGCTGGCCTGAACGGGGGCACTGTGCTGGCTCATACCCCACCAAACTGCAGGTGCGGCAATCGCGACTGCCACGGCTGCGGCGGCAGGCAAAAGCCACACTGGCCGTTTTTTGGCTATTACAGGGGCAGGCGCGGCTGGCGCCACTGGTGCTTCTTCAGGTGTATCCGAATCTTCCGCGTAGACAGCATTCAATGTTTCCACATTGGGAGCCGCCTGTTTTGGTTTGCTGTACAGTAATGGTTCGTCAGGCGAGCTGATTGCGGGTTGGCTGACCAGCGGTTCAGGTTCTTCGTGCTCTGGTTCAGGTATCACCACCGGTACAACAGGCTCCTGGTGGCGTAAACACTGCAGAACATCGTCCTGCATATCCTGATTCAGTTGCAGGAATCCCCAAAAAGTAATGACAGGTTTATCATCAACCAGAAATAAATGGTTTGCTCCTGGGAAATGCACAGCCTTTGCCAGCAATGCGCCAAATAACTGAATCGAAGCATTCCCGGACTGCAAACAGCGCTGGCTCAGAGTGGTGATGTTATCAACGTACTTTTCCAGCGTTTTTAATGCTTGTTTGCGCTGGCTGTCGCTGGCACCGCTCCATGTGGTGACTTTTCCCGAAAAGCTGGCATACCAGTCTACCCGGTCACCATCATCATTAAGTTGAGGGATAGCCAGGCTGTCTGCAACAACCTGCAGGCGACGCAAACGCAAGGTTTCACGAATTTGCCGCGCGGAATCAAACACAGGCTGGCCGTTCTCGCCAAGGGCCAGAAAATCATCAAGAAAACCGCTACGTAATAGTGTTTTTGCCACAGTGTTGGTCTCAAAAGCTATCTTCACGTTTTTACTATAAATTGCACTTAGGGAAGCTAAACGGCAGAAGAGAGGGCAAAATGGGCAAATCATCGCGCTATTAATACAGTGGCTTTTTCTTGACTAAACCAGAAAAAGCGCTTTCACTTTTCTGCTAACTGCTTGACGAGCCGCAGAAAAAATGACAAACAGAAATACTAACAGGTAAGTATCAGGCGAACAGGCAGCTGTTGTATCAAAAAAGGAGCAAACCATGGTCTCATCGCGCCCGCTGTTGGTTGTGCAAATGGGGTATCCCCCGGCAGTTTTACAGGAATCTATTGGCGACCAGGCTGCCTGGTTTGCGCAGGCTCTTGGCCCGTCGTGCCCGGTAAGGGTGGTGCGGCCATTTTTGGGTGAAATATTGCCTGCGGCACATGAGCTGAGTGCGGTGGTGATTAGCGGGTCATGGTCAATGGTGACGGATCATGAACCCTGGAGCGACGCCACGGGCGCCTGGGTGCGGATGCTGATGGACAATCGGGTGCCGTTGTTGGGGATTTGTTATGGCCATCAATTGATGTCATGGGCATTAGGTGGCGAAGTGGGTTACCACCCAGAAGGGCCGGAAATCGGGCAGAAAACCGTATGGTGTGCCCCCCGTCCGGGAACAGACCCGTTATTAGGCTCATTTCCAGAATCATTTGACGCTTTTCTGACCCATGAACAAAGTGTGCTGGTACCACCTCCCGGGGCCGAAGTACTGGGCTCATCAGCCCATGACTCACACCAGATAATTCGTTACTCACCGGAGGCTTTGTCTGTGCAATTTCATCCGGAATTCTCAGGGCAGATAATGCGGGAGATTATCCGCTACCGGGCAAATAAACACGCTATGCCAGCGCAACAACAGGCTGAATTAGAAACCGGAATCAGCCAGACACCATGGAGTGCGCAAATACTGCAACGTTTTGCCACACACTATGCCCGGGGGCAGGCAGATAATGCAGTTGCCGGCTGAGCCGGGCATTCTTATATTTAAAACAGGAGGTGAGCATGTCAAATCAGGAAACCATCATTGCCCAGGTGGACGAGGCGATTCGTTCTAATCAAATCATTCCAATGAATGAATTACTGGTTGAGTTGAGCAATAACGCCGAATTGACGCGTGAATTCAGGTATGAGCAGCAACAACGGCTGCGTATCACCATTGCCCACCATGGCCAGCGCCATAAAGAAGACCAGGAGTCGCCAGACGAACGGGTTGCACATTTACGTGAGGGTGGTGAAATCCCGGTGCATAAACAGCCGTAGCTACAATAAAAAACGTCTCCTTGCGAAGACGTTTTTTACTCTGTATTACCCGTTCACCGAGTAACACGTTTAACCGTGGGGGCCGCCACCCATCATCATTCCCGGGCCGCCGCCACCGCCACCTCCGCCATGCCCGCCGGGGCCAGGCCCCCACCAGGGTACACAACCAGACAGACTGGCAATTGCCAGTGCTGCACATAAAACCATTACACACTTTTTCATAGCAACCTTCTCATACAACCCTGAACACGATGTGCAGGAAGGGCACTTTGCCAGAATGCCACGGCTAAAAAATGAAGAATCTGTGGAGAAATTCACGCAGGCCTTAAATTCAGAATTCGCGACGTGCAACCAGCCAGGCACCAATAATCAGCAAAATGGCACCACATAATGGGCTGACTAATGCCCGAAAACCAACACCACCACTGCGCATAATATCCATCACCAGGCCACCAATAAGCTGGCTGGCAACCAGCACTGCAATGGTGGTTGCTGCACCCAGAAACTGGTAACCCTGAATGCTGGCAAAAACAAAAAATGAACCCAGTAACCCCGGAATAACAGTCCACCAGTGGATGCTGCGTGCCAGTTCAACAAAACCACCAGTACCATTGCGGGCAAGCAGAAAAGCGCAAAACAGCACAATACCTACCAGTGAATTAAGAAGCATGGCAATCAGTACACTCGAGGAGGACTGCGTTATACGCACCATCAAAGTGTTCTGAATAACTAACCCAACGCCTGCCAGCACCAGGCAGAGCAGGGTAAGCGGGTTACTCATGGGCGGCTGTCCGGATCAGTGCGGGTATCCAGTTGCAATTGCATAAAGGTTAAATCCAGCCAACGGCCAAATTTAGTGCCCACCTGCGGCATTTGCCCGGTCACCACAAAACCGAGTTGTTCATGGAGGTGGAGTGATGCCATGTTCTGCGATTCAATCGCTGCAACCATGACATGCACGCCTTTATCGCGGGCAACATCAACCAAATCCGCTAATAGCGCACGCCCGATACCTTTTCTGCTATGGCTGGGGTGGACATATACAGAATGTTCAACACTGTGGCGAAAGCCATCAAAAGGCCGCCAGTCCCCATATGATGCGTAACCGATAACAGCACCATTTTCCTCAGCGACCCGCACCGGGAACCCCTTATCCTGGCGCTGACGCAACCAGTTAACCCGGTTTTCTGTATCTACTGTTTTGTCGTTCCAGATTGCTGCGGTATGTTTTACTGCGTGATTGTAAATCTCGGCAATCGCCTCGCAGTCTGCCTCTGTCCCCTGACGAATGTGCATACATCACTCCTGGTGATATTTTTCAAAAGTGTCACTATAATGGACTATATGAATAATATAATAGACGGTTTAAATCAACGAATCTGTCAACGGATTCGAATAGAACGTGAATCTCATGGCTGGTCTGTCAGTGAACTGGCGGAAAAAGCCGGGGTTTCTCGGGCTATGATTCATAAGATAGAGCGGGGCGAAAGCAGCCCGACGGCAACTCTGCTGGCAAGGCTCTCCGGGGCGTTGGGCATAAGTATGTCCACGCTAATTGCCCGTGCGGAAATGACATCCGGGCGTTTACTCCGCTATGGGCAACAACCCGTGTGGCAGGATCCCCAAACTGGCTACATCAGACGCCATCTTTCACCACGCAGCGACATGCCTGTTGACCTGGTGCAGGTTGAATTACCTGCTCACCAGCATGTGCCAATGCCTGCTGCGGCATATGCACTTGCACGTCAGTTAATTTGGGTACAGCAAGGTGCATTAGTTTTTGTTGAAGGTAATGTTCGCCATGAAATGGAGCAGGGTGACTGCCTTGAGTTAGGGCCGCCAAATGATTGCGAATTTCGCAACGAATCAGACAAGTCCTGTATATATATTGTTGTCAGGTTAAATCTACCCTCCTGAAAATTGTAATAATTTGACTTAAAAAAAGTGAAATTGCGTATTGTTCCTAAAGTCATCCACACTCAATGCCGTTATAGTATGATTTATTAAGTTACTCATATTTATAACGATTAAAAATACGCTTTTTGGCTGTTTATTTTATTTAGACACTCACGCAATACGTGTTCCATCCCGCGCTCTATTGGCCCGGGAGGTTTTTTTATGTGTCCATAACAGGGAGGGAATGATGCTGGATTTGCACAATGCACAACACCTGAGTTTAACCATGCAGGTTGAGTTACGTCTTAAACACGCGCTTATTGCTGCCCAAATGGCACCCGGCGAGCGTCTGAATACGCGTGATATTGCAGAAGAAATGCATGTCAGTATTACCCCGGTACGCGAGGCTGTATTACGCCTGGTCGCAGAAGGTGCATTATGTATTGCACCGGCACAGGCATTTACTGTGCCTAAAATCACCCGGTCACAATTTGATGAAATTGCCCTGATTCGTAAGGAGTTAGAAGGGGTGGCGATTCAGAGCCTCATTGAGCGCCAGCCGCTGGGAAATATGGCACAACTGGCTGAGCTTAGTGAGATGTTTAATACAGCCCGCGATAAAGGTGATGCCCACAGTGCTCTTCAGGCACAGCGCGAGTTTCGTTTTGCTTTATATGAACAAGCCCAATTGCCACTACTACTGGGAATGATAGAGCAGTTGTGGATCCGTGTTGGCCCTTGTTTTCATTTTCTGCGCCAGGTGCCTGAACATATTACTCAGCACCGCCACAGTTACGATGCACTGCTGGAAGCGATAAAAAAGAAAGATGTTGCCAGGGCACAGGATGAACTGGTTTTAGCAATAGAGCACAGCAACCAACTGGCAATGACCCATTTTTTTAATGCTGAGGCTCAGTCATAAAAGTCTTGCGGCGAAATAACACGCAAAACATAACAACGCAGGTGTGAAATAATACAGCCTGTTTTTACGACATAAAAAACATGGGTGGTAAGAGTTACTTACCACCCATGTTTGCACTACGTTTTAAATTTACGTTTAAAATTTACTGAAATTGCCAGGTGACGGACAAACCAACACCATAATTACGGCCAGGAGCCGGTTCGTAATAGCGCCCGTTACTCTCGTTGACAATCACTGAACCCACATACTCTTTATCAAACAGGTTATCGACGCGAGTATATGCATCAACCAGCATGTTGCTGTAACGGAATTTGTAGCCGCTTGTTAGCCCGACAGTAGTCCAGGAGGGCGCTTTGGCGGTGTTTTCATCGTCTGCCATAATACTGCTCAGGTAATGAATATCGCCACTGGCATACCAGCCATCTTCCTGCTCCCAGCCCAAAGAGGCCCAGGCATTATTACGGGCGATTCCCGGAATACGGTTACCATTACAGTTACTGTCACTGCACACATTTGACTGGTAGGTGGCATCAAGCCAGGTCCAGGCAAGTTTCAGTTTCCAGTTATCCGCAAATTGTTCATCGAGCCCCAGTTCAACACCGCGACGGCGTGTTTCACCGGCATTTTTATAGGTGGTACGGCCGCCAGAGCTACTGTCCACCACAATTTCATTATCGGTGTCAGTCTGGAAAATGGCAGCACTGAGTAACCCATAACCAATACGCGTTTTACTGCCCAGTTCAACGGTATTACTGGTTGATGGCTTCAGGTTTAAATTCAGCCCAGGTGCATCATCATTACGGTAAGAAAGTTCCGTGATAGTGGGTGTTTCAAACCCACGACCAGCAGACAAATAAACATTCCATGCATCTGTGACGGCGTAATTAAGTGAGCCAACCGGCAGCCATTTATGGTAATTGGTATCACCGCTACCATCACCGTTATCAGCAGTAATATAGTGATCGTTGGAATCAAACCAGACATTACTATAGCGCAGCCCCGCATCCAGACTGAGCTTGTCGAGCAATTGCCAGTGCGTCTGGATATACGGATCAAGGTTCCACATCAGGTTACGTTCGTCGCGCCGCAGTGCACCTTTCTCGCCATAAACCGCAGAGCCATCCACCATATGGAAATTTTCGTATCCTTTCCGGTGTTCCTGCATGTTCTCGTAATCCAGCCCGGTCGTTACACTGAAGGGAACTGGCCCGGCATCACCACGGTGTGTCCAGCGGGTGTCAATGCCCTGGTATTCGCGGGTTAAATCAATAACACCGCCTGCGTGTGTGGGCTTCAGTTGCGGTGTATAAGGAATGGACTGGTACTGCGTCATATCCCGTTGCCCGGCATACATCATGACACTCAGGTCGTCATTCAGGCTCAGTTGCCTGTCATAACGCAGCCCTGCCTGGGTTTGTTTGACGGTCTTGCGGGTGTTGTACTGGTCGCCCCGCGGGGACTGGCGAGGATCACTGCGCCATTCCGACCGGCTCAGCCCGCCCGGGTCATTGGCTTTAATATCCACGCTGTTAAACAATAACGTCAGTTTGCTGACATCATTAAGGCGCACGCCAAGCCGGGCATTGGCCAGGTTTTTACGCGCACCGCTATGGTCACGGTAGCCTTTGGTGGTCATGCGCTGAGTTGAAATGGTGTAATCAACATCGCCACTGTGGGTACCATCACCCGTTGCGCCTGAGGCTTTCAGTCCATAACGCCAGGTTCCATAACTGCCGTAGTAGCTGCTGGCTTCAATCTCAGGGGGCTGTTTCCCTTTTTGGCTCTGAATATCAATAACGCCGCCAGAAGAACTGCCATAGAGTGCTGAAAACGGGCCACGCAAAACAGTAATGCTGCCCACGCTGCTTAAATCAATATTTGAAGTCTGGCCTTCACCATCTGGCATAGTTGAAGGGATGCCATCTTCATAAATTCGCAGGCCACGTACACCGTAGGTAGAGCGTGCGCCAAAACCACGAATTGACAGCTGTAAATCCTGTGCATAATTCTGCCGGTTGAGGATTTGCAGACCAGGGACTTCACCCAGGCTTTCAGAAAGGTTTATCCGGGGTTTGGCATGGCGGATATCATCACCATTAACCACTGTAACCGCCGCTGGTGTATCCAGTTCTGAAGGAGTGAGCGGTGTGGCAGTGACAATCATGGTTGAAGAAGCGTCACTGTTATTGGTGGTTTGTTCAGCTATTGCAGCCTGAGGGATAACACTCGCGGGGATCAGCAAGACAGAGCAAGCGAGCTGTCTGGCAGAATAAATTTTCATAAATAGCCTGTTACTTCAATGGGTAATTACATAACAATTGTGAATGCATAGTAAATGTTTTGTAAATACATGAAAAGAGGAAATAGTTAGCCATTACGTGCTATAGCACTGTGCCAGTGCGGTTTTCAGGGCATAGCTTGCCAGGCGAGTGGCATCGCAGGAGAAAAACCGGGAAGGGTGTTTTTACACAGCAAACACTACAGGGTGAGGGGAAACGCGCTTTTATTTGTCAGTGCCTTCCCTGGCAATGACATACCGATTACACCAGAGTATTACTCGGCGTCACGTACAAGCGTTTGTGGCGCAGACTCAGCGGTTTTATCAGCCTTTGGCTCAGCATCAAAATCCAGCTCACTGTGAATCTGGTGTACACGATGACGAACACCATACCAGCCCGCAACCAGTAACACTGCAATTAACGGAATCGACGCAATAGTCCAGGTGCCGTTAGGGTAATCAAACGCCATAAGCACCAGCACACTGAATAAAAACAGCAGAGTCAGCCAGGATGTGAAAGGGGCACCCGGCAGTTTGAAGCTCACGTCTTTAGCTTTGCCTTGCTTAATGGCCTGGCGAAGTTTCATCTGGCAAACCACAATAAATGCCCAACTGGAAATAATCCCCAGCGATGCCACGTTCAGTACAATTTCAAAAACTTGAGAAGGCACTAAATAGTTCAGGAAAACGCCGACAACGTACACGCACAGTGTCACCAAAATACCCGCGAAAGGAACGTGGTGCTTACTCATCCGTGACATAAACTGCGGTGCAGAACCGCCCATCGACATAGAACGCAGAATACGCCCGGTGGAGTACAGACCAGAGTTCAGGCTGGAAAGCGCTGCCGTCAGCACCACGATATTCATGATACTGCCTACATAAGGCACACCCAGTTTAGAAAAGAAGGTCACAAATGGACTCTGCCCGGCCTGGTAAGCATTCCAGGGTAACAGCAGCACCAGCAGCAATACCGAGCCAACATAGAACAGACCAATACGCCAGATAACGCTATTGATAGCTTTTGGCACCATGGTTTCCGGGTCTTTACATTCACCCGCTGCGGTTCCCACCAGTTCAATAGAGGCAAAGGCAAACACTACACCCTGAACCAGCACCAGTGCAGGCAATAAACCGTGGGGGAACATCCCACCATTGTCTGTGATCAGATGGAAACCTGTAGCGCCGCCATCAAGCGGTTTACCGCTGCCAAGGAAGACCACCCCAACCACCAGGAACAGGACAATCGCCAGCACTTTAATCAGAGCAAACCAAAACTCCATCTCGGCGAACCACTTCACGCCAATCATGTTCATGGTGCCGACAATACCCAGAGCCGCCAGAGCAAAAATCCATTGAGGAACATCGCCAAACGCGCCCCAGTAATGCATATACAAGGCGACGGCCGTGATATCAACAATGCCGGTCATCGCCCAGTTCACAAAATACATCCAGCCTGCGACATAAGACGCTTTCTCACCGAGAAATTCACGGGCATAGGAGACAAAACTACCACTGGAAGGGCGATGCAACACTAACTCACCCAGTGCGCGCAGAATAAAGAAGGAAAAAATACCGCACACTAAATACACCAGTGCCAGTGCGGGGCCCGCGGCCTGAAGGCGCGCACCAGCACCTAAAAACAGCCCGGTGCCAATCGCACCGCCAATGGCAATCATCTGTACCTGGCGGTTGCCCATCGCTTTGTGATAGCCAGCTTCATGTGAATTCAGCCAGCGGCGTTTTGCAGCGTGTTGCTCTGCTGCCTGTTTTGATGTTGCTTTCATGCCTGCTCAATCCTGTCTGTAATACTTTAATTAACGATAAGCCTGGCTTCTGACTCACCAGAGACAAACGTTTGCCTTTCTGGTGAATTGTTCGCCGTTATTGCCCCTTCATTAGGATTTATTAGACTGAAAGGGTGTAAAAATGACGAAGAATCCTACCCTCAATTCATTAATGAAGCAAAACATAGAAGTAAGAATTTTATAAGTTTGGCTTATATTTATTCAATAAGATTGCATGACTAATGCGTGACGTTGTCACCAAATAAGTGGGGTTTATAGCAAGAAAAGCGGGCCTGAGAACCAGGCCCGGAGCGGGTTAGAGCAGGGTAATTACTTCGTCTTCACCGAGGCGTGATTTCGGTAATTTCGCATTAAAATCTGCATCACTGCGATAACCAACTGTAGCAACGACCACACTGGTCTGGCCTTTTTCTGCGAGGCCCAGCACATCATCCATTTTGGCTGCTGTGAAACCTTCGATTGGTGTGGCATCAAGCCCCATTGATGCAGCGCTCAGCAGCAAGAAACCCAGCGCGATATAGGCCTGGCGTGCCATCCACTCGCGTTGTTTTTCTGCCGATGTACTGTTCAGGCCAACAAAATAACGGCGGCCTTTATCCATACCGTCGCGGGCATCATTATTGATGAAGCGGCCATCCTGCTGTTCTTGTTCAAGAACTGCGTTCAGGTGGGCGTCATCAATAGCTGTGCGGGTTGCAAAAACCACTACCAAAGCAGCATTCTGGATTTTTGCAGCATTAGGTTCACTCACCGCCGGAATTATCTGTTGCTTTGCTTCGTCTGACGTTATTGCATAAAAGTGCCAGGGCTGTGAGTTAACTGAAGAAGGGGCAAAACGCAGTACATCCAGCAATTGTTGCTGTTGTTCCTGTGTCAACTTACGGCTGCCATCATAAGCTTTGCTGGTATAGCGCTTACGAACAATCTGGTCGATAGTCATTGCAAGAGTCCTTAGTCAAACTGCGACATCGTCATAAAAACCGGTTAAGGTGTCCGTTAACCGGTCAGATTCCTGCTCAGAATATCAGTGGCAGCTTTAAGTCTGCCAGACAACATGCAAGTTAAAAGCACGAAGTGGCAATCTGCCACTCACGGTTCGAGCTGTGTCAGGTCGTGTTCTATCTCTTTGCGCCGGCCATTATCTGCCAGCTCTCTGCCGGGCCGGGCTGGTGCTTTCAGGGCTTTTTCCAGATAGCGTCTGGCTTCAGCTTTATTACCTGTGTTCAATAAAAAATCGCCATAAAAGTAATTAGAATCGATGCCATCAGGATTAAGTGCCAGGGCTTTGTTAAGGTATTCCCGGGCCTTGTCCTTATCACCAAAACCGATTGGCCAGCCTGGCACCTGGTAATATAAAACACCAAGGCTTGTCCATGCGGAGCCGGATAACGCCTGAGGGTCGAGCTTAAGTGAGTCCTCCAGCGCCTGGCGTGCCTGTTTCACCAGACCCAGCCCGGTCAGGCCGCCTTCTTCACCAGCCAGAGTGCTGTCAACAATACCAGACCAAATCAGCCAGTCGGCATTTTTGTTTTGCTGCCCGGACACCTGCGCATGCACTTCCTGGCTTAGCGCTTTGAGGCAGTTTTTTTTCTGTGCCGACAACGTCGCGTACTGGCAAACAGACCATTGCTGCTGAACACTGGTAATGGTCGGGGCCGCAAGTGCTACTGTGGGCAGTAGCAGTAAGCCCGTAATATAAACACGCTGTTTCATGATTTTTTTGCTCCTGGAGTCAGGCTGGCCCGGGCAAATTGCTGAATGATTGCCAGTTTACGTATTAGCGCGTTGTCAACCAGCGCGGGTATCAAGGCATTGATCTTCACAAAGAACCGTTCAGGAAAGCCAAGGCGGGTTCGCGAACGCCGTTTATGCATAGCGGCGATTATCTGGCTGGCTACCCATTGCGGCGAATCGCTCTTATTACCGAGCAACCGGTTCATTTCAACCATGGCTTCGCTGTTCAGTGGCGTATCGGTGGCGCGGGGAGCGACATACACTACACGAATACCGGTGTCTGCCAGTTCCCGGCTCAAAGCCTCACTGAACCCGCGCAATGCGAATTTACTGGCGCAGTACAGGCTGTAACCAGGATAGCCGATATCGCCCATGATAGACCCGACGTTAACCACCATGCCTTCGGCATTAAACCTGTCCAGTAGTACCCGGGTGAGCAAAATCGGCACTTCTGTGTTGGTATAAAGTTGCGCATGAATATCGCCAAACGACTGTTTTTCCAGCCAGCGGAAGCACTGAGTACCTGCGTTGTTGATGAGCACATCCAGCCGGGGTTCATACTGCAGTAGTTCTCGCAACTGGCTAATCTCATCATGGCTGTAGTTGTTAACAGTCATAACCTGGTGATTTTCCGGCGCAGGCAGGCGCTTAACCAGTTCATTCATTGCCGGGCCATTACGCCCAACCAGAATCAGTCTGGCTCCCAGTGAAGCGAGTTCAAAAGCCAGCGCCTGGCCAATTCCTCCACTTGCACCGGTCAGTAACACGCGTTTGTCCGTCAGTTTCATCAGTAAACTCCGGCAACTTCTGCCAACATTTCTGCATACAACTGGTAAACCATTTGTGCAGCATGAATAATCGCCGCCTGATCCTGTGGATGCGTCACCTCATCCATCAGACGGATAAAAAACTCCACATGGGATTTATCCAGCTCACCATGGGAATTCAGGTAGCTGAATGCGTTGTCTGGTAACTCGAGATTTTTTTTAAGCTGTTTTGCTACTGCAGTGGCAATACTGACACTGGTACCTTCCAGCACATGAACCATGCCAAAAATCGCCATCGGGTTATGGTGCTCAATCTGGTAATACAGCCACGGCACCATCAGGCTGATTGCCCGACCAGGGCCATTATGCTGGGCGGCCAGCGCATCCCCCCCACAAGTACGCAGATCGTTCAGGATCCACTCATGGTGCCCATATTCCTCCCGGATATATTCCACAATCGCGGCACGAACCGGTTCATGGTCATTATCAAGGCGGCTACCGGCTGCCATTAACAACGGTACGGTATGGCGAACATGGTGGTAAGCCTGGGTAAGAAAGTAACAATATGCGTTGCGTGTTACCTGTCCTTTGCTGCAGCGGTCAATAATGACGCTGTTCAGCATCTGCCGCCTGGCGCTGACAGTCTGGGCAACGAGCTGTTGATAAAATGCCATGGTTAGTCTCCGCCTGAGAAAGTGGGTTATTAGCAAAAAAATGGTGGTAAACAGCCCGTCGTCGTAGTCGTCCGTTAGGGGTAACAAACGGGGGTTTTGCTATTTCATCAGTGAATATCAGCGGCCCGATACGTACATAATCCGGCAGCCTTTCGTTAAGGGCATCCAGTTGAGCCCGTGCCTGTTCTTCGTGCCCGGGCAGGCAATGAACCAGTGCAACATTGCGGGTTAAACCCTCACCGTACACCACCAGCCGCAACACCGCCGGGCAGAGCATCGCTTCAGATTCCACCCATTCTGGGGAAAAATTGCGGCCAAAAGCAGTAATTTGGATATGCTTGTGGCGGCCTTCAATGGCAAGAAAACCCTGGTCATCAACACGGGCGATATCGCCGGTATCAATTGCATTGCCTGAATCGGCGTGGCCCAGATAACCTGCCATCGCAACCGGCCCACTGACATGCAGCACATCGTTAGCGTCAACCTGGAGTTCCAGCCCTTCAAGGGGTTTCCCAACTGTGCCGGGTTTGTCTTCACCGGGAACATTCAGTGCCACAACGGAGCCACATTCGGACAAGCCATACCCTTCGTATACCGGCAACCCAAACTTACGCGCCTGGAGCAGCAGCGCCGGGGGGACTTTGCCACCGCCCACCGCCACAAATTTCAGGCTGCGAACAGCTTCAGGGCTGCGTTGCGCGGCTAACAGCAGCAGGCGGAGTAATTCAGGAACCAGAATCAGGCTTTGTGGCTGCCAGTTGGTCAGTGTGGTAATAAATTGCTCCAGGTCGAACTCACTGGAACCGCGAAATCCAACTTCAGCCAGGGGCAACACTACGGTTTCAACACCGAGGGTGAGTGGCAGGTACAGGCCACATAAATTTTCCAGTAAGGTAGCGAAGGGCAATACCACCAGGTGGCGTTCTATGCCCAGCGGAGCAAGGCGTTTTGCCAGGGCTTGCGTGGTGAAATTAATGCCTTTCTCGCGCAGGCATACACCTTTAGGCTCCCCGGTAGTGCCAGAAGTGAAGGTGATTTTTACTGTGTCGTGTGCCAGTGGCGCCGGGACATCCACCCGGCGTTGCTGCAAAATGCCATTGGGGCAGTCCAGTGTGTGCCAGCTCTCTTTACCACTGGTCGCCAGGCGGGCATCTGCGCTGCTGCTCAGTAGCAACCAGTCTTTCTGTTGTTCACTAAAAAATAGTGGAACCGGAATCATCACAACACCGGCTTTCAGGCAGGCCAGGTCCGCAATAACCCACGGCAGGCCGTTATCCAGTTCCACCGCCAGGCGGCGAATGTTGTTTTGAGTCAGAATGGTCGCCATCCGGCAAACATGGTCGTTTAATTCACGCCAGGTAACCGGGCCGGCAAGGCCATTTACCGCAGGTTGACCAGGGTAATTCAGGGCGAGGGATTCAAGAGCTGAACTAAGCATGATTACGCTCCTTTTCATCAAACCATGGGGCGGGGGGTAATTCACGGAACAAAGTCAGTAGCATTGACTGGTGACGTAATACATCCATGCCATGGGCCAGTTCACCTGCCATCACCATGGGCTTGTTCTGGTAATAACTGCCCCAATTGGTGTCCGGCTGAGTCAGGCGCGAGGCGAGGGCCTGACCCAGAGCGACAGGTTGCATACGTAAACGGGAAAAAATATTGCGAATCTTATGGGTGCCAGTGAAAGCAATATGGCTGAAGCCCCAGGCAGACAGCAACAGGCAAACGCCAGCAAACATCACCCGGGCTGCCGCGCCATTACTTGCTGCAAAATTACCTATTTCAATGATGCCATTACGGGAGATGGGCTGAGCAGACAGCGTGGAAAGCCGTGTTTCTACTGGCTCATCCAAATATTGTTCAAGGAATAACACAGAATCTTGCGCAGGCTGTACACCACATGCCGCGCACAACTGCCCCTGCTTATCATAAATTCCCAGTAACCAGGGGAGAAACGAAGGGATCTGTGCGCCAAATTCACGATGATAGGCCAGTTGGATAAACTGGCGCAGTTGTGCTTCATCTGTCCGTGACGAAGACCAGGTAAGTTGCCAGGGTATGGCTGAATCCATCTGTCTGTTCTCCGCAATCAGTGCCGATGAGCAAACAGTACGCAGCCATGATTAAGAAAGACTTAAAAATAACCGGTAAGTAAAAAAATTTTCGATAATGTTAATTTTTTGTGAGTTGAATAAAGTTTTATGTCAGAAAACACATGCAGATAAATCAGGTAAACCGGCAATGTTCATTGCTACTGAGCATTGCCGACCCGTTGATATAAGCAGTGTAATTGTGAATTAGCGGCGCAGCCCGGCCCGGGTTTGTAGCTGTAGCACTGCACTGGCGGCGTCACGCCCAAGTTGGGCCAGGTCAACACCCGCAAGCGTGTCGTTTTCCATAATCACCCGGCCAGCGCACAGTAATGCCCGCAAAGCTGCCCGCCCGCCACTGGCAACTGGCGCAATTGCCGGGTCGTGCAACCCAAAGTAACGTGGGTCATCCAGTTGGTACAACGCGATATCAGCCGCCATCCCCGGGGCCAGTGAACCGGTGCCATTGAGCCCCAGCACTGCCGCTCCCCCTGATGTTCCCCAGCGGATAACGTCTTCAACCGTTGCTGCGTCACCGCCACCTTCCCACTGGCCGCCATCATAGCGCGGGGTTGCCAGCATGCCTTTGCGTGCGCGCTGCATTAACCAGGCTGCATGGGTTTCACTAATCATATCTGCCGCTTCGTTCGAACCGGCACCGTCCACGCCAAGCGAAATTTTCACACCTGCCTGCTCAAGGCCAATAATATCGGCAATGCCACTGCCAAGACGCCCATTACTTTGCGGGCAATGCGCAATACCTGTACCGGTTGCCCCCAACAGGGCAATTTCTTCCGGCAACAACTTCACCAGATGCGCGAACCAGACATCCGGGCCGGTCCAGCCATATTCCGCACAAAACTCAACCGGCGTCATGGCGAACTTACTCCGTGCGGCATCAAGGTAATCCACCGTTTCAGACAGGTGGCTGTGCAGGCGAATTCCACAGCGGCGAGCAAGATCTGCACATTCGCGCAATTGTTCCGGGGTAGTGGAGTGCAGCGAGCTGGTTGGGGCCATGACCACCTGGCGCATGGCTGTCTCGCTTGCCTGGTGATAACGGTGGGTAAGCCGCTGCATATCTGCCATCCAGCTATCAAATTTTTCCGGGCGCAACGCCTGAGGTAAATTCTCCTCAAGACCACGTGTTTGTGTGGCTCCGCCCCGGCATAACACAAAACGGATCCCTAATGCACTGGCTTCTTCAAACAGAATATCGGCGCTGTCAAAGGGCATGCCGGGCCAGTACAGGTAGTGGTGATCGGCCACCGTAGTGCACCCGGAACGCAGTAACTCAACCAGGCCAACACGGGCGGCAATACGAAACGTCTGTTCATCGAACGCAGCCCGGTAACGGTAAGGCGTGGCAGCAAGCCATGCGCCAAGGCTTTGGTTAAGCCCACCGGCTTCACCTTTAAGTAGCGACTGGAACAAATGATGATGGGTGTTAACCCAGCCGGGGTAGGCAATACAGCCCTGAGCATCCAAAACAGGTGTGTTGTCAGGAGTATCCAGGTCACCAATAGCTGTGATGGTGCCGTCTTCAACCAGAATATCGTGCCCACGGTGCCGGGCCAGGTCACCAGCCAGACCGGTCATAATGGTGTGGCAGTGCTTAATCAGTAAACGAGTCATCTCAACTCCTTGTGGTTTATTGTGCGCTTTCATGCCAGTGACGCAGGAAGTAGTGGCTGAGCAGTGACATCAGGCAGAATAAACCCAGACCAGTGCAGGTAATTAAAAACAGGGCGGCGAACATCAAGGGCAGGTTGAGCTGGAACCCGGCTTGCAGAATTTGCCAGGCAAGCCCTGCGCCTGTTCCCCCCGTACCGGCAACAAACTCAGCGACCACGGCGCCAATTAGCGCCAGCCCTGAGGCAACGCGTAACCCACTGAAAAAATGCGGCAGTGCCGCAGGCAGGCGCAGGCGCATCAGTTCCTGCCAGCGGGTCGCCTGGTTGATACGAAACAGGTTAACCAGCCCCGGGCTGACACTGCGTAACCCCAGGGTGGTGTTGGTTAATACCGGAAAGACAGCGACCAGCATTGCACACACCACCAGTGCCAGCGTGGTGTTGTGGATCCAGATGATTACCAGCGGTGCAATAGCAACTACAGGTGTAACCTGAAACAGAATAGCCCAGGGCATCAGGCAGGATTCAATCACCCGGCTTTGAACAAATAAAAACGCGACGGCGGTACCAATACACACCGCCAGCATAAAAGCCAGCAAGGTGACTTTCAGTGTGACCCAAAAACTCCCCAGAAGAGCAGGCCACTGTTGGTAAAGCACAACAGCAATATCGCTGGGTTTTGGCGCCAGCCACACCGGCACAGCAAACTGGCGGAAACACACCTCCCAGGCACCGATTACCACCAGGCCCAGTAACACCGGCCACACAGCACGGCGCATGGCCGGGTTATCGAACAACGGCTTAGTCATGCTGACCTCCACTGGCCTGTTCCAGTTGTGCCGACAATAATGCGCACTGGCGAATAAAACGTTCTGAAGTCCGAAACCCTGAATCCCTGTCTTGTGGGCCGTCGATGGCGATATCGGCAACCACTCTGCCTGGCCGTGCTCCCATCACAATTACGCGCGAAGAAAGGTAAACTGCTTCATAAATACTGTGTGTGACAAACACCACGGTGAGATTACGTGACGCCCACAATGTGCGAATCTCGCTATCAAGCCGCTGGCGGGTGAATTCATCCAGCGCGCCAAAAGGTTCATCCATTAACAATAACGAGGGGTTGGTCACCAGGGCTCTTGCCAGGGAAACCCGCATTTGCATCCCGCCCGAAAGTTCTTTTGGCCGGGCATGGGCAAAGGCACTTAACCCTACAGTCTCCAGCGCCTGTAACACGCGCAGGTTAGCCTGCTTTTTGTTTTCGCGGCGCAGATCCAGCGGCAGGCGCACATTTTCGGCAACAGTTGCCCACGGCATCAGCGTGGCTTCCTGAAATACCATGCCCATACGGCTGTGCTCGTCCCGTTCTGCCTTACCATTCCAGCGCACCTGACCGGCGGTAGGGCTTTCCAGCCCGGCAAACATTTTTAACAAAGTACTTTTGCCGCACCCCGAAGGGCCAAGCAACGAAACGATTTCACCCTGAGCGATATCCAGATTTAACCGCTCCAGGGCAAGAGTGCCATTGGGGTAACGCTTTTCTACTCCACGCGCCATCAGAAAGCGCGAGCCAGGCGTTGCCATTGGTGATGGCTCAGAATCAAAAGATAAGACGCTGCTCATATCGCCTCCGTCCCCCATTACATGGCGGTTTTGGGGTAAAATTGTGTGGTATAAGCGGCTTTCCAGTCTGTCGCTGAATTCAGCAGCCCGGCATCAACCATGAAATTACGGGTAGCTTCCCAGCGTTTGTCGGTCATCACGCCCACACCGCCTGTTGTGGCATCGCCCCCTTCAATAAGTTGCAGTTTCTTCATTTGGCTGATGCCGAACGCCAGCACGGCATCCGTCATTTGTGGGTTCTCTTTTTTAATTAATGCATTACCTGGCGCCGGATTTTTCAGGTAACTTTTCCAGCCTTCCATAGAAGCCTCAACAAAGCGTTTGAGGACATCGGGTTTCTCTGCCAGCAAATCATTACGGGTAACCAGAATGCCGCCATATGCCGGGTAGCCGTATTTAGCAAACAGCCAGAATTCACTGTCAGGCTGGGCTTGTTTTGCCTGTTGCACTTCCGAAGTGGCATAAGCTTGTTGCGCCGTATTTTTGTCTGCCAGAAAAGGCTGCATATTAAAGGTATAAGGGCGAACCTGGCTGTCTTTCAGGTGGTACTTCGTTTTCAGCCACGGCCACCAACTGGCTTGCCCACTGGCAGAAACCAGAATGGTTTTTCCTGTTAAGTCATCAAGATTTTTAACATTACCGTGGGTCAGTAAACCTTGCGGGTCAAACTGGAAGGGGGCAGCAATGGCTTTCAGGGGGAAATGCTGTTCAATGCCTTTGAGTACCTGCAAATCATAGCTCACAATGACATCGGCACGTTTGGCGAGCAGTAAAGTCATATTATTCAGTTGCGGCCCACCGGCACGCACATCAACATCCAGACCATATTTTTTATAAATCCCGGTAGCCACCGCCTGGTAATAGCCACCTTGCTCAGCCTGGGCAACCCAGGTGGTTTGCAGAACCAGCTTGTCATTGGCGTGGGCGAAATGGGTAAACATTGCTGCACACAGCAGGGAAGTGGCGACGGGATGGCATCTGAAGTTAAACGACATAAAACCCCCAAAGAGTAATGGACAAGTAACGCCTCATCAGGGGGTGCGGTATGCTCATTGCAATACGCGTGGCTCCTGATGAGGAACCGCTAACGTTGCAGAGCAATGTCCCATGCGGGCTGGCCGCACTAACCGCTTATACTCTGACTCTGCCATTGCAAAGGCAGTGCCAGTTCCAACCTGAAATAACTAATGCATTGATATAAATATAAAAAATCAATATCCCACTAGCCCCCTTTACCAAAAGATACTGAAATGTAAATACCAGGTTGCGTTAATGTGCACTGTAGTGAAACAAAAGTTGCACCAGTGCACTGACATTGTGCGTACCATGCAGTGATTAGCGGCGTGAATCACATAAAAAAACATAATTTTCAACATGATAAATAAAACAAGAATGCTGGCATGGCTTTTGCTGAAATACTTATGAGTAGAAGCGTTCAGCCGGTTACCTGTCTTTACCGGTGGGTCATTGCTCAATGTGCACCACAATCAGTGGTGTTTACTGAGTTGTGGCCCAAAGCACCGGGCCACCCCTGTCTTTTAAAGAGGGTGAACCATGAATCAACCTGTCACAGCTTCTTATTCACTGGATGAACTGAATAAAGAAGCCACTATGGGCGCACCAGGCCTGGAAGCTCAGCGTGAAGTCCGTGTCATTGACATGCAAGACTTTGCCGGGCGTAAAACAGAGATTGCCGACGAGATTTGGGCTGCCGCCACAGATATCGGTTTTTTTCAGCTCAAAAACCACGGTATTCCTCTTGAAAACATTCAGTCTGCATTTGAGCGTGCTGAGCAATTTTTTGCCCTTCCTCAGGAAACTAAAGCACGTTACCCGCTGAACCGTAATGCAGGCTGGGAAAGCAAAGCTCAAATACGCCCATCAACCGGTACGCCAGACCAGAAAGAGTCCTGGCAATTAACCCGGCCTCGCATGGCTGGCCTGTGGCCGGAAGAAGAGGTATTACCCGGGTTTCAACAGGAGACGCTGGCATTTGAGCAGCAGTGCTGGGCGCTGGGTATGCAGGTACTGTCTTGCTTTGCTCTGAAACTCGGATTCAGCGAGGATTTTTTCACCACGGCACATGACCCGGCGAGCCCGGGCTACCAGAGCACATTACGCATGCTGCACTATTACCCGGTACCACTTAACACGCAATCCTGGCGGGCTGGCGCTCACACCGATTTTGACTGCCTGACACTGTTATTCCAGCGCGCCGGGCAGGGTGGTTTACAGGTTTGCCCCGGCAAAGAGCACCAGAGCCAGGCGTGGACACCCATTGAACCGTACGACGACGTGATCACCTGTAACATTGGCGATATGTTAATGCGCTGGAGTGATGATCTGTTGCCTTCTAATTTCCACCGGGTACGTAACCCCAGGGCAGGTGAATATAATGGCCCACGTTATAGCCTGGCTTTTTTCTGCCAGGCCAATGAAGAGGTGGTCATTCAGGGGCCTTTGGGGAAATACCCGCCAGTTAGTGCCAAAGACTACCTGGCTCAGCGCGTCAGCGCGAATTTTTCCGGGAAATACTGACGCGAATTTTTGTGTTCATAACTGGCGGGCTCCCGCCGGTTATCACTGCTTACACAATCCTGAGTAGAAGCGGGGATTTTTGTGTGAAACCCTGGCAAAAACAGGTTATCTTGCCCACTTGCCTATTTTCTGGAGAGTAACAATATGCCCCATGTTGATATTAAGTGTTATCCCCGTGAGTTAACCCAGGAACAAAAAAAAGCACTGGCAGATGACATTAGCCAGGTATTGCAAAAACATTTGCAGGCAGCAGAACACACTGTATCGGTGGCTCTGGGCTATATTTCACCGGAGCACTGGAAAACACAGGTATATGACCGTGAAATTGCACCAGAAATGGATAACCTTGCCAAAAAACCAGGGTATGAACTCTAGTTTATTCTGGTCATCAGACTCGAGCGCCTGAAGGCGCTTCAGATCGATGAAAAAGAAGGATAAAGCGTGGTTTTTCCTTATTTTTAGTTAGCAGCCGAAAATCAATGAATTGATTTTCCTGGTTTTTATTGGGTGACATCCTCTCGCTCTGTGCGGACATGAGGTTTGTCATCAGACTCGAGCGCCTGAAGGCGCTTTTTTTATGCAAAAAAAAACCGCCACACAATGTGCAGCAGTTTTAACTAATGCCGGTCAGGCGGCAGGGAAGACAATAGTATTCCCCGGCGCTTCGCGGTGCAGGTGAATGAAGTTCAGATGCCGCTCGTACTGGTCCAGAATATCTGTAATGACCTGTTCTTTGCTGTAGCCCATCAGGTCGTTCCCCTGGCTACCTTCACGCAGGAAAGTCTCCAGGCGGAAGTAAGTGGATTTTCCACTCTGAGCCCGGTAGGTAAAGCCCGGAATGGCATAGCGCTGCGGGTGAATTTGGTAGATGAAATCGGAGTCATCTCCCAGGCCGACACGCAGTGATAAATAGCCAGGTTCCGATGCATCTTCCACATTCGGCACATGTTTCCATTCCACTTCCGCGCCACTGTTCGCCAGTTCGCTGGCAACTTCTTCCATAGCTGGCTGGCAGACGGTTTCCAGCATTTTCTCGGTATATCCCTGCCCGGGGTAGTTCATCAGGCGCGAGATGCGTTTTTTCCAACTGAGCCGCCCTTGAGCTTCCGGAACAGAAGCTAAATCCATTGAGGCACTGGCTCGTCTGTAATCTTCAATCTTGAGCGATTTATACAAACCGGCTATCACAAAGAACATGACAAAGCTGAAGGGTAACCCCATGATCACAGTGGTATTCTGCAAGGCAGGTATCCCATTAGTCATTAACATGCCGATGGTAAGAACACCAATCGCCAACGACCAGAAAATACGCAGCCAGTTAGGTGCATCACTGTTAATGTCTTTCAGTTTGGCTGTGAAGTTACTCAGCACCAGTGCGCCGGAATCCGCGGATGTAACATAGAACAGCAGGCCGGTGATAGTGGCAATAGACGCGCTGAACGTGAACCCGGGGTACTGCGCCAGTAACCCATAAAAACCGCGCTCAGGGTGCGCCATGGCTTCGGTCGCGAAACCTGCATCACCATGCATGATGGCATACAGAGCGCTGTTACCGAAAACCGACAGCCACAGCAGGGTGAAAGTGAAAGGAATGATAAGCGTACCCAGCACAAACTGGCGAATAGTACGGCCACGGGAAATTCGGGCCAGGAACAGCCCAACAAACGGTGACCATGCCACCCACCAGGCCCAGAAAAACAGCGTCCAGTTGTTCATCCATTCGGTTGGCCGGTTAAACGCGAAGCTGTTCAGGGTCATTCCCATAAAGCGGTTAATGTAATCCCCAACATTCAGTACCAGGGCATTCAGCAAGAATTCGGTATTACCGGCAAACAGCATAAACAGAATCAGGCCAAGAGCCATCAGTACATTGAGTTCCGATAACAGGCGAATGCCTTTATTAACCCCTGAGGTTACGGAAATAGTGGCAACCAGCACGGAAAACGCAATTAAGCCAATTTTCGCGCCCATGGAATCGGGAATATCAAACAGCACATTCAGCCCATAGTTAAGCTGAACAACACCAATCCCCAGTGTGGTGGCGATACCAAAAATCGTACCAATTACCGCTGCGATATCCACAGTGTGGCCAATTGGGCCGTTAATCCGTTTGCCAAAAATCGGATAGAGCGCAGACCGTATTGCAAGAGGCAACTTGTAGCGGTAACTAAAATAGGCCAGAGCAATGCCCATCAATGCGTACATTGCCCAACCTGTCAGGCCGTAATGGAACAAAGTCCAGACCATTGACTGGCGTGCGGCTTCAACGGTTTGCCCGGCGCCTTCTGGCGGGGACATATACTGGGTAACCGGCTCGGCAACAGAGAAGAACATCAAATCAATACCTATCCCTGCGGCAAACAACATCGCAGCCCAGCTCAGCAGGCTGAATTCAGGCCGCGAGTGTTCAGGCCCGAGCTTGATATCGCCGTAGCGGGAGCAGGCGAGAAAGACCACAAAGACGATATACAGCGTGGCGGCCAGTAGGTAATACCAGCCAAACGTTGCTGAAACCCAGCTTAGTGTGCGCCCTATTATGGTCGCGGAAAAATCCCGGAACAGGATAGTACAGAATGAAAACAACAAAATCAGCCCGGCGGAAAACCAGAAGACCACGGGGTTGAGTTTGTTTTTTTCCCTGGCGGGAGATGCATTCGGTGTCGTCATCAATTACCTCTGTTTAAGTAATGGTGACCGCCCTTAAGAGCAGCGCAGGTGACAAATATCCTTTTGTTAAGTTATATGCAGGTCAAATCCTTGCCTGCTCTTATCATGAGTTGTTTATTTTCAATGCATTACGTAAATTTCTAAATCAAAAAATACTCTTTTCCTTCACCATAGCAATCATTACATGTAACAATTAATACACATTTTTTATTGAACGTTCAATTAAAAAAAGATTAAATAGATAACAAATATTGATGAATGAGGCCGTAACAATGCCAAAAGTGGGGATGCAGCCAATACGGCGCAGACAACTGATTGATGCCACGCTCAGCGCCATAAACGAGGTGGGTTTGCATGATGCAACCATCGCGCAAATTGCTTCACGCGCCGGTGTCTCCACAGGAATTATCAGCCATTACTTTCGCGACAAAAACGGTCTGCTGGAAGCAACTATGCGCGATATCACGGCGCATCTTCGTGACGCCGTGGTAGGGCGTTTACGCCAGGTGGACCCGGCAGATGTCCATGCCCGCCTGAGTGCCATTGTTGAAGGTAACTTTGATGAAGGCCAGACCACATCGGCTGTAATGAAAGCCTGGCTGGCATTTTGGGCTGCAAGTATGCACCACCCAATGCTGCACCGGCTGCAGACCATCAGTAGCCGCCGGTTGTTATCCACCCTGGTTGCGGAGTTTCGCAAAGTCATGCCACAACCGCAGGCAAGGGTTGCAGGTTACGGGCTGAGTGCGCTGATTGACGGGCTATGGTTACGCGCCTCGCTAAGTGGCAAACCTTTTAACCGGGTGCAGGCTATGGCAATTGCCATGGTTTATATCGACAACGCATTGTCAGGCACCGATTAACACAGGAGAAACACATGTCCCTATTGGGTGAACAACAACTCTACATCGACGGGCGTTATGTCCCGAGTGTGGCAGGCACCACCTTTGAGACCATCAACCCGGCCAACGGTAATATACTGGCCCAGGTTCATGCTGCCGGGCAGGCAGATGTGGACAAAGCAGTCGCATCCGCCGCCCGCGGCCAGAAAATCTGGGCAGCAATGACAGCAACGGAGCGTGGCCGTATCCTGCAAAAAGCGGTGGCGATATTACGCGAACGTAATACCGAACTGGCTCACCTGGAAACGTTAGACACCGGGAAAGCGTTCAGTGAAACCAGTACCGTGGATATTGTCACCGGTGCCGACGTCCTGGAGTACTACGCAGGCCTGGCAACGGCACTGGAAGGGCAGCAAATCCCGCTGCGGGACAGCGCGTTCGTTTACACCCGCCGTGAACCGCTGGGTGTGGTTGCCGGAATTGGTGCGTGGAACTACCCCATTCAGATTGCGTTATGGAAATCTGCTCCTGCTCTGGCAGCAGGTAACGCCATGATCTTTAAACCCAGCGAAGTCACCCCATTGACGGCGTTGAAACTGGCGGAAATCTACACCGAGGCGGGTTTACCCGATGGCGTGTTCAATGTGTTACCCGGTACCGGGCCTGAAACCGGGCAGTGCCTGACTACTCACTCAGGGATTGCCAAAATTTCCTTTACGGGTGGTGTTCCGACCGGGAAAAACGTGATGGCCAGCGCGGCATCGTCCTCGCTCAAAGAAGTCACCATGGAGTTGGGTGGCAAATCACCACTTATTATCTGTGAAGACGCACCAATAGAGATGGCTGCCGATATCGCGATGATGGCGAACTTTTTCAGTTCAGGCCAGGTGTGCACTAATGGCACCCGCGTTTTTGTTCCTGCCAAAATGAAAGCAGCCTTCGAAGCGGCTATCTGCGCGCGTGTTGCCCGTATCCGTGCTGGAGACCCGTTAGCCCCTGAAACTAACTTTGGCCCGCTGGTGAGTTTCCCGCACCGCGACCGGGTAATGAACTATATCGCCAAAGGCAAAGAAGAGGGTGCGCGAGTGTTATGTGGTGGTGGAGCACCTCAAGGCGAAGCGTTTGCGGCCGGAGCCTGGGTGGAGCCGACAGTCTTCACCGATTGCCGCGATGATATGACGATTGTCCGCGAAGAGATTTTTGGGCCAGTAATGAGCATTCTGACCTGGGAACAAGAAGACGAAGTCATTTCACGGGCCAATGACACGCAGTATGGTCTGGCCGCTGGCGTAGTAAGCCATGATATTCGCCGCGCACACCGGATTATTCACCAACTGGACGCCGGGATCTGCTGGATCAATACCTGGGGTGAATCGCCTGCGCAAATGCCTGTCGGCGGTTACAAACAGTCGGGCACTGGCCGGGAAAACGGCCTGGCAACCCTTGAGCATTACACCCAGTTAAAATCAGTCCAGGTTGAACTGGGCGAATTCAGTTCTTTGTTTTAACCCCTGAGGAGCGACGAATGAAATATGATTACATCATTATCGGCGCCGGGTCCGCAGGAAATGTGCTGGCCGCGCGTTTAACGGAAGACCCGCAAACCACGGTGCTATTACTGGAAGCCGGCGGGCCTGATTACCGCATGGATTTCCGCACCCAGATGCCTGCAGCACTGGCGTACCCCTTGCAGGGGCGGCGGTATAACTGGGCCTATGAAACCGAACCAGAGCCGCATATGAATAACCGGCGCATGGAGTGTGGCCGTGGAAAAGGGCTGGGCGGTTCATCACTGATTAATGGCATGTGCTATATCAGGGGGAATGCCCTTGATCTGGATAACTGGGCGCAGGACCCGGCTTTGAAACACTGGGATTACCGCCACTGCCTGCCTTACTACCGCAAAGCTGAAAGCCGCGACACGGGTGCAAACCCATGGCATGGTGGAGATGGGCCGGTCAGCGTGACCACACCGAAAACCGGCAATAACCCGCTATTCAACGCCATGGTGGAAGCGGGTGTTCAGGCAGGCTACCCACGGACTGAAGACCTGAATGGTTACCAGCAGGAAGGTTTTGGTCCAATGGACCGTACAGTCACACCGCAGGGCCGCCGCGCCAGTACGGCCCGTGGTTACCTCGACCAGGCAAAGCAGCGCGCAAACCTGACCATTGTCACCCACGCGTTAACCGACCGAATTATTTTCGACGGTAAACAGGCGGTAGCCGTTGAGTACCTTGAAGGTGACAGCAACATCCCAGTACGCGCTGAAGCAGCACGTGAAGTGTTGTTATCTGCAGGAGCCATTGCCTCGCCACAAATTCTGCAACGCTCAGGAGTGGGGCGTGCAGACTGGTTACAGGAACTGGGGATCCCGCTGGTGCACGAATTACCCGGTGTCGGGGCTAACCTGCAGGATCACCTGGAAATGTACCTCCAGTATGAGTGCAAAGAGCCTGTCTCGTTGTGGCCTGCGTTACAGTGGCACAACCAACCTGCAATTGGCGCCGAATGGTTGTTCAAAGGTACCGGAGTTGGTGCCAGCAACCAGTTTGAAGCCGGAGGGTTTATTCGTTCCGATGCCCGTTTTGCATGGCCAAATATTCAGTATCACTTTTTGCCGGTAGCCATCAATTACAACGGTTCAAATGCTATCCAGAAGCACGGCTTCCAGTGCCATGTAGGTTCGATGCGCTCACCCAGCCGTGGCCGCGTAAAGCTTCGCTCCACAGACCCACGTGAAGCGCCTGGCATCCTGTTCAATTACATGTCCTGCGCGCAGGACTGGGAAGAGTTCCGGGCCGCCATTCGCCTGACGCGCGAAATCATGCAACAACCTGCACTGGATAAATTCCGTGGTGAAGAAATCAGCCCGGGCTCCCGGTGCCAAAGTGACGAAGAGCTGGATGCATTTGTGCGTGAACATGCAGAAACAGCGTTCCACCCTTGTGGCACATGCAAAATGGGCAGCGATGAACTTGCTGTGGTTGATGGTGAAGGGCGGGTACATGGCTTAAGCGGATTACGGGTAGTGGATGCATCCCTGATGCCGCAAATTGTCACCGGTAACCTCAATGCTACCACGATTATGATTGGTGAAAAAATTGCCGACATGATCCGTGGCCGCGAAGCACTGCCACCATCAGATGCGGATTATTACGTGGCGGGTGATGCACCAGTGCGTAAAGCGCCACTGCGTGACATCGCGGCCGAAAGTGCCGTACCGGAAGTATAACCTCTGGAAGTAGGGCCCCTGGGCGGGGCCAGAATCTGTTATTGCTGAGATCGTTCAGCGCAATAATTTGAGCGCCCCGGTCAAAGAGCGAACCCACTTACGTGGCCCGCATAATGCGATACCATCCAGCGGTTCTGCACTCAAATCCCGCCGGGCAACCTCTGCCAGGTAAGTATCTATCTGTTGAATCTCCCGGGCAAAAGAGGGATACACCACCATTGCGCTGCGGCTGTCACGCGTTTGGCAGCGCTGCAACAAAAGTTGCAGTGTTGCGCTGTCGGCCTGTAAAACTGGCATTGGCAAACGGCTGCTGGTATCAAACCATAAACCAGCCTGGTCACTGACTTGCCCGGCAGAAAGCGCAGGGAACCTGGCTCCCAGGCCTGTTGCCAGTGTTCCAACGGTATTTGCCAGCAACCCGGCAGGTAATGCCGGGTTAACAACCACGGCAAGCGCAAAATCATCCATCCTGTTTTCCTCCCCTGTGTTCTCTGCCAATAGTCTGGCACTGTTACAGTGAAAAAAGGTTTCTCAATTTGCGTTTTATTGCTTATAAAAGGAATTATTTTTCCGGAAAATTAGAGTTTATGGAAAATCTGTCCGTTTCCTTGCACAAGAAAGATATTCAGTTACTGATGCTATTACAGCAAGATGCCCGGCTCACTAATCAGCAACTGGCAGAGCAGTGTGGTATGTCTGCCACCCCCTGCTGGCGGCGAATACGCCAGCTTGAAGAAGCCGGGGTGATTGCCGGTTACCGGGCGGTGCTGGACCGTAAAAAAACAGGGCTGGGAATTCTGGCCTTTGTCCGGGTTAATATTGACAGCCACAGTGAACAACAGGCAGTCAGTTTTGAGCAGGCGGTATGCGAGTTACCTCAGGTGATTGCATGTTATGCCATTGGTGGTGGTGCAGATTTTTTATTACAGGTTGTAGCTCGAGAACTGGATGACTATTCAGACTTTGCCATGAAAGTTATTCGCCGCCTGCCGGGGATAAAAGCAATGGAAACCTCATTTGTGCTTAAAGAGATTAAGCCACTTAGTGGGTTGCCCGTTGGTGATGGATGCCGTTGGCCGTGATTGGACGCGTTTTTTTAGTGACTCAGATCAACAAAAAACGTTTCAGCCAAAGCGTAAATTCATTAACATAATGGATATCAGTAAGTTACATAAAAACAGAACTAATTAAAACCATAAAGTTTTACTGAATTGAGTCGTTATATAGCAGCACTGACCCTTAATTTTATTCAGGCTGCAATAAATGAAAAAACTTACCTTTTTTTATAAAATAGTCCTCAGTTTTTCACTTATTTTGGTACTTATGGCGGTCGTTGGCGCCGTTTCTGTGTACCAACTCAACAGTAATAACCAGCGGATCGTTGATTTCCGTAACGAGCGCGTTCCCGGTATTCGCTACACTCTGCAAATGCGTGGCATCCTGTCGGAATTACGTTTACAACAGGTGCAAATGATTGCCTCTAAAACGCTCAAGGAGCGTAACGGGCACCGCGAAGAACTGGCTCAGGCCATTGCGAACTTCCTGGCTGCAGAGCGGCAGTATGTGGCTCTGCATACTGAAAACAGCCGCTCAGCGCTGGCACAAAACGTGGTGGACAACTTTGCTTCGTTTGCCGATGCTAACCAGTTGGTACTGGCAGCACTGGACAAAGAAGATCTTGCCGGAGCCAGCCAGATAAGTGGGCAGAACTCTGCTAAATACCGTACTCAATTGATGAAAGATCTGGCGCAACTGGTCGACCAGGAAATTGCTGCAGGTGAACGGTCATCAGAAAAGGCTGCTGAAAGCTACAATTTCGCGGTAAAAATGTTGTTAGCACTGGGGGCCTTAGCATTACTGGCATCTGTCATCATCGCAATAAAACTTACCCGTAACCTGTCCAGCCAGTTAGGTGGTGAACCGGCTTATGCCATGGGTATTATGCGCCGTATTGCCGACGGCGACCTCACTGTGCCTATTACGCTGAAGGCAAAAGACAGCACCAGCCTGCTGGCGTCACTTGATAGCATGAAAGAAAAGCTCAAACTGACAATCAGCAACATTATGGCTGGCAGTACCAGTATTTCGCAGGCATCAACTGAAATAGCGCAGGGTAACACTAACCTGGCGCAGCGCACGGAAGAGCAGGCCGCTTCATTATTGGAAACCTCCACCAATATGACGCGCATTACTCAAACCGTGAAAGAAAACACCGACAACGCGAAAACTGCCAGTCAGTTGGCTCAGCGTACCTCAGATGCTTCGGTGGAGAGTTCACATATTGTTGAGAATATGATTGGGCAAATCCAGAATATTTCCAACAGTTCCAAAGAGATAGTCAATATCATTGCGGTCATCGAAAGTATTGCTTTCCAGACTAACCTGCTGGCACTGAACGCCGGTGTGGAAGCCGCGCGGGCAGGAACCCAGGGGAAAGGATTTACTGTAGTGGCTAACGAAGTGCGGGTACTGGCGAAGAAAACCGCTGACGCTGCTCAGGACATCAAAAAACTCATTGATGACACCGTCGATAAAATTAACCAGGGCTCATTACAGGCTGCACAGGCCAGTAAAGCGATGGAAGACATTAAAGCTTCAGTGAACCAGGTGACAGCCATTGTTGGTGATATTTCTTTGGCCAGTGATGAGCAAAACACCGGTATTAGTGAGATTGGCCGGGCAGTTGAGCAAATGGACCTGGTTACCCAGCAAAACTCTGCACTGGTTGAACAGGTTGCAGTTGCCGCGCAGTCATTGTCGGAACAGGCAGACTCGCTGCATGAAGAAGTGCGCTTCTTCCGCCTGGAGACCACACAGGATTATTAACCTGTTTCGTTTAACCCGGCAAATAGCCGGGTTATGACGATTGATTTCCTGATTGTGCCAGAACACTTTTAGTCCAGGGTGACCGGATAAGCAACAACCCCACACCGACAAACAACGCCAACACAGCAGCCAGCGCAAATATTGTGGACAAAGATCCGGGGATGTACCCCATAAACGACGCCAGAAACTGCCCGGAAAAAATAGCCATTGAGAGCCGGGCCAGGTAGCGCCCGCGAAGATGTACCGGGCTCAGCATCACAATCAGGTGGTTAACTAACGGAATAGACAACCCAAATCCACACCCCATTGCCACTGCGCCGGGTAACATCCACATGATTCCTGGCGCTATACTGAAGATCCCCATACCCAACCCATAGCAGGCAAAAGCCAGCGCCAGAGTACGCGGTTCAGAAACCCTTTGGCTTACGCGTGGCATGAGTGCTGCAGCACACACCGCGACCAGTGAAATAAAAGATAAGAACATCCCGGTCCGGGATGAACTGGCTCCCAGGCTGGCAAAGTAGAGTGGCAGCAATATCACGGCAGTGAAAAAGATAATCATGGAGGCCAGTGCGGCAAATAAAGTTAGCCGTACTGCACCAGATGATCGTGAAGGTGGAGCTAACACTCTATCCGGATTGTGCTCAGACTTTACCCGCGGCACACAGACAAGCACCATTCCCAATAACAGCCAGGCAAACAGATAGAGCCCAAAAGGGCTTGCCCAGTATGTTCCCGCCAACAAGCCGCCAATAAATAAAAAAATCACGCCACCCAGCTCAATAGACATCCCCTGCAATGCAATCATCTTCAGCCGTTGGCTTCCCTGGTAAAATTGCGAGATTAAACCTGTTCCTGATGTCATCACCATGGCCGTTGCGCCACCGAGCAACAGACGGTCAAAGAATAAAGGCAGGTAGCCCCGCAGAAGTGCACCGCCAGCCCCCAGCAAACCATACAGCAGTAATCCCCAACACAACGTGCGGTGCAGGCCGATTTTATCTGTCATTTTTCCCGCTAACGGGCCAAACAGTACGACACCCAAAGCAGGCAGAGTGACCAGCCAGCCTGATGCATTGGCAACATGCAACTGCTCTGCTATAGCGGGTAGCCCGGGAACAATAACGCAGCCGACCATAATGGTCAGGCAGGCAACCATCAATAATGTCAGGCCGCCTGAAAATGAAATTTTTGGCATCGGTAAACCTCTTTAATCTCACCAAATAACCACTGAGTGGACACATAATCCATATAATGGTTATAGTACCACAAAGGCCGAGCCAAACGGGCAGAAACCACAATCAGGAGGGGGAATGGAAACGGATAAAACAAGTAAACAGGTGATTGCCAGGGCAGCAACGATTTTAAAAATTATCAGCCAGTCGGTGGCAGGTATGAACATAACACAGCTGTCACGGACTTGTGGGTTGCCGCGCTCCACCGTTCACCGCATGGTGGCAACGCTGGAAGAACAGCAACTGGTGATTAACGCGAAAGAGGGGGTTCGCCTGGGACCGGCATTGTTATCACTGGCAACCGCTGCTCATACCGATTTTGTTACAGCCGCACGCCCGGCGGTGGTTGCATTGGGCAGAAGAACCAGGGAAACCATTGATGTTAGTGTATCCCGGGGCCTGCATGCAGTTCTGGTTGACCAGTATGCATCGGACAGAGAGTTACGCGTTGTTTCTGCACCAGGTACTGCATTTCCTGTTCACTGTACCGCCCACGGTAAAGCAATGCTGGCAACAATGGATGACAGCGTACTGGCTAATTTACTTCCTGAAATGCTGCCTGCCAGTACTTCCAAAACGGCAAGCAACAGAGTAGAACTCTTGGCTGAAATAGCACATATCCGCCAGCAGGGGTTCGCCACAGATAACGAAGAGCACGCAGAGGGAGTTTGCGGTCTGGCTTTTGCCATTAACAGTGGAATCAGTAGCTTATATGCCGTTTCCATTGCAGTGCCCGTATTGCGTTTTCAGCGTAATAAAGAAGTGTTGCTGGCGGAGTTATGTAAAACCCAGGCTGAAATAGAAAGTGTGTTGTACCAGCCCAGGTAGTGGCCAGGTTAACCCCCAATGCCGCAGTTCAGTATTGCCAGTGAATGCTTTACCACAGTATCCGCATCCAGGTGCCTGAAACGCTCATCATGTTGCATACGCACAACAGGCACCAGCACCAGAGACAAGACCGAGGTAATGAGTAACTCAGGGGAGAGGGCGGAATTCAGCTTTCCGGCATCTTGCCAGGCTTTTATTTTTGCCATCAGCGCCTGATATTTGTCATCACCCGCACTGGTCGCCATATGCGCCCGCAACACCGGAATTTCACCGGAGATTTCCTGCATCCACAATGGCGCGAACCACTGGTGTTGTTCCGCCTGGTTTACCAGTTCACGCACCATAAAAGAGAATGCCTGAACCGGGTTGTCTGCATGTGCCGTGAAATGTGCAGTCATGCGCTCGCGAATAGGCATAAATCGCTCCTGGACAATGGCATCCAGCAACTGCTCACGGGAGTGGAAATAGTAATGCATCATGGCCGGAGTAACCCCAGCTTCTCTGGCTATCCCGTTTAAAGACGTAGGCGCAACCCCCTGACGGGCAAACAAACTCAGCGCAATATCCAGCAGTTGTTCACGGTTCGCCGTATTACCTTTTCCACCACGCGGGCGCCCAGGCTTGCGTGGTGAAGTCGCTTTTTGTGCGGTAGTCATTTCCTTCTCCCTTGACCGGCATGTGAATCAGTCTAATATTAATTAGGCATTTAATTAATTACAACAGGTGCACTATGCCGACTGATACAGTCAACCATTCTCTCTCACCGCAGCCGCTGGTGTCATCATTACGTTTGCTATTCAGTGCGTTAATGCTGGTTATGCTGTTGTCTGCACTGGATCAGACCATTGTCTCCACCGCATTGCCCACCATTGTGGGTGAGCTTGGCGGGCTGAACCAACTCTCCTGGGTAGTCACCGCATATATTCTGACATCCACCGTTGCCGTACCACTCTACGGCAAATTTGGCGATGTCTTTGGCCGCAAGCGGGTGTTACAGGTAGCGATTATCTTGTTTTTGTTGGGTTCGGTACTATGTGGGGTGGTGCAGAACATGGCACAACTGGTACTGATGCGCGCTTTGCAAGGGCTGGGCGGCGGTGGGCTGATGGTCATTAGCATGGCCGCAGTGGCAGATGTCATTCCTCCCGCAGAGCGAGGGCGTTATCAGGGCCTGTTTGGCGCGGTATTTGGTTTAGCCACCGTTATTGGCCCGATGATGGGCGGTTTCATTGTTGAGCATATGTCCTGGCGCTGGATCTTCTACATTAATGTACCGCTTGGGTTACTGGCATTATTGATTATTACTACGGTATTTAATGGTTCAGGCCAGCGTAACCACCACCAGATTGACTGGCTGGGCGCTATTTATCTTACCCTTGCGTTGGTTTGCATCACACTGTTTACCACAGAAGGGGGCACCGTTCGTGCATGGAGTGACCCGCAACTCTGGTGCATTCTGGCATTCGGTATCATTGGCATTATTGGCTTTATTTATGAAGAGCGCCTGGCCTGGGAACCGATTATTCCACTGCGCCTGTTTCGTGGCCGGACATTTTTGTTATGCAGCCTGATGAGCTTTATTTTTGGTATGTCACTGTTCGGCTCAATTACTTTCCTGCCGCTTTACCTGCAGGTGGTTAAAAATGCCACCCCAACCGAAGCCGGAATGCAACTACTCCCGCTAATGGGCGGGTTGTTACTGACTTCCATTATCAGTGGACGCATTATCAGCCGCACCGGGAGATACCGCCTGTTCCCCATTGCCGGTACATTGTTGGCAGTCTGTGGCATGGTGATGCTGACCACAATAACCCCCGCAGACTCAATTGCTAAGTTGTATCTCTTTACCAGTATTCTGGGAATGGGTCTGGGGATGGTGATGCAGGTACTGGTTCTGGCAGTACAGAACAATGCAGCACCAGGGGAATATGGCGTTGCCACTTCAAGTGTTACTCTGTTCCGTTCGATTGGCGGTTCAATTGGGGTCGCGGTGTTTGGTGCAGTATTCAGCCACGTTTTACAATCGCGCCTGGTTGATTCATTGCCCGCTGGTACAGTATTGCCAGAAAAAATGAACCCGCTGGCAGCACAACAGCTCCCGGCAATGGTTCATGACCACTACCTTGAGGCCTTTGGCAGCGCTATTCACGCCGCGTTCTTGATGGCGGCCTGTATTATGATTATTGCTTTTGCGCTGTCCTGGTTTTTGCGTGAAACACCGTTAAAACGCAGTGCGCAATAACAGGTTGTTTGTCAGGGTTTATTTTCCGGCGTGAATGTTAACCAGCCAACCACGCCACTACTGGCGCCATCCCGCGGGTGGTTAACTCCGTCCAGCACCGCAACAGGTGAGAAGTCAAAGGGAGATACACCGTCAATACAGGCAACATTAACGCCGTATTGCCGCGGGTTGGATCTGCGCTGGTGAAAGGTATAAATGCCGCAGACAGAGCAAAAATAGTGTGCGGCCTCACCAGTGTTAAAGCGGTATTCAGTCAGTTTGTCTTTGCCCTTAGTCACTGTGATACCAGACAGTTCAGCAGACACTGCCACAGCGCCACGCATCCGGCAAAATGAACAATTGCACCGCCGGGCGGTATTGAAACCATCACTCAATTCAACGGTAAACTGAACAGCACCACAATGGCACCGGGCTTTTACTATTTTCTGCATTGTCTGTTCCTCTGGCGTGTGGGTATCGTTGCCATCACATTACCATCACGCTTGTGGCTAACAATACAGTGTAATTTTAGCGATAAACTTGCCACTAACTTTCCAACTGATGGGGACGGCGATTCACTGGAGTTACTCATTGAGCACATACTCTCTGGAATTGCACGGGCAAATGTATCAGGGAAACGCTTTGGATGCCCATCCACACTGAATGATGAACAAAAGCAATTAGTCCTACTAAGGTGAGTGTGGGTGCTGTGGTTCGTGAACTCAATACTATGCGGCAGACTACTCTGCGGCAGACTACTCTGCGGATAAAAGCGGCCGATTCAGAGAGTTAGAGTCGTGTATCTTACAAAATTTTACTTTGGTGTTCCTTTCCGTAAACGGCGATTAGATATCCGCCAGTGTATGATAGCGGTAATTTAGCCATTATTAAGCAGAAGGAATTGTCCGTGAAGATCTGTTTCCCGGCCCGAAAGGCTGGTGGTAAAGACTACAGCACATTGGATGAAATGATGGCCCAGGTGGGACGTGAACCTCACGGAACGTGGCTGTCGGGTACTAATGCCATGTGGCACGGAGGCATTCATATCACCCGTGAAAGTGCCCCCGCCTCGGTACTGACGATTGATAACCTTGATACGGCGGTTCCGCTGCCGTTTATGGCCGGGGGCGAGGTCGTGGCTTACCGCCTGAACAGTCAGTATCTGAGCGATACCTGGATGGGGAAGACACTGCAGTATTCCAGCACCTTCGTACTGGTGAAATCTGTCTGTACGCCCGACGCGACGAAGGCAGACAACAGCCTGGAGTTTTATTCGCTGTATATCGGGCTGACTCCACCCTCAGCCTTTCCGGCACTCAAGCGGTACCGGGTGACGGAACGCGGGAACGGCCTGCGTTTGCGTAACTACAGTGGACAGGAGAACCCAGGCGAACCAGCACCCGTACCGACCGGAAAGACGCTTGCGACCGGACAAACCGTAGTGGTCCTGCGTGAGACCATCTTCGAGCTGGACGGACATATCCCAACTTTCGGGCTTGCCCGGCTTCTGAGTAAGCACAACAAAATGACCGGGACTGCTTTCTGGGTGTCGCTTGATCCATTGTTTATGACCCCGGATGGGAAGCAGACGGCGCATCTGCCTGCATGGATGCAGCAGGCAGTGACGCAGGGTATCTATGACATTGTGGTGAAACCGACCACCAGAATGACAGTGGTTGCCGGCGATGCGGTGGGATTCCTCGGGGAGGACATTATACCGGGTGAACTTCATGAGACAGAGACAGATCCGTATGTGCATATCGAGGTTCTCAGCACTGACCGCCAGTTGCCGGATTTTTTGAACAATTCCGCAGGTTTCTCAGGGGGAAATAAATATATTCATATTCAACCGGATAGTTATCTGTATACCCGCAGCGGAGACACCTTCCGCCGGACCAGTGGAAAAGTACAGAAAGATATTCACAAAATCCTGCCACAGGCCAAATGCCCATCCTTCACTGACAGTACAGGCAAACACTGGTTTGATATCGGGCAGGGGGCCTGGCTGAGCGGTGACGATGTGGATGTGGATATCGGCCAGTATGACTTTACGAAGCGTGGATTCTCGGCATTTGAGCAGCCATCTACAATCAGTATGGAGAAGTCGCTGCATGAGAACTGGGTTAAATCGGTGTTTAACCATCTTTCAGACTGGGTGCGGACGGAGCGTGGTATCCGCGAGAAACAGGTGTCCAGTTATTACCAGGCATTGCTCCGTAAGATGGATCAGAACCACAATGGTGAACTGTCGATGCGGGAGCTGCATGAGGCCCTGCAATACACGGAATTGGATGTGAGGGATCTGGTTGCCGGTCTGGTCATCAAACACGACAGTGAGTGGTTTGGTGGCAGCAGTCATCTGCGCTGGACGGACTATCTGAAACATATGGATGTACTGCTGCTTGGCTACGTCAGGAGGTGGTTCGATAAAATGGAATGGATGAGTCAGGTACCACCTTTCGACACGGGTGAACCCGTCTGGCACATGCACCCAGTGAAGTTTCTTGATGCTATTAAATCTCAAGTTAAAGCTTTAGAAGGTAAGTTGACTTACAACGCTGAAGGAAATGATATTTCATCATCTGTATATTATAGCCGGGTTATTCACTGGCCTGGAAATGATCTTTCAGGTGTTACTCTTGGACGTGGTTATGATATGGGAGATCGGTCTGAGAGTGATATATATAATCACATGATTGCGTCAGGGATACCTAATGACCAGGCTGTTAAAATATCAAAATGTGCAGGGTTTAAAGGAGTTGCTGCTCGTGATTATGTAAACCTACATAAGGAAGATATAGGAGAGATAACTTTGCAGCAGCAAGAGTTGCTCTTTTCTATTATATATCCTAAGTATGTTGAGCGGACTATTGCTAATTATAAAAAGTGGACTGACGGTGTTTCCAGTGCGAAGCCATGGGAAAGCCTGGATGCAACTATCCAGGAAGTGCTGGTCGACTTCGTTTACCAAGGTTTTACCAAAGGGCCTAAGCCTATGCTTGCAGGTTCAAATGATAGTAAAAAAGAGTTAATTGATTACATACAAAACACAACTGCAATTTCACAATATGAACCAGGTAGACATAGAGTTGATTATCTGGAGGGTAGATAATGAGACGCATCTTAGCTGTTATTTTACTGTATTCATCATTTTCACATAGTGCAGATATTTGTCACAATATAACAACATCTGATCAAGTTGCCTCATGCTCGGAAAGTAAGAAGGATTTAGCTGATGAATATTTGAATAAGCAATATTCGGCATTGCTATCTAAAGTTAATTCTGCGTATATGAATGATGAGTTTTTAAAACAGGAGTTCGTAAAAAACATTAAAGTCGCCCAGAGAGATTGGATTAAATTTAGAGACTCTAACTGTCAGTTATATTCATTTCAAATAGATAACAAAAGCCCGGCATATCAAACAACTTTCAATGAGTGCGTTGCAAAAATGTCAGAAGCCAGAGGCAAGGAGTTGGCTGAGCTTTCTGGCAACATATAGGGTATGGAAATAAATTTTAAAAGGATTTTCTTGAGACCCTTTTTACACCTTTAACTTCCATCTTCAGAACTGAGATGGTGACATCAATAACAAAATGTTCAGGGCACGGAAAATGAAAAAATTTCACCTGCAACGAACAGATGAGCAGGCACACTATTGGGCGTACACTGTTGCCAAATAAGCAAGGAGAACACATGGTAACCCAACAACCCCTGTTCACCGGGTTTGACCCGCAAGGGCTGTTGTTTTTGCGCGATGTCCGGCAGAACAACAGTAAAGAGTGGTTCGACGAAAACCGTTCAATTTATGACAACCTGCTGGTGAAGCCTTTCCGCTCGCTGGTCAGTGAACTTGCGCTACCAATGCTGCAAATTGACGATCAGTTCGAAACCCGCCCGGCAATTGGTAAAACACTGTCACGTATTCACCGCGACACCCGTTTTTCCCGTGATAAATCCCTGTATCGCAGCAACCTGTGGCTGACATTTAAGCGCAGCAGTAAAAACTGGACGGATGCCCCCACGTATTTCTTTGAATTTGGCCCCGACTGGTGGCGCTATGGCCTGGGGTATTACAGTGCATCGCGCGAAACCATGAATCTGTTCAGGGAAAACATGCTGGATAACCGTGAACATTTTCTGTCCATCACACAGCCTTTACTTGCTGACTTCAGCCTGGAAGGGGAGTCTTATAAGCGCCCGTTACTGAAAGAGCCACAAGAACTGGCAAACTGGTATAACCGCAAGTCATTCGCCCTGATTTACGATGGCAAAGAACCAGAAACCCTGTTCGATGACCAGTTACCGGGTTTATTACAGGCAGGGTTCGAACGCCTGGCACCGCTCTACCATTTCCTGATGGAAATCGAAACGCAAAAACGCCGCACCACACTTAACTAAAATACCCACACCAGCTGCCGCAGTCATTAATGTGGCAACTGGCGTTTCCCCCACTTATTTTGCTTCCCTTTGGTTAAAAATCAGAAAAAACCACGTTCTGATCAAAAAACAGATAATTAATCATTACTCTCAGAGTAATGATTTCTCCCGTTACTTTATTGATGCTAACGGTTTAACGGCGCAGACTTAACCTCACAGCAGGCAAATCAAAATGATTAGCTTAATCAGGAGGTTATAATGTTGTCTGGGCAAACGCCAACCCGCGTCTGGAACCAGCGCCGTACCAATAAGCAACAGCGTATGGCCGCAACAGGCGTGCAGGGCAAAGTAATCCCCACCGGGGAACTTGTCTCAATGCTGGAAAAATTAGTGGCACCGGGTGACCGGGTCGTTCTTGAAGGTAATAACCAAAAACAGGCGGACTTCCTTTCGCGGATGCTGGCTGAGGTAAACCCACAGAAAGTTCATGATTTACATATGATCATGCCAAGTGTGGGCCGCAGCGAGCATTTGGATCTGTTTGAAAAAGGTATTGCCCGTAAGCTCGACTTCTCATTTTCCGGTACGCAAAGCTTACGTATCTCCCAGTTGCTGGAAGATGGGTTGCTGGAAATTGGTGCCATCCATACTTATATCGAACTTTACTCGCGTTTATACGTTGACCTGGCGCCTAATGTCGCGCTTATCGCTGGCTATAAAGCAGACCGGAAAGGCAACCTGTATACCGGGCCAAGTACCGAAGATACTCCCGCCCTGGTCGAAGCAGCCGCATTCCATGACGGCATTGTTATTGCCCAGGTGAATGAACTGGTTGATGACGAGTGCGATTTACCGCGTGTCGATATCCCAGGCTCCTGGATTGATTATATCGTTGTTGCGGATAAACCTTTCTTTATTGAACCGCTGTTCACCCGCGACCCGCGCCTTATCAAGCAGGAACATATCCTGATGGCCATGATGGCTATCAAAGGGATCTATGCTGAGCACCAGGTACAGTCACTCAACCATGGTATTGGTTTTAATACCGCGGCGATTGAACTGTTGTTACCAACCTACGGTGAACTACTGGGGCTTAAAGGCAAAATCTGTAAGCACTGGACGCTCAACCCGCATCCCACATTAATTCCTGCTATTGAAAGTGGCTGGGTGGAAAGCGTGCACTGCTTCGGTGGTGAGCTGGGTATGGAAGACTATATCGCAGCACGCCCGGATGTGTTCTTTACTGGCGCAGATGGTTCTATGCGTTCCAACCGCGCATTCTGCCAGTTAGCCGGGCAGTACGCTGTTGATATGTTTATTGGTTCCACTCTGCAGGTTGACGGTCTGGCTAACTCATCCACGGTAACGCGTGGCCGCCTGGCGGGTTTCGGTGGCGCTCCGAATATGGGCCATGACCCGCACGGCCGCCGCCACGCCACGCCAGCCTGGCTTGCCATGATCAACGAACCAGACCCAATGCAACGTGGCCGTAAACTGGTAGTGCAGATGGTTGAAACCTTCCAGGCAGGCGTTAAACCCACGTTTGTTGAAAAACTGGATGCCGTTGACGTTGCCAAAACCTCCGGTATGCCGCTGGCTCCGGTCATGATTTACGGCGATGACGTCACGCACGTTCTGACCGAAGAAGGTATTGCCTACCTCTACCAGGCAGAAAGCCTTGAAGAGCGTCGGGCCATGGTTGCCGCAGTCGCCGGGATAACCGATATCGGTCTGGGCGTTGATGCCAGCCGGGTCGAAGCGTTACGCCGTAGCGGTAAAGTGCGCTTCCCGGAAGATATGGGCATTCGCCGCACCGACGCTACCCGCTCGTTACTGGCTGCAGGCAGCGTTGCCGACCTGGTTGAATGGTCAGGCGGTTTGTATAACCCACCGGCAAAATTCCGGAGCTGGTAATGAAACTACAGCCACAGAGCAGTGCTGATGCTGTTGCGCAACGTCTGGCACAGACAGCAACCCGCTGCCTGATTGACGAAGCCCGCCTTAGCCCGAAGCCTGGTCTTGTGGACAGCCGGGGAAATGGCGCGCACAGCGATTTATCACTCAGTCTGATGGAGCGTTCAGCACACAGCCTGACCCCGACATTTTTCGCGCTGGCACAACAGTGCTGGCGCAGGCCGGCAGATGTCGCATTACGTCAATTAATAGGCCGCCTCGGGCGAGAAGGTGAGCAGAGCATGATGGCGGCGACCAACGGTGTGAATACACACCGGGGCGCAATTTGGGCACTCGGTCTGATGGTAAGCAGTTGCGCAATGTTGTCTGGAAATGCAACAGCCAGTGCCATCAGCGAGCAGGCAGCACGCCTTGCTCAGCTACCAGACCCCGCCGCACCAACGGTATTCAGTAAAGGCTTGCGGGCCAGCCACCGCTACCGTGTGCCTGGCGCACGGGAAGAGGCCGCTCAGGGCTTCCCTCATGTGATGAAACGTGGCCTGCCTGCTTTATTGCACAGCCGCGCACAAGGGGCCAGTGAGCAGCACGCCATGCTGGATGCGCTGATGTCCATCATGACCACGCTCAGTGACACCTGCGTATTATCGCGCGCCGGAATGGTTGGCCTTGAAGCGATGCAACAAGGCGCAGGTGCGGTTCTGAAAGCCGGGGGGTGCGCCAGCCACGCAGGCAGGCAGCAGCTTGCTGAGCTCGACCAGACCATGCTCGGGCTCAATGCCTCACCAGGTGGCGCCGCAGACTTACTGGCGGCCACGTTATTTATTGACCGTGTCGCATTGCCGGCATCGTAAACGTTATTTTTAAGAGGTTGTTATGGAACAGATTTCATTGTCTTTTCCGGCCTCCCGCATTGTCAGTGGTAAAGCACTGGCGGGTGTTGTGGGGTCAGGCGATATGGAAGTGTTATTTGAGTCCACTGCAGGACAAACACTGGAAATCGCAATCACCACCTCCGTGGATAATTCTCAGGCACGCTGGCAGGCGCTGTTTGAACGTATTCGTTCACTGGGGCAATTACCCGCAGGGCAAATGCAGATCCACGATTTTGGCGCAACGCCAGGTGTGGCCCGTATTCGCATCGAACAAGTATTTGAAGAGGTGAGCCATGCGTGAATTTCAGAGCTTTATTGAACTGAGAGCCAGAGACCGGGCGAAAGCAATCCTGGATGAGGGTAGCTACCGTGAATTGCTCGGGCCATTTGACGGGCTGATTTCCCCCTGGCTTGGGCCGCAGGGAATTGTTCCCCAAAGTGATGACGGCATGGTTATCGCCAAAGGCACCATTCAGGGTAAACCTTCCGTTGTGGTTGCCGTAGAAGGGGCATTCCAGGGCGGCAGTATGGGTGAAGTCTCTGGTGCCAAAATGGCTGCAGCCCTGGAGCTGGCAGCGGAAGATAACCGTAATGGTATCCCGACTCAGGCTGTTTTGTGCCTGGAAACCGGCGGGGTACGCCTGCAGGAAGCCAACCTTGGTCTGGCTGCCATTGCAGACATTCACGCGGCAATTGTTGACCTGCGCCGTTACCAGCCCGTTGTGGGCATTATTGCCGGTACGGTGGGTTGCTTTGGTGGGATGTCTATTGCTGCCGGGTTGTGCAGTTACTTACTGGTCACCCGGGAAGCACGCCTGGGTCTGAATGGCCCTCAGGTTATCGAGCAGGAAGCGGGTATCGAAGAATACGACTCCCGTGACCGCCCGTTTATCTGGAGCATGACTGGTGGCGAAGTTCGCTCACGCAGTGGGCTGGTTGACGGCTTAGTTGATGACAACGTGAATGCAATGAAAGACGCAGTCAACCAATGCCTGGCCAAAGGTGTGCCTGAAACTCACCGCTCAGACCGTTATGACGAGTTCCTGGCCCGTTTAACCGCTTTTGATACCGCTAAACAGGCCAGTTCCGAGCAAATCACTGCATTTTTTGCCGGGGAGGGTAAATAAATGAGCCAACAAAATCGCGCTGCTGTATGGCTGGATAAACTGGCATCAGGTGCACAACGTATGCCGGGGCTGTGCCCGTCAGTACAGGTTGCTGACGCCACACTCGACGGGCAATTTGTGCGTTTCATTGCTGTGGTACCGGACGCCAACAACCACTATCCCCGCGCTGCACGGGGCGAAGTCGGGCTGCTGGAAGGCTGGACTCTGGCAAAAGTTGTGAACCGCACGATTGAAGAAGATGCTGAAAACAGCGTTAAACGGCCAATTATCGCGGTGATTGACGTGCCAAGCCAGGCTTATGGCCGCCGTGAAGAAGCTTTTGGTATTCATCAGGCTCTGGCTGGTGCGGCAGGTGCGTATGCCAAAGCACGCCTGGCGGGGCACCCCGTTGTTGGGCTGATTGTTGGTAAAGCCATGTCTGGTGCGTTTCTGGCGCACGGTTACCAGGCAAACCGCCTGATTGCTTTCAACGACGACAATGTGCTGATCCACGCCATGGGCAAAGCTTCTGCTGCACGTATTACGTTACGTACTGTCGAATCGCTGGAAAAACTGGCTTCCACCATTCCGCCAATGGCCTACGACATCAAAAACTACAGCACTCTGGGCCTGCTCAGTGAATTGCTTGACATTGCTAACCCTGATGCCCCGACACCGGATGACATAACGCTGGTGACTAAGACCGTGGCACAGGCAGTCAGCGATGCCCGCAATGACATCACGCTGAAAAACCGGCTGGGTGCAGAAAACCGTCGCCACTCAAAACTGGTTCGTGAACGCCTGCGAGCGGCCTGGTAAAAATTCTCATAAAAAAACCTGCCAGATGAGCATGGGCGCCTGGGCGCCCATTAACCCGGCTCGTCTGTAAAACATCGCAAACTTTTTATTGTTATAACTACAGGTGAATTTATGACGTATGTAATTGTGCATGCCCTTGCACCCATTTTTGTCATCATGCTGCTGGGTTTCATGGCAGGTAAAACAAAAATGGTCGATAACAAGAATGTCTCTCTGCTGAATATCTTTGTGATGGACTTTGCGTTACCTGCAGCGCTGTTTAGTGCAACTGTGCAGACTCCATGGGTTGGTATTGTGAAACAGTCCCCACTCATTCTTATCCTGGTATTAGCAATGTGGGTAACTTACGCTGCTATCTACTTCCTCGCAGTTGGTGTGTTTAAGAAAAGCCCTCAGGATGCAGCTGTACTGACTCTGACTGTTGCCCTGCCAAACTATGCGGCACTTGGTCTGCCAATCCTTGGCAGTGTATTAGGTGAGGGGCCGTCCACTTCTTTGTCTGTTGCTGTGTCAATTGCCTGCGGCTCTGTGCTGTTAACACCGCTGTGTCTGCTGATTCTGGAACGCGAAAAAGCACGCCAGTCCGGGGAAAATACCCGCTCAACAATGGCGATGCTGCCGGTTCTGATGTGGCGATCCGTGAAGAAACCTATTGTCTGGGGCCCGTTACTGGGGGTTATCCTGTCAGCTATTGGCATTCATATGCCAGAACTGTTGCTGTCATCAATTAAACCGTTGGGGTTATCTGCAACTGCTGCAGCACTGTTCCTGACTGGGGTGATTCTGTCTGCCCGCAAACTAAAAATTAACAGCATGGTGATTATCTCCAGCATCACTAAGCTTCTGATCCAACCAGCAATTGCTTTTGTCATTGTCCTTGCACTGGGTCTGCATGGTGAAGTCGCTATCACCGGGGTGCTGATGATTGCACTGTCTGCCGGTTTCTTTGGTGTGGTGTTCGGTAACCGTTTTGGGGTGCAGTCGCCAGACGCTGAAGCTGTCTTGTTGATTAGCTCCGTGCTGTGCATTCTGTCATTACCGTTATTTATTTCCCTGACTTCAGGACTTTAACTATGCAATACCGTCCGCACGATCTTTTGTGGCTCAACAGTGAACCTGTATTTACCCAGCAACATAACTGGCTACACCAGCGCTGGTCACTGGCACAACCGGTTGTCGTGCGGCGGGACTGGCGTAACGACGGGGCGATTCCCGTCGGCGTGCGTGGGAAAGGGCGCGGAGAACGCGCTGCCGGGTGGGTGATGCCAGAGCAGGTGGTCGGTTACCTGCCTCCCGAGGCTCTGGCAACCCCGGCGCATATCGGCAATTCCCCTTTTGCAAAACAGGCACCGCTGCTGGCTGCCGCCCAATTGTGCCAGCACAACTGGCCGTGGGTGTGGGGAATTACTGGTAGCACGGGGTTTGCGCTGGCTACCGGGCAGGCCGTATTACACAACGACAGCGACCTTGACCTTGTGATTCGCGCACCAGTGGCGATAGAGCGTGAACAACTCATTGCCTGGCAACAGGTGGTCGCGCAACTGGGCTGCCGCGCAGACACCCAGGTAGAAACCCCTTATGGCGGCTTCTCACTGAATGAATGGCTGCGCGATGGCCGGGTACTACTGAAGACCAGCACCGGTCCACACAATACATCGCACCCCTGGCAACCAGTAACAGGAGAGAGGTTCTGATGAAAGTTATGTTTACTTTCCCCGGGCAGGGAACGCAATACCCGGGCATGCTGGCTGATTGCCCGGGCACCCCGGCAACCCGTGAACTGTTTACTCAAACCCGGGTAATTCTGGGTAGTGAATTTGATAACCTGGATACCCCGCAAGCACTGAAGCACACAAGAGCAGTGCAGCTTTGCCTGTTAATTTCTGCGGTAGCAACTGCGCGCTCCCTTGCTGACGCTGGCGTGCGCCCGGACATGGTGTGTGGATTATCAATAGGCGCGTACCCTGCAGCCGTAGTGGCCGGAGCACTGGCATATGAAGATGCCGTCCGGCTGGTTGCGTTACGTGGTTCGTTAATGGAAGAAGCCTGGCCAGATGGTTACGGGCTAACCGCAATTATGGGCCTTAGCCTGGGGCAGGTGGAAAAACTGGTGGATAACCAGACAACCTGGGTGGCAAATATCAATGCTGAAACCCAGATTGTCATTGCTGGCGGCACAGCAGCAATGGCACAGGTTGCACAGCAGGCTCTGGCACTGGGTGCAACACGCGCGAAACAACTGGATGTCAGTGTTCCGTCTCACTGCCCGTTGCTGGATGCACCTGCAGAAAAACTGGCTCAGGCCATGCAGTCAGTGACAGTGTCACGCCCAAGCTGCACCTGGCTCAGTGGCAGTACAGCCCGTGCCGTCTGGCAAGGCCCGGCTCTGGCAAACGACCTGGCTTTCAACATGGCACGCACAGTGAACTGGCGGGATGCCATGGTAGCAGCGATGGAGCGTGATGCACGGTTGTTTATTGAAATGCAACCCGGCAGCACACTGACAGGGCTAACCCGCCAGGCGGTGAGCCAGGGTGAATGTGTGGCGTTTGCCACAACACCGCTCGCGACAATTCAGCGCCTGGCACAACGGGTGAAAGGGGAATAAGCCGAAGATGCAGAAAAATAACAATCTGCCCGGGCAACGTCCTCAGTACAGGGCAGAAATTATGTGGCAGGCCATCTAAAATAACGGGTGCTTTGCGGCAAAACCTGGCAGCACACAGGCTACATCGTGCGCACAACTGGGTATAACACTTAAGGTTCCGGGGTGTAGTGAGGGAAGGCGGGCCCGCTCCCAGGCCAGGTAATTCTGTGCGCGTTGTAACCGGTAACTCCCCTGGAGCATAGCCGCACAGGTTTTATCCAGGCGTTTGCTTGCTGTTCCCGGCCCGGTGCCACTATCTTGTGCGCCAACCATGTAGCTGATATCCGCCTGTTGGTAACGAATACGTGCCGCGCGGCTTTTCGCCAAAGGCCACCTGGCAACACCATATTTCCCGCTGTTGTAATCCGGGCAGGCGGTTGCGTCAGGTAAAGCCATCGTGATCTGGCACCTGGCCGGGTAACTGCCGGCAGGGCTACATTGCGAGTCAGCAACTGGCTTGTTGTTGAGGAAGGCGACAGGGCGCTGTGCATCAAAATAAAGCCAGCTCCCGGGTGAAGCCACCAGGTAGCGCAGGTTCAGCCTGCCAGGTGGCGGTGCAGCAACACCTATATAGTGCTGAACAAACTGCCCACCGGCAGAAAACCCTGCCACAGTGATGTCGTGTAAATCTGGCCACTGCTGGTGAAGTTGGCGAACTAACGTATCCATGGCGTGAAATGAGCTGATACCAGGTGGATTCCCCAGAGATACTTCACCACTCATCCAGCCGCCACAAGACCAGCGGGCATCACCCGGTTTCGCACTTACCTCACCAGGCTTTTGGCAATGTGCGCCTTTCTGCGCCTGAAATATTGGTGCAATAACCCGTGTTGGGGTAGTAATGCGGGCGGCTTTAATTGCCGCGATTCCCGCCTGCAGGCTGTATCTGGCATCATGTGGGTAGCCATGAACGACAATCAGCGCCGCATGGGGAGCCCCCGTGCCATTAGTGCTGGCGACATACCACGAGAAATTTCCGCCATGGTGTGCCAACGCGACCGTTTGCAGGCAAATCTGTGCTGAGGAATGACTCGTACATTGCGGTAACGCCTGAGCAGGAGGCGACAAGTTTTGTGCAGCAGCAGGCCACGGAGTTACTGCCAGGGAAGCCTGTAAAAGCGTGGTAACCAGGCACAGCTTATACAACCGGGTAGCCATTATTGCGCCTCCATATCCCCCAGGCTGCGCGCATACATTCTTCCCTCAGCGGCCAGTGCCAGTAAGTTAGGATCCCGTTCGCGGTTACGGGCAAACACAATAGCGATAAGCTGGCGCATCTGGTAGGGCTCAGCCAGGCGCAACAGGTTAATATCATGCTCATAAACTTTACGCATCCGCCCGGGTATCAGAGTAAAGCCAACGCCCGCCTGAACCAGGCTAAGCAGCGAAAAGATATCATTCACCCGGGTAATAATATCCGGCTCAAACCCGGCAACATGGAATGCATCCTGGAACCCGGCATAGGTGGCAAAACCTTCGGCCAGCGCAACAAATTTTTGGTCGTGATAATCCCGTAAATCGGCAGGTTGTACTCCTGCCAAATGCGCGCTGGAAGGGGCGGCAAGGTAAATATCATCATGAAATAAGGGCAGGACTTCTAACTGGGTTTTGTCCAGTTCACCGGCGTTAACGGAGATAAGAATGGCATCCAGCGTACCGTTATCCAGTTGACTGAGCAGCATTTGGTTGGAACCCATCGTGAGGTCCATTTCCACTTCCGGGCGGCGTAACTTCATACCCATAATCAGCCGGGGTACTGTCTCCAGTGTCAATGAATAGAGGGTGCCAATACGTAAACGCCCCTGGCCAATCCCGGCAATTTTGCGTGTTTCCTCAATTCCTTTTTCCAGTATACCGGTTGCTTCTTCGGTATATTCCAGCAATTTGCGGGCAGCGGGCAAAGCCACTAAGTTGCGCCCTTTGTGGCTGAACAGCGGGCAACGAATTGCCTCCTCAAGGGAGTGCAGGGCACGGTGAACACTGACCCCGCTCAGCCCTAAAGCCTCACCAGTACGGGCAATATTCCCGGTTTCCATAAAAACTTTAAAAACTGCAAGTTTACGAAACGTAATCTCGTTATCTATTGCCATTTGGAATAACACTCTTTCTCACTGCGCTGGCTGAAGGATATCAGGAATCGTTTAATGATGATGGCCTTTTATAGAGAACCGTCATCCTGAATTTGGGATAATTTGTCGCATTTTTCATTATTGTTATAATTTTATGACGACGGTATGATTTTTCTTCCGCGTCGGATAATGACAACTCGAGCAGTCACCAAACCTGCCATCTTCGGAACGACACCTGCATGGAAACACAAACCCCCTGGTTTATAACCACACCGGGTAAACAACGTATTTTATTGCTTATTATTTTCTTGCTGACACTGACAGACATGTTGCAAAGCGGAATGATGGCATTTGCGGCCGGCCCACTTATGGGTGAAACCGGCACGTCTCCGGAACAATACAGTTTTATCACCGCCAGTTACGCCTGCGTGGCTATTCTGATGATTTCCAAACAACGCTGGATAGTTGAACGCACCGGATGGCGGTTATACATTGCTGTTTCATTGATGATTTTTGCAGCCGGTGCCTTCATGTGCAGCCGCAGCAGTACTTATCACAGCCTGCTTACCGGCCGTATTGTAATGGCAGCAGGTGGCGCATCGTTCCTGACTGGTGCCAGAGTGATGGTGAACCTGATCCCTCCCGGCCCACGCCGTTTTTCCGGCATTAAAGCCTTTGCCTCAGGGTTGGCTTCTGGCACTGCACTGGCTCCGTTTCTGGCGGCATGGTCAGTAGAAGATGCGCGCTGGACAGGTATTTTCCTGATATTAATTCTGCTTGCAGCGGTGGTTTTTATGCTTTCGGTCAGTTGTCTGCCCGATGAAACGCCACCAGAGCGCCTCAAAAGCCAGTCACACCCGTTTTTATTGATGGCGCTGGCGGCAGGCGCGTTCGCGGTTCTTTGGGTATTGCAGCGTTCCGATTACCGCTTCTTCAGTGATCTGGTGGTCCTTGGTTTGATCCTGCTGCTGGGTATCACCGCACTGTATTACTTTCTTTCGAGTGTTGTCCGGTTTCACGGTGTGCCGTTGCTGATGGTACGCGAGCTGTTTTCCCGCCCGTCTTACATCCTCGGGGTGAGCCTGTTTTCCTTTTGCTACATTATGATTGGGCTGAATAACTATTTTTTGCCTCAACTTCTGCGTGCGGGATTGGGCTACTCCTGGGGAACGGTAGGAACCTGGTATGGCGTGGGCCTGAGTGGTGTACTGATAGCGTGGCTGATCATGGGGAACATTTTGCCCAAGCGGCCAGGCGCCAAAAAGTTCTTCATTACAGGTTTTATCTTACTGGCGCTCTATGGTGGCATTATGGGGGATTTATCCCCTCAGGCGAATCTGGTAGTCAACATTGTGCCTGCCATTGGCTGTTATGGGGCATTTATTATGCTGGTCATGGCGACTACAGCCATGCAGACATTTCGCGAAATACAGCACAACGAAACGGTATTTTCCCATGCCAACCAAATAAAAAATATGGCGGCGCAATTTGCCACAGCAATTGGCCTGACAGTAGCAAATATCGGTATGCAATGGCGTACCACTGCCCATTACAATGTGCTCAACAACAGAGTTGAAACCACCAATCCACTCTACCAGGCGGCGGTGCACACAGTCAGCCAGCAATATAACCAGTGGCTGGGAGCAGACCAGGCGAGCAGGGCAGCTTTAGTGTGGGTGGCAAACCAGGTGAAGCAACAGTCCGTTATCCTGGCAAGCCTCGATTTTGGCCATGCCATCTGTATTACCGGGCTGGTTCTGGCAATTGCAATGGGGTGCCAGAAAATCATGCGTTAACTGCAATGTCTGCCCGGCTGTCTAAATCAATGGTTTGATTTCCCGTGAGTTTTATTTGATGATTCACGGCTTACCTGTGGCTAAGCAGACATCGCCACCAGTATGGAATACGTATGGACTTCAACGACCTTTACTATTTTTATCTGATTGCGGAACACCGCGGTTTTACTGCGGCAGAAAAAGCATCAGGCGTGACGAAATCACTTCTGAGCCGCCGGGTTGCCAAACTGGAAGAGCGGCTCAATGTGCGTTTGATACAACGCAACTCACGCCATTTTTCCTTAACTGCCGCGGGCCGGATGCTGCATGAACATGCAAGCGATATGGTAAAAGACGGGGTGGCGGCTTATGAATCCCTTTCGGAACATATTGCTGAACCTTCTGGCATGATTCGAATCAGCAGCCCTACGGTGCTGGCACAATATCACCTGGCTCCGATTTTACCCGGCTTCATGCGCCGCTACCCGAAAGTGCAGGTGTTTCTTGACGCGACGGACCGCCCGGTGCAGGTCATTGAGGAGCGGATTGATCTCGCTTTGCGCGCACACCAGCTTATTGATGATGAACCCGGGTTAATTTCTCGGGTTATTGCTGCCAGCCATCTGGTGCTGGTGGCCAGCCCTGACTTTTTGTCCCACCATGGTTTGCCCCGACACCCACAGGATATCGGTAACCTGAGTACCATCAGCGCGGTAACTGACCGGCACGAAGGAGAATTGCGCTGGGAACTATCCTGCCAGGATGGCAATCTCGAAATTGTCCGTCACCGGCCGGTACTTTTCTGCCTCAACCCACGGGTACAACTTGAAGCCGCTCTTCAGGGGATTGGGGTGGGGTTGATCCCGCACTCTATTGCCGGGGAGTCTATCCGCCAGGGGTTGCTTATACAGTTGCTGCCGGAATGGACCACGCATAACCATATCATCCACGCTGTATTCCCCAGCCGTAAATTTATGAATCCCGCCATTCGTGTCTTTCTTGATTACCTGGTGGCTACATTGCCAGAAAGCCTTGCCCTGTAACTGGCCTGAATGGACATACTGAATTTACTTAAAAACACCGGTGCCCCGGGAAACAACTCCACACTTCCGGACTACATGGTTGCAGGCAGCTTTGTCTCATGGAATAACCCAATCTGTGGGTACAGGCAGGGGAAACGCGTAACGTGGGTAGGATCACAGCTCTAACATAAAAATTATAAGCAACGCAGCAATAGCAAAGGGCACTACAAATGTAGTGCCCGGGCCTGTTTAGCCGCTACCATCCGTGGCCGCGAAGCGATGAACATGGTTCAGGCTAAAGCCGTGTTCATTTCATCAATGGCCAGCAACACACTCTGTGCGTTTGCATCTATCTCCGTTATAAGTTCAGAAGCGCAGGCCGATAAACTGACAGCCTCGCTCATCACTGACTGGTTTTGCTGAACCAGGCTCAGAGAGCGGCCAGAAAGCTCGTTATTTTTCTCGGTAATACTCTGAATTTCTACAGTTGCCTGGTTAATACTGTCTGCCAGGCGCCGAACTTCCTCTGCCACAACGGCAAAACCTTTGCCGTGGCTTCCTGCCCGGGCGGCCTCGATGGTGGCATTCAGCGACAGCATTTTAGTCTGGCTGGCAATATCACTAATGGTTGAGGAAATTGTGGAAATACTTGAGGTGTAACTGTTGAGCTCAAGCAACTCATTACTGATAAGTTGCATATTGTTGTCAACGCTTTGTATAGCATTCAGGTTTTTAGCAATGGTTTCACTGGAGTGTTTTGCATTATTTACTGTTGCTATTGCCACTTCACTGGCTTTATTTGCAGCATGACGTTCTCGTTCATTTTTCGAGACCTGGGCAGTAACATCATGGGCATATTTCACGACTTTATACAGTTTACCATCAACATCAAATACTGGTGTATAACTGGCCTGTAGCCAAATGATGTTGCCTTTTTTATCCATGCGTTTAAATACACCGCTATAGAATTCCCCCTGATTTAACCTGGCCCAAAACTCAGCATACTCCTGGCTGTCACGGTATGCAGGCTCACAAAACATCCGGTGATGTTTTCCCACTATCTGGCTCAGCGTGTATCCAACGGTTTGGCAAAAATTCTCATTCGCATTAATGATGATACCATCCGGCTGAAAGGTGATAATGGCCAGCGAGCGGTTTGCAGCTTTTAACAGTGCTTCTTTTTCTTCTGCTTTTGCAACCACCGCAGAAATGTCATTGGCTATTTTAATGACCTTTATCACATTGCCAGATTTATTTTTAACCGGCAGGTAATTTGCTTCCAGCCATATTTTTCCACCATCTTTTTTATAACGCAAAAACCTGTCACTAAAACTCTCACCTCTTGCCAGTCGTTGCCAAAAGTGGCGATACGCTTCACTGTTAACCAGTTGTGGAGAACAAAACAATCGATGATGTTGGTTGATAACTTCATGGTACTGGTAACCCACTGCCTGCAAAAAAATATCATTCGCACCAATTATAATTCCTTCCGGAGTAAATTCGATGATTGCTACATGGTTACGTATTGCTGTAACCAAATCGGCATCAGAAGACACTCGCGCAGTAGTGCTGGTGGAAAATAACAAGTTTAGCAGGCTCATGATTATATTCTCACAGGTAATAAGCAAAGTTAAATTTGGCGATAACTCATCCTTTTATTAATTACATTGGATATTATTTTTTTAACTGGATAAATAATAAATCCATTACCTTAAAATATACTTAAGAGCGCCTTTAATTCAAGGTAGTGAGTGTGATCTCGCAAGCATTTCATAGACATGAGGAAATTCACCAATCATTGCGTTAACCAGTGGAAAATAATCACTCTTAATCTAAATTTATTTTCAGAAAAATATTTATACCCACAGAGTGGTAGATTATTACTCCATCAATGAGTTATCTTTGCTTTGAATAAAAACAGTAGAGCAATATCACGCCCGTTTTTTTTCCAACCTGCGGTATAGCGTACTACGCGAAATACCCAGATGCTTTGCCGCATCACTCATATTCCCCTGGCAAACGCGTATTGCTTCCAGTTCACGCATCCCTGGCGCAGAGGGTGAGGGGGCAACCTGAGAAGACGCAGGCGAAGTTGCGCCAAAACTACTAACAGGGGTTGCCGGGAGGCAATCAAGAGTAACAGTTTGGCCGTCATCGCTTAATGCCAGTAATACTTTTAACTGGCTCAGCAATTGCCGCACATTACCGGGCCACGGGCAATCGGCAAGGTAACGCACCACAGACTGGCATAGCCGTATTCCACGCGCGGTTGCCCCCAACTCACACCATAACTGCTCAATAAACTGGTTCTTACCCTGCCACTGGCGTAGTGGCGGTATTTCAACCGTAAACTCCTGGATCCGGTAGAGTAAATCTTCGCGAAACAATCCCCGCTCAACCTGTTCCACCAAATTACGGTGCGTTGCACACACCAGAGAAAAATCGACCGGAAAGGCACTGTTTCCCCCCAGCGGCACAACACGTTTTTCCTGTAATACACGCAACAGCCGGGTTTGCAGAACCAGTGGCATATCGCCAATTTCATCTAAAAACAGCATGCCGCCATTGGCTTCCCGGAATTTACCGGCATAGCCACGGGAGCTGGCACCCGTAAATGCGCCAGGCATATAACCAAATAATTCAGATTCAATCAGGTGCTCAGGAAGTGCCGCGCAGTTAATTGCCACAAAGTTACCGGTAGCCCATTTACTTTGCCGATAAAGCTGCTGAGCGAGGTATTCTTTCCCGCACCCAGTCTCACCATTAATACACAGAGCAATACCGGCGTTGACTACCCGCAGCGCCTTTTCCAGATTAACGCCTGAAGGAGCAAATGACGCCTGGGATTCTGGTGTGGGCCTGGCCGGGCGTTTGCCTGGTACCGTTACCCCGGGCTGTTTTTGTGCGCGGCCAATATGCACCTGCCAGGCGTTATCGCGCGCCCGGGTCAGTGCTCCGTTCTCTACGCCATTCGCAAAAATCGAATCCTGGTGGCGTTGACCAAAATCCTGCGGTTGTATGCCAAGATCACGGCAGGCAAGCGAATTAGCGCCCTGTAAAATTCCGTCTTCAAATATAAGTGAGTGGGTAAAAGGTGCCAGTTCAGGCTGATCTTGCTGGCGCAATTGCACTAACACCTGGCCTGCGGTGATCTGCTTCTGTACCCAATGCTGCTCAATTTGCCATGCGGCACGGGTTAATAAATGTGTTGCATCCTGCCAGGGCAGGTTGGCAGGTGAAGAAATGTCAATCACACCAGCCAGTTCCCCCCGGGGGGAGTAAACCGGCATTGCTGCACAAAACAGTGCTGCGTTGCGGCTGAGAAAATGTTCTTTACCACTCACTTCACAATAACGCCCCAGAGCCAGCGCAGTACCAATCGCGTTAGTGCCGCGTGCATCTTCACTCCACAAGTTTCCTGGCGCCAGAGCTAACAACTCAGCCCTCTGCAGAAAACCGCTATTCCCGGTGCTTTCCAGAACCATTCCTCCCGGGTCTGACAAAACCAGAACACCGGCACGGGTACGGAATTGTGGTGTGAGTTGTGCCAGAAGTGGCGAGGCGTAACGCGCAATCCAGTCATACTGGTGGCGACTCTCTCCTAACTGATCATGGCCTGCCACTGGCCGGTAATCGTCTTCTCGCGTCAGCCCGTAATGCCGGCTGCGCAGCCATGAATCACTCAATACACTGGCAGAAGATAGCAACGGCGTGTCGTGTGGCAGATTGCGCATAAGCAGGCCTCAATAGAAATGTTAATTATTTGTAGCACCTAAGTGTCCCATCTGTTGCGACGCGCGACACAAAAATAAGACAGTCTTTGGTAGTTACCTCAGTTCACTGCGCCTGGCGAATTTACCACCATGAATTATCTTAATAAAAAACAATATGATAGTTAATTTTAACCATTTCATAACATAACTGGCATAAGACATGCTTATGTTGAAGCACAACACAACAGAGCCAACAGCTCTGGATTCATCGCAAAACCGACTGAGGGGAATAATATGAAATATATCCATCCAGGTTTGCCGGGTTCACGCGTTTCAGTGAAAGCCCGTTATGGCAACTATATCGGCGGCGCTTTTGTCGAGCCGGTTTCAGGTACCTGGTTTACGAATACCACACCAGTTACCGGCCAGGTTGCAGGCGAATTCCCGCGGTCAGACTACCGTGACATTGATAAGGCTCTGGATGCTGCACATGCCGCTGCAGACAGTTGGGGAAAAACCAGCGTTCAGGAACGTTCTAATGTATTGCTGGCAATTGCCGACTGTATTCAGGAAAACCTGGAACTGCTGGCACTGACAGAGAGCTGGGATAACGGCAAACCGGTACGCGAAACACTGAATGCCGATATTCCTCTTGCGGTGGATCATTTCCGTTATTTCGCAGGCTGTATTCGTGCCCAGGAAGGCAGTGCGGCAGAGATCGATAGTGGTACTGTGGCTTATCACATCTATGAACCACTGGGTGTGGTGGGGCAGATTATCCCGTGGAACTTCCCCATCCTGATGGCTGCCTGGAAACTGGCACCGGCACTGGCTGCCGGGAATGCTGTAGTGCTGAAGCCTGCTGAGCAAACACCACTCGGTATCAGTGTACTGATGGAACTGATTGGGCCATTGCTGCCGCCGGGTGTGGTAAACGTGGTGCATGGTTACGGTACAGAAGCCGGGGAACCACTGGCTCGCAGCAAGCGTATTGAAAAAATTGCCTTCACCGGGTCTACTTCCATTGGCCGCCACATTCTTTCCTGTGCTGCGGAAAACATCATTCACAGTACCGTTGAGCTGGGTGGAAAATCACCCAATATTTACTTTGAAGATGTGATGCGTGGTGATGAAAGCTTCATTGATAAAGCGGTTGAGGGGATGGTGCTCGGCTTCTTTAACCAAGGAGAGGTGTGTACTTGCCCGTCCCGCGCTCTGATTCAGGAATCTATCTACCCGGAATTTGTTGACCGGGTACTCAAACGTATTGAAACCATCCGTAAAGGCGACCCCTTTGATACCGATACCATGATTGGCGCTCAGGCCTCGCAAGAGCAGTTTGATAAAATCATGTCCTACATTGATATCGCCCGGGATGAAGGCGGCGAAATTCTGGCTGGTGGGAATCACCTCAGCCATGGCGATGTTTTCACTAATGGTTTTTACATCAACCCAACCCTGATTAAAGGCCACAACGAAATGCGCTGTTTCCAGGAGGAAATTTTCGGGCCGGTAATTGGTGTAACGACATTTAAAGACGAAGCTGAAGCAATTGAACTGGCTAACGCCACCCAGTATGGTTTGGGAGCAGGCGTCTGGACGCTGGACATCAACCGCGCCTGGCGTATGGGCAGGGCGATAAAAGCAGGGCGCGTCTGGACCAACTGCTACCATCTCTACCCGGCACACTCAGCATTTGGTGGTTACAAACAATCCGGGATTGGCCGTGAAACCCACAAAATGGCACTGCTGGCCTACCAGCAGGTGAAAAATTTACTGGTCAGTTATGACAATAAACCACTTGGCCTGTATTAATTACAGCACCAGCCGTTAAAGCTCGCGGGCCAGGCGCTCTCTACGCCTGGCCTTTTCTATTATTGTTCTCGTGAAATACCAGGTTGCTTAACACAAATTTTCTGGTTATCCCGGGAAAAATCGATGTTATTTTTCACTGGTTTCTGGCATAGGTATTGCTCATTAAGAATGACCTATCTTTCAGGATCGCACTCTCATGAGCCAGTCACCGCATGCTGTTCACTATTTCCTTGCCGCGCGAGAGTGTGAAATCTCTCGTCTGGATAATGTCCTGCAGGCAGGGAAACTGATTGGGCAATTAAGCCACTTTGTCCATGTACTGCAACGCGAACGCGGTAGCTCCAATATCTGGCTGTGTTCAGAAGGCCTGCTGTTTGGTGAAGAACTGGCTCACCGGGCGGCGGCTGTCAGCCAGTCCATGAACAATCTGTTCGCTGACTTACCGGCACTCCCACCCGCAAGTGCGCTGCAGCCCGGCGCTTTTCGGGTATATCACCGAATTGGTTCAATGCTGATGGCGCTGGAAAGCCTGCCTGAACTGCGTAACCAAATACACCAGCGCACTATCAGCCATCAGCAGGCAATGCAAAGTTTCAACACTATTATTCAACAGGTACTGAACCTGGTGTATGAAGTGGCGGACATTGATGCCGACGGCCAGGTAGCCAGTGCACTGGTGGCGCTGTTTACCTTTATGCAGGGCAAAGAGTATGCCGGGCAGGAAAGGGCACTGGCCTCGGCAGGCTTTGCGTCGCGAAACTTTTCCGACAGCGGGCGCCAGCTCATGGTCGAACTGATAGCCGCACAGGAAAGCTGCCTGACCAGTTTTGCTGGTTTTGCTGATACCGGGATCCTCGCGACCTGGCTCCAGCAAGAGGGGAAAAGCAGTGAGTTTGAGCGCCTGCGCCGCCTGGCCTGCACCGGCGCACCAGGTGAAGAAGACACCGTTTTGAACTGGTTTGCCCTGGCATCCCAACGCCTCGACCTGATGAAAATTGTTGAAGACAAGCTGATTAACAAAGTGATGCATCTGTGCCAGCAAAGCTTGCTGCGCGTACAGTCATCGAATACCGATGACCCGCAAACCCTGGCAGGCGTTATTGTTCCTGCGGAGAAACCCGTCGCTGCCTATTTTGCTGCCACGCCTCACAATGAAGCTGACGAAGATACCGGCCTTCCCCCGCAATTAAACCGTTCTTTACTTAACTTGATCCAGCACCAGGCTCATCGTCTCAAAACGCTTGATAATGAACTGGCAGGTCTTCGCGCAACGCTCATGGAACGCAAAACCATTGAGCAGGCGAAGGCGCTGTTAATGCAGTACCAGGGGTTAACGGAAGAACAGGCCTGGCACCTGTTGCGCAAAACAGCGATGAACCAAAATAAGAAAGTGGTGGAAATCGCTCAGGCAATGCTGGATGTCAGTACCGTATTTACCTCTACCCCTTAATGAGTACCTGCACAAGAATTGTGCGTATCTTGCTCTGTTGCTGTGCGTAGTTATCCCCAAAGAAGGGGCTGGACTGCGCTCAGGGTAGTATTTTCAGGGCAAACAGATATGGCACAGCAATTGCAAAATAAGTTCTGACAATTACGCATTTGTTTCGCCAATGGCGGTGAAACGAGTGCTTTGGATAAAGGCGTCCTTACTTTGGCTTTGGCCGGAGTACGGACGCCTTTTTTTTATTCTCAGAACAGGACGCCTTGATGAGCAAAACGCATTTTACGCTTTCCCGCCGCCAGTTTCTGGCAGGCAGTGCCGCCCTGGGAGCCGGCTTGATCCTGCCCGGTATTCGCCAGCAAGCCTGGGCTGCGGGGTCCGATGCGCCAGAGTTGACCACGGTGAAAGTTGGGTTTATTCCCCTGACAGATTGTGCGCCAGTGGTGATGGCCGCCATCAAAGGATTTGATAAAAAATATGGCATCAGTATCCAGCCCAGCAAAGAAGCCAGTTGGGCAGCGGTACGGGATAAACTGCTGTCTGGCGAACTGGATGCCGCCCACGTTCTCTACGGCTTAATTTATGGCCTGCAACTGGGCGTCGCTGGCCCGCAACGTAACATGGCAAGCCTGATGACTCTGAATAACAACGGGCAGGGGATTTCACTATCTAACCAGCTCAAGGCTGCCGGGGTTACCAATGTTGAATCACTAAAAAAAGCCATTGATGCCAAACCGGCTGGTTCCATGACCTTCGCCCACACCTTTCCAACCAGTACCCACGCCATGTGGCTCTATTACTGGCTGGCAAGTGCAGGCGTTAACCCCTTTACTGACGTGCGCACCGTTGTCGTTCCACCACCACAAATGGTGATGAACATGAAGATAGGCAACATGGTGGGTTGCTGTGTTGGTGAACCCTGGAACCAGCGAGCTATCAGCGACAATATTGGCTTCACCGCTGCCACATCTCAGTCTGTATGGCCCGATCACCCGGAAAAGATCCTCGGCACCCGCCAGGAGTGGGTAGAAAAACACCCCAACACGGCAAGAGCACTTACTGCTGCGGTACTGGATGCCGCGCGCTGGATAGACGCCAGCGATGCCAACAAACGCGAAACCGTGCAGGTTATCGCCCAGCGCCCGTGGATTAACACCAAACCAGAAATCATTGAAGGGCGCATGTTGGGGAAATACGAAGATGGCCTGGGTAAAACCTGGCAGGATGCCCACGCTATGCGCTTTTTCCATGATGGCGAAGTGAGTTACCCATGGGATTCAGACGGCATGTGGTTCCTGACCCAGTTCAAGCGCTGGGGCTTAATTAAAACCGCGCCAGATTACCTCGCTATTGCACGCCAGATTAACCGTGTGGATGTGTACAAAGCCGCGGCCACCACGGTAGGTGGCGTCTCTATTCCGGCAAGTTCACTGCGCAAAAGCACACTGATGGACGGCAAGGTTTGGGATGGTACCAACCCCGCGGCGTATGCAGACAGTTTCGCCATCAAACAATGAGGTCCGGGACATGAAAACAGCACAACAGATAACTCCCCTGAAAGCTGAACACCCGGGGGCAGAAAAACAGATACAGGGTGAAGTTGTGAACCTGGCGGTCAAACCCGTTCGCCGTCCACATCGCATTTCTCACACGCTGCGCCAGTTACTGGAACGAATTATTCCTGTTCTGGCCGGGCTTGGATTACTGGCCGTGGTGTGGCAACTGGCAGCACTTCACAGCCAGGGGTTCCCCGGGCCGGTTACCACGCTGGAAGCGGCCAAAACCCTTTTTGCCGACCCGTTTTACAACAATGGTCCGAATGACCAGGGGATCGGCTGGAACGTGCTGGCATCGCTGGAGCGTGTCGCTGTTGGTTTCAGCCTTGCAGCGCTGGTGGGTATTCCCGCAGGGTTTCTGCTGGGGCGTTTTCAGTTTCTCGGCCGGATGTTTAACCCGGTAATTGCCTTACTGCGCCCGGTCAGCCCACTGGCCTGGTTGCCTATTGGTTTGCTGCTGTTCCAGCGTGCTGAACCGGCATCCAGCTGGACCATTTTTATCTGTGCTATCTGGCCGATGATCATCAACACCGCTGAAGGCGTGCGCCGGGTTCCACAAACCTATCTGAATGTCGCCCGTGTATTACGACTCAGTGAATGGACCATTATGCGCCGCATTTTGTTTCCTGCCGTGTTGCCCGCCGTAATGACCGGGGTACGCCTGTCCATGGGGATTGCCTGGCTGGTGATTGTGGCTGCTGAAATGCTTACCGGCGGCCTGGGTATAGGGTTCTGGATCTGGAATGAATGGAACAACCTCAATGTGGAAAACATTCTGATCGCCATTTTAATCATTGGGGCAGTAGGGCTGTTACTTGAACAGGCATTACTGCTGATAGCACGCCGCTTCACCTGGGAAAGCCGGGAGGATAAATGAACAAAATCATTCAGGTTCAAAATGTCAGCCAGCAGTTTATGACTGCCGGTGGCCCGTTTCTTGCCCTGGACCGGGTTAGTTTCGACATAGCTGAAGGTGAAACCATCAGCCTGATTGGCCATTCCGGGTGCGGTAAATCCACCTTACTGAATTTGATTGCCGGTCTGACACTGCCAAGCAGTGGTGGGTTGCTGTGCGACAACAAAGAAATTGCCGGGCCAGGCCCGGAACGGGCGGTGGTTTTCCAGAACCACTCACTGCTTCCCTGGCTTACCGCGCGTGAGAACGTTGCGCTGGCTGTAGAAACCGTATTCAAAGGCAGCAAAACCAAAGCTGAAATGCGCGAATGGACCGAACATAACCTTGAGCGTGTGCAAATGGGCCACGCCATGGATAAACGGCCAGACGAAATATCCGGCGGGATGAAGCAGCGTGTCGGCATCGCCCGGGCGCTGGCCATGAGCCCACGGGTTTTACTGATGGATGAACCTTTTGGCGCACTGGACGCACTGACCCGCGCACACTTGCAGGACGCCGTCATGCAAATTCAGGCACGCCTGAACACCACACTGGTTCTGATAACGCATGATGTAGACGAAGCCGTACTGCTTTCAGACCGGGTGTTAATGATGACCAATGGCCCGGCAGCAACTGTGGGCGAGATCCTGGAAATCGATCTTCCCCGGCCACGCAACCGGGTTGCACTGGCGGATAACCCGCGCTACCACCAGCTGCGCCAGCAGATATTGCAGTTCCTGTACGAAAAACAGCCTGCAGTTGCCTGAGGACACACAAATGAAACCGCATCTGGTGGTGGCAGGCAATGGAATGGCGGCGCTGAAACTGGTGGAAACGCTGCTGGCGCTCGCGCCCGGGCGTTTTAAGGTTACGCTGATTGGTAATGAGCAACATGCAACCTACAACCGGGTTCAGTTGCCTTCAGTTCTTAACGGTGACAAAAGCTTCGCTGAAATCGCGCTGCACCCGTCATCCTGGTATCTGGAGCAGGGGGTCACCTTGCTCACTGGTGAAACAGTACTTTCAGTTCACCGGGAAAGCCGCCAGGTGGTGACAGATAAACGCACACTTGTCTGGGACCAGTTAGTTATTGCCACCGGGTCACAATCTGCAATGCCGCCTGTCACCGGAATTCAGTTGCCCCATGTCTGCGGGTTCCGCCACCAGCAGGATCTGTTCGCGCTGCAAAATGATCCTCCCGGAGCACCGGTTATCGTGTTGGGTGGCGGGTTTGTTGGGGTTGAAGCCGCAGCAGCACTGGCTCAGCAGGGGAGGCAAGTCTCGCTGGTTCACCGCCATGGCTGGCCCCTTGAGCGCCAGGTGGATGCAAAATGTGGCGAACGGCTACTCAGTGCACTGTCACAGCAGGGGGTTCACTGCCTGATGAACAACGGTATTACGGCGATTACAGCTGATGCCGTCAGGCTTGCCGATGGGCAACTTTTGCCAGCCAAACGGGTGGTGATTGCGACCGGGATCCGGCCAAACATAAAGCTTGCCCGCGAAGCAGGCCTGGCCTGTGGGCGCGGAATTCAGGTTAACGGGCAACTCCAGACCAGCGACCACACCATCAGTGCTCTTGGGGAGTGTAGCGAGTTTAACGGTGAAGTACCTGGCTTGCTGGCACCTTGCCTGGCGCAGGCAGTGGTACTCGCTCATCGCCTGGCAGGCCAGGCCATCGCGGATTACCACCCCGAGCCTCAGGGCACCCGCCTGAAAGTGCGGGGATTGCAGCTGTTTTGTCTCGGCTCCCGTCAGGAGCAGGAAAATACTCCGCCTTTAATCAGTGAGAACAGCTCCACTGGCGACTACCAGCGGCTATATACCTGCAACGGGCACCTGACAGGAGCGTTCCTGTGGGGCGATATCAGCGAAGCAGCGCGCATCAGCGCACTGATGCACCAACCTATTCATTTTCACGCCCTCCTTCCAGGTGTTCTTTCCCCGGAAGCGGCGCCAACCGCAAGGACAGAAGCAATGCAGGATATCAACACGCACGCCAAAAAAACGTTGGTTGTTATTGGCCATGGCATGGTCGGCCAGTATTTTCTTGAGCAACTGGTTGAACGAGGTATGCACCAGCAATGGCATATCGTGGTTTACGGTGAAGAACGCCACCTGGCCTACGACCGGGTGCATTTAACTGACTATTTTACTGCCGGGAATGCCACCACGCTGAGCCTCACCGATGCCGATTTTTTTGCTCAACATGGTATTGAGTTGCGCACCCACAGCCAGGTAACCGCGCTTGATACTGACCGGCGCAGCCTGACGGACTCCCAGGGCCGGGAGCTGGCCTGGGACCACCTGGTGCTGGCAACCGGCTCACGGGCTTTTGTACCGCCCATTGAAGGCCATGATGACCAGCGCTGCTTTGTTTACCGTACGCTGGATGATCTGGATGAAATTAAAGCCTGTGCCAGCCATGCCACCCGGGGTGTGGTGATCGGTGGTGGCTTACTTGGCCTGGAGGCCGCCAATGCGTTAAAAACGCTGGGCCTGGAAACTCACGTGGTTGAGTTCTCACCACGCCTGATGGCGGTTCAACTGGATGATGAAGGCGCCACGCTGCTCAGCAGCAAAATTCAGGCTCTGGGTGTCCATGTCCATACCGGTATGCAAACCACTAAAATCGCCTCCAGCGCCAGTGGCTTGCAATTGCAGTTCAGCAGTGGTGAACCACTGGATACCGACCTGGTGGTGTTTTCCGCCGGGATCCGCCCGCGTGATGACCTGGCGCGCATAGCCGGGCTGGCCATCGGGCCGCGCGGCGGCATTGTTATCGATAACCAGTGCCGTACCAGCCACCCGGCGGTATATGCCATTGGAGAGTGTGCGCTCTGGGAGGGCGCCATTTTTGGCCTGGTAGCCCCGGGTTATGATATGGCGCGTATTGCTGCCGCCCGGTTGTCCGGCGAGCAGGAAGCCCAATTCCTTGGTGCAGACATGAGTACCCGCCTGAAACTGCTTGGGGTGGAAGTTGCATCGCTGGGTGACGCCCATGGCAAAACACCCGGTAGCCTGGTGTACCAGTGGCACAACGGCCCGGATGGCATCTACAAGAAAATAGTGGTCAGCGCCGATAAAAAACAACTACTGGGCGGCGTTCTGGTGGGTGATGCCAGCGACTACAGTAATTTGCTGCAACTGATGCTCAACCGCATCGATTTGCCAGATGCACCTGCCCAATTGATTCTGCCGGCAACTGGCGATAAACCTGCCGCTCAGGGCAGCAAAGCGCTTCCGGACAGCGCAGTTCTGTGTTCGTGCCACAACGTAACCAAAGGTGCAATTCGCGCAGCCGTAACCGCAGGCCACCATGATCTCAGCGCAGTGAAATCATTCACTAAAGCTGGCACGGGTTGCGGCGGGTGCACATCTCTGGTTAAACAGGTGATGGAGCAGGCACTGGAAGAATCCGGGGTTGCAGTCAGTGATGATATCTGCGAACACTTCCCCTGGTCGCGCCAGGCATTATTTAACCTGATTCAGGTTGAAAACATCCGCAGCTTTGATGATCTGATCCAGCGCCACGGTAGTGGCCATGGCTGCGAAATTTGCAAACCACTGGTGGGCTCACTGCTGGCATCGGCCTGGAATGACTACCTGCTGAAACCAGAACACTTGCCACTGCAGGATACCAATGACCGCTACTTTGCCAACATTCAGAAAAACGGCACTTATTCCATTGTGCCAAGGATCCCGGCAGGCGAGATAACGCCCCAGGGCTTAATTGCCATTGGTGAAGTCGCTCAACGCTACAATTTGTATACCAAAATTACTGGCGGCCAGCGCATTGACCTGTTTGGTGCCAGTCTTGCACAGTTACCCCTTATTTGGCAGGAACTGATTGATGCAGGTTTTGAAACCGGCCACGCTTATGGCAAGTCATTACGTACGGTGAAATCCTGTGTCGGCGAAAACTGGTGCCGTTATGGTGTCCAGGATTCAACCAGCATGGCGATTGAGCTGGAACAACGCTACAAAGGATTGCGCTCGCCGCACAAAATTAAAATGGCGGTTTCAGGCTGTACCCGTGAATGTGCAGAAGCGCAGAGCAAAGATATTGGTGTGATTGCCACGGACAAAGGCTGGAACCTGTATGTCTGCGGTAATGGCGGCATGAAACCTCGCCATGCAGATCTGTTTGCCACTGATCTTGATAGCGCAACATTAATTCGCTACATCGACCGGGTACTGATGTTCTATATCCGTACCGCCGGGCGTTTAACCCGCACCAGTGTCTGGCTTGATAATCTGGAAGGCGGGCTGGATTATCTCCGCCAGGTGGTCATTGACGACAAACTCGGCATCAACGCGCAGTTGGAAGCCAACATGGCGCACATTGTTGACACCTGGCAGTGTGAATGGCAAACCACGCTGAACGACCCGGAGCAACTCAGCCGGTTCACCGCCACCATCAACAGCGATACCCCGGATGAATCTGTGCAATGGGATACCCGCCGCGGGCAAATACAACCCACCACCGCACTAGTCACACACCCGTCGCGCCTGCCTGCGGAACCCTGGCAAACGGTGTGCGCTGTTTCCGCTATCCCCAATAATGCTGGCATTGGCGCTCGCCTGGGCAGCCACCGTATTGCCCTGTTCCGTATTGGGGAACAGGTTTGGGCACTGGACGACATTGAACCCGGCACCCAGGCCTGCGTGATGTCGCGCGGTTTACTGGGAGACAACGCGGGAGAACTGATTGTGATCTCGCCACTGTATAAGCACCGTTTTCGCCTGGCTGACGGACGCGCGGTAGAAGGGGAAACGCACCTGCGCAGCTGGCCGGTACATGTCGTGAATGGGCAGGTACTGGTTGCCAGTGAACCGGCAACGCACAGCGAACCTGTTGCCGAGGCTACTGTATGAATGAAACCCGGACCACTTGCCCGTATTGCGGTACCGGCTGCGGTCTGCGGGTTTCCGGGGCATCAGCAAATGTTGCCGGGCAGATACCGGCAATAAAAGTGCAGGGCGATACCTCACACCCGGCAAACCTGGGGCGCATCTGTGTAAAAGGCAGTGCACTGGATAAAACAATGGGGTTACAGGGGCGGCTGCTCGCCCCGCACATCAAACACCAGCGCGTGTCCTGGGAGCAGGCACTGGACCATGCTGCCCAACAGCTTGCTGACATTATTCAACAGCACGGCCCGGATTCAGTTGCGTTCTACGCCTCCGGGCAATTACTCACTGAAGACTACTATGCTGCCAACAAGCTTATGAAAGGGTTTATCGGCAGCGGTAATATCGACACCAATTCACGGTTGTGTATGTCTTCCGCTGTCGCGGCCTATAAACGCGCTTTTGGCGAAGATGCCGTGCCCTGCAACTATGAAGATATTGAACTGGCAGATGTCGTAGTCCTGGTGGGGAGTAACCTTGCCTGGGCGCATCCGGTATTGTGGCAACGCCTGGCGGCGGCACGGGCGGCCAGGCCTGATATGCAAATTATTGCCATCGACCCCCGGCGCAGCACAACTTGTGCGGAAGCAGACCTGCACCTGGCTATCACGCCCGGTAGCGACAGCGCGTTGTTTACTGGCCTGGTAAACTGGCTGATAACAGAAGGAAAAGACGATGCTCAGTGGCGCAGCAGAACTGTGGGGCGCGCCGAAACGGCCCAGGCAGCCGCCCCCTGGACTGCAGACAAAGTCGCTGAATATTGTGGCCTTTCACGTAACCAGGTTGAAGCCTTTTACCAGCTTTACTGTAAACCACGCCGGGTAGTGACATTGTGGTGTATGGGCATTAACCAGTCCGCCACAGGTACAGATAAATGCAATGCCATAATTAATGCCCACCTGGTTTCCGGGCAAACAGCCAGCCCCGGATGTGGCCCTTTTTCTCTTACCGGCCAGCCCAATGCCATGGGCGGGCGTGAAGTGGGGGGGCTGGCAAACCAGCTTGCCGCCCATATGGATTTTACCCCGGAAGCCATTGAGCGGGTGGGCAGGTTCTGGGGCAGCAGCCGCACAGCGCATAAGCCGGGTTATAAAGCGGTGGAGCTGTTTCAGGCTGTTGAACGGGGCGACATCAAAGCCATCTGGATTATGGGTACCAACCCGGCGGTATCGTTGCCAGACACCAACCAGGTTGCCCGGGCGCTGGCGCTATGTGAGTGTGTGATAGTTTCTGACATAACCTCAGACACCACGACGGCAGCCTTTGCGGATGTTCTTTTCCCGGCCCAGGGCTGGGGAGAAAAAGAGGGTACGGTCACCAATTCTGAACGCCGCATCTCACGGCAACGGCGCTTTGCCGAACCACCCGGTGAAGCCCGTCCAGACTGGTGGATAATTGCGCAAATCGCCCGGCGTATGGGGTATGAGAAAGCTTTTGACTGGTCTCATCCTCATGAGATTTTTAGTGAACACGCGGCGCTTACCGGTTTTGAAAACCAGGGAGAGCGCCTGTTTGATATCAGTGGGTTAAGCCGTTTAACCCGCACTGAATGGGAACAGTTGCAACCTATTCAGTGGCCGGTAAATTCACACCACCCGGCAGGGTGCCCCCGGTTATTTCAGGATGGCGTATTTGCTTTCCCGGATGGTAAAGCCCGCCTGGTACCGGTTCACCCACAGCCGCCCAGGAGTACCACCAGTAAATATTACCCTCTGGTAATGAATACTGGCCGTATCCGCGACCAGTGGCACACCATGACCCGTACCGGCCTGGTTGCGGGCCTGTTGCAGCATCGCAATAAACCTTATTGCGAAATCCACCCGGCAGACGCCAGCCTGGTGGGGATCACTGAAAACAGCCTGGTGCGGTTACAGTCTGCCACAGGCTGGATGCTGTGCCGGGCTGTGATAACCGATGCGCAACCTGCCGGCCAGGTATTTGTGCCAATGCACTGGAACAGCCAGTTTGCCTTGCAAAGCCAGCCAGGGGCGCTAATTACTGCGCATCACTGTGAAATATCCGGCCAGCCAGAAAGTAAATTCACCCCGGTACGGGCCCAGCCCGTGACCAGTGACTGGGAGGGCGTGTTATATGCCAGTGACAGTGTCACTATTTCTGGCGTGCAATGGTGGGCCCGTGCTCCGGTGCCCGGTGGCTGGCAATTCTGGGTTGCAGGTGAAGGGTGTATTACGGACTGGCTACAACAACAAACCTGGCTGGCCGGGCTCGAATGCCGCCAGGCCACGGACAATAATATTGCCTGCCACTTACTGGGGTTTAACCACGGGGCGCTGAATGTGGCGTTCTATGCCAGCCCGTCAGCACCAGAGCCAGACTCCACACTGGTTTGCGCAAGCCTTGGCAAAAAAGTGGATAAGCAAACCAGCGACCAGCTGCTTGCCGGGCGCTCTCTGGGGGATATCCGGGGAGCCCAAACGGTGTGTAGTTGCTTTGGTACCCAGGCCCGGGATATTTCCCAGGCTATTGCCAGCGGTTGCCATACTGTTAGCTCTCTGGGTAAACAACTTGGCTGTGGCACCAATTGCGGCTCCTGCATTCCTGAGCTAAAAAGCCTGCTGTCACAGCACGCACTATAATCACCCGCTATAATTCACGGGCAGGGAAGCCTGGTCAGGGGCATGATTATCCTTTTGAAACCACTTATCTACTCCCCAGGTATTATTTTGATTTCTATCAAAATACATCACACTTCTTGCGCAGTTATCTAAACTAGAAACAGTATCAGTCGATAAACCTGTTGGAAAACGTGTATTGCTTACGCGCCTGTAAACATGGCGCAACGTATTGGCGGTTCTGGTATATCACGCTATTCAGGAGCAGTTATGTACTCTTTCATTGCCAGGCAACCTATTTTTGATCAGGATATGCATACCGTTGCTTACGAATTGTTGTACCGTAATGGGCTCAGCAATGCGTTTCCTGATGTTTCTTCGGAATACGCTACCAGTCAGGTTATTTCAGACCAGTTCCTTGGCTCACCACTGCAAAGCGTGACGGAAAACCACGTATCATTCATCAATTTTCCCCACAAAATGATTATTGATCGCCAGGTTTTCAGCCTGCCGCCAGAGAGTGTGGTCATTGAAGTGCTGGAAGATGCGCAACCCGATGATGATTTGTTTAGCGCTATCAATGAATTACATCACAAAGGTTTTACCGTCGCGCTGGATGATTTCACCATGGAAGAAGGCTGGGCGCGGTTTTTACCTTACGTGGATATCCTGAAATTCGATGTCCGCCAGCATTCAGCGGAGCTCATTGCTCAGTATATTTCCCGTAACAAACTGGAAAAAATGACATTACTGGCGGAAAAAGTAGAAAGCCAGGAAGAGTTCCAGGCATTCAAGTCATTAGGTTTTTCACTTTTCCAGGGCTATTTTTACCGCCGGCCAGAAATTTTACGCAACAAGAAACTGGCACTGAATATTACCTGGTTAATTGAACTGATGCGTGAAGTGAACCAGCAACGAATCGATTACGAAAAGGTGGGCAATTTAATCAACCGTGATGTGTCTATTGCCTACAAATTTATGCGTTATATCAAGAATATTCGCTACCAGACCAGTTTCCCGGTGGAAGTGAATACCATGTCGCTGCGCGATATCGCGTTATATATTGGCGACCATGAATTGCGCCGTTTTGTCTCACTGGTGAGCCTGTACAGCCTTGATGATGAAAAACCCGTTGAACTGTATAAAAACAGCGTTATTCGTGGCCGGTTTTGTGAACTGATTGCCACAGAACTGCATATGACTTACCTCGAGGGCGATGCCTTCCTGTGTGGCCTGTTTTCATTGCTCGACGCCATACTGGATCACCCGCTGCATGTGCTGCTTGAACAAATTACCTTATCACCCCGTATTCATGCAGCTCTGGTCGATAGCAAAGGCGTGTTGTTCGAAATACTCGACCTGGCTCGCCACTATGAAACCATGCAGTGGTTAGATGTACACCGGCTGGGTAGTGAACTGGGGCTGAACGACCCACAAATCATCAAGATCATGACCAGCGCCACTAACTGGGCCGACGAAAGCTATTAGCCACTCTCTCCGGCATAATTGACTGAGCGTGATTAACGCACCAGTGGGGCAAGGTAAACCGGCTGGCCAGCAGTAAGCCCCTGGTGTACCTGGCGCGTAATGTCATCGCCCAGTATTTCACTCAGCCCGGCTTCCAGTGCGTTATAGGTTGCCGTGACAATATCCAGTGGCGAGGTTTTTGGCACATCAAAATCTTTTGTCATCCCTGTGTCAATAAACCCTGCATGCAGACCCAGCACCTGCGTACCTTGTTCAGCCAGTGCCAGACGCAACCCATTGGTTAAAGACCAGGCGGCCGATTTGCTCACCGAATACGTGGGTAGCATGGCGCTACTAATCCAGGACGCTACGGATAATACGTTGATAATGGCACCGCCGCCTGCCTGAGCCAGCACAGGTGCAAAGGCCTGCGCTAAACGTAACGGGCCAAACAAGTTTGTCTCCATCTGCTGGCGAATGTGCTGTTCTGCACTGGCATCAAGCAAACTCCCGGTTTGTGCAATCCCTGCGTTATTAATTAACAGCGTGACATCACCCGCCTGAGTTACTGCACGAGTAATAGCGGCGGTATCTGTTACGTCCAGCTCAATAGCGGTAACACCGGCGATGTTAATAGCCTGCGGGTTGCGCGCTGCGGCATAAACTTTCTTTGCGCCGCGCGCGCGAGCTTCTCTGGCAAACACTTCTCCCAACCCACGGTTAGCTCCGGTTACAAACACAACAGCATTTTTAAGTTGCATGTCTTTCTCCCGAGAAAATCAGTTATAGCTGGCTACATAAAACCACTCACAATATGTCACTGTTGTACCAGATAAACTCGCCCGGTAAACCCGTGTAATTACCGGCAGGCAAATGAATAATGTAAGCAATTAATGCCTCAGTGATAAAAACCTTGCTTAAAATCAATTGTTTTAATAGTAATCAATAGTGGGTTAAACCATGTTTCCGAAAAGCCTGGGTGGCTGAAGGCAACTGACAGACACCTGCGGTTTCACCAAAATACAGGAGAAAGTTCATGCAAGCAGAAGATGCACTTAATGCATCCTTGCCGGGCATCTTTGACCGGGCAATAGCACAGGGCAGAGTGGTGGGTGCTGTGTGTGCCGTTGCTCACCAGGGCAAACTTCGTCATATCAGTGCTCATGGTTTTGCCGACCGGGAAAGCCAGCGCCCTATGTTACCCAGTACAGGCTTTCGGTTATCTTCAGTGACCAAACCCATTGTCTCACTGGCCGCCCTGCGCCTGGTCGCCGCAGGTATCCTTGAACTGGATGCGCCGGTAACTCAATGGTTGCCAGACTTCACTCCCACTGGCCCGCAAGGTGAGGCGGTAAATATGACGCTGCACCAGTTACTCACGCACACGGCCGGGCTGGGGTATGGGTTCAATCAGGGCAATGACGGGCCTTATATCTCAGCAGGGATTTCCGATGGCCTGGACCATGTTGATTTTGACCTGGCTGAAAATTTACGCCGTCTGAGTTCTGTTCCTTTGCTGTTTCGCCCTGGAGAAAGTTGGGCTTATTCCCTGGGTATGGATGTTCTGGGGGCTGTTATTGAGAAAGCGACCGGGAAATCACTGCCGCAGGCGGTGGCTGAACTGGTGACTCTGCCACTGGGAATGAGCCATTCAGGCTTTGTGACTGCGGGGCTGGATAACATTGCCGTCGCTTATGCCAACAGTGAACAGGGGCCGGTTATTATTGGTGAAAATGCAGAGATCCCATTACCTGAAGGGTTTGGGGGAAGCGTGCGTTTTGCGCCATCACGGGTAGCAAACAGCCAGGCGTACCCTTCTGGTGGGGCGGGTATGTATGGCTGCGCACCGGATATTCTGAACTTTTTAGAAGCATTGCGCACTGGTGCGGGCCTGCTGCCAGCCAGCCTGCAAAGTGCTGTTTACCAGGCACACTGTGGCCCGGAAGCTGAATGCGCAGGCCCCGGCTGGGGGTTTGGTTACGGTGGGGCTGTGTTAGTTGACCCGCAGGCAACGGGCACGCCACAAAGCCCCGGGACACTCTCCTGGGGTGGTGTTTACGGGCACAACTGGTTTATTGACCGGCAAAACGACCTGACTGTGGTGTTGATGACCAATACGGCCTATGAAGGGATGTGTGGGTTGTTGACCCTCGAAGTACGGGATGCTGTCTATACAGCTCTTAATGCAGGCCATATTTCCGCAGCATAACAGCGCAAAGCCGGTGGTAAACCGTGACCACCGGCTCATTTTATTATACTCATTCCATACTGACTTATTTCTTTTGGTTATTAGTTATCGACTATCGCTCTATCAAAAATCTTGCTCGCAACAACTAAAAATGAAAGTCTGGATGCTTAGACATCCAAACGTCCATTACAAGAGCAAAACACATGACGCAATTTCCACTTTACTCAGACAGGGAGTATGCCGGAGAACCATCACAGGAAGTGCATACCATCAGCAATGCCGCTGATGTCAGTAACCTGGTCAATAACTCCACACAGGCACGCAATAATGCCCGCATCATTATGGCTATCGCGCTGGGTGGCGTATTTCTTGATGCCTATGATCTCGGCGCACTGGCCTTTGGCGTAAAAGACATCACCCACCAGTTTAATCTCAGCCCTAAAGGGCTTGGTCTGGTTCTGTCCGCTATTACCTTTGGCGCAATTATTGGTGCCATTATTGGCGGCTACCTGACAGATAAAATTGGCCGTTACCGGGTATTTATGGCCGATATGTTCTTCTTTGTTTTCGCCGCCATTTTAGGTGCCTGCGCCCCTAATGCAGAAGTGCTGGGTATCAGCCGCTTTATTATGGGTCTGGGGATTGGGATTGATTTACCGGTTGCCATGGCATTTCTTGCCGAATTCTCTCGCCTTAAGGGTAAGGGGAATAAAGCAGCCAGCGTTGCTATGTGGTGCCCAACCTGGTATGCGGCGATCACCGTTTCCTATATCCTGGTTCTGGCGCTGTTTTACTCACTGCCGCCCAGCCATAACGAATATTTGTGGCGCTACATTGTTGGTTTTGGTGCCGTTCCTGCACTGATCATTATTCTGATCCGTAAACGCTATATGACGGAATCGCCTATTTGGGCAGCACAACAGGGTGATTTAGAAGGTGCCGCGAAGATCCTGCGCAGTGCATGGAATATCCCGGTGAAAGTGGCTGCGGATGCAGATACAACGGCGCAAGAACCCACCAAACGCACAGCAAGCTGGAAAAACTATGCTGTACTGTGGGACAACCATTTCCGTTCACGCACCGTGCTGACCAGCGTCATGTCGTTTGTTTCCCCTTTTGCTTATTCAGCCATTGCGTTTGGTTTGCCAATTATTATTTCCACACTGTTTGAGCAATCGTTGCTGACAACTATCCTGGCCTCGCTGGTACTGAACCTGTGTTTTGCCTTTACCGGCGGCATTGCGGCGGTGAAACTGGTGCCTTACCTGGGTTCGCGAGGAATGACGCTGGCCGGGTATGGCTGCCAGTTAGTGGCCCTGATTGGGCTGGCTCTGGTCGGCAAACCAGAAGGAACTCAGGAGGCAGTACTGTGCTTTGGTTTACTGGCGCTGTTCCTGCTTGGCCAGGGATTTGGCCCGGGCGCGCATACCATGGTGTATGCGTCGCTGAGCTATCCGTCTTCCATTCGTGGCGTGGGCGTGGGGTTAAACCAGACTATTACCCGGGTCAGTTCAACGCTGGCGTTATTCTTGTTCCCGATACTTATCAGCACGCTGGGTGAGGGCTTGTTCTGGGTGATTGCGCTGTCGCCTGTCATTGGTATTCTGGCGCTGTTGCTGATTCGCTGGGAACCATCAGGTTACGATATCGACGCCGAAGATTTCGCCCGGCAACAACCTTAACCGACTGGCACTTCAGCGCCATGGTGGGCGCTGAAGTGTTTCTTTTTTCACGTTACGAGCTTATCTCGCCAACCTGGCATTCCTCGAAAACACCCTGCGCAGTATCATTCATTTCCGGCACCTGCGGGTTTTACCGTACAGAACCGTTTAGCCAGCTTTTATAAAGCCATATCAATGCAACCGGGCGGCCGGTTACCGAAACCGGTCATCATGAGAAACTAACAAATAAAGGTGATGTGATGAGTTCAACCCAGCCTGCGTCATGCCGTATTGGTGACTACCTGGTCACTGTGTTGAGTGACGGATATATGGAAGCCAGCCTGAGTCTGCTCTCTGGTATTGGCGAAACTGATGCCCAGGCCATTCAAACTGAAGCGGGTATCGCCGCACCAGGCAATATCGAAATCAACGGCTTTCTGATTCGTGGCAGGGGTCACACTATTCTGGTAGACAGCGGAACCGGTGGAATAAACAACGCAGGAGGGCAACTGCTGCCGAGCCTGCAAAAAGCCGGAGTAACACCGGATGATATAGACACAATATTATTAACCCACTGCCACCCCGACCATATTGGTGGCCTGCTCGATTCACACGGGAATAAAGTGTTCAATCGCGCAACGCTATTTCTGCATCCTTTAGAAGCAGAATACTGGCTGGATGATACTCACCAGCAAGCAGCTACAGAGCGGGGTAAACGCAACTTTGCATTTGCCCGGCAGGTTCTGAAAACCTATGGGGAACAGCGGAAATTTTTCAGTGATGGCGATGTTATTGAGGGTATATCCCCTGTACTGCTGGCCGGCCACACGCCAGGCCATACAGGGTTTCACATTAAGGCTGAAAATGGCGGTTTGTTGATTTGGGGCGACATTGTTCACTTTCCTTATATCCAGTCGATGCACCCGGATGTCTTTGTCGCTTTTGATGTGGACCACATCCAGGCGGAACAGACCCGGGCACAGATTTTCAGCCAGGCAGCCACTCAGCAACTGCTGGTGGCGGGAATGCATTTCGCGCATGCAGGCTTTGCACACATCCACCCGTCAGAAAATGGTTACCGTATTGAATATCTTCAGGGTTAACAAAAAATTGCCCCTGCAAACCAGTCCATCGTCCTAAATTAACCCCCGGTGCTGTCAACAGGGCGCTCAATATGCTGGAATGATTGTTCTGGAATACCACAACACAATGACACGAAGTCCGGGAGGTACCTGATAGTGGAAATTAAAACCTTAAGCTCGCGAACGGTTTACCAGAACCAGTGGATGCGCCTGCGTGAAGACAGTATTGAGCGGAAAGATGGCTCGCAGGGGATTTATTCAGTGGTGGAAAAGCCTGATTTCGCCGTTATTCTTCCGGTTGAAGGTGACCAGGTGTATGTGGTTGAGCAGTACCGTTATCCTCTTGGTGTCCGCACTCTGGAACTCCCGCAGGGGGCATGGGAACTGAGCCCCGGTGAAGCACCAGAAACGGTGGCCCGGGGTGAACTGGCAGAAGAGACCGGGTTACGGGCCAGGACACTGACCTGGGTAGGTTACCAGAAACTGGCGCAGGGCTACTCCACTCAGGGGTACCATATTTGGCTGGCATCCGACTTTGAGCAGGGCGCACAGGCACTGGATGCCGAAGAAATCGGGCTGGTGTGCAGGCACATGCCAGTCAGTGAATTTGCCGGGCGTATTGCCAGTGGTGAAATTACCGATGCCACATCGGTTAGCGCATTTTTGCTGGCGCGGCTGAAAGGCCTGGTATAGCGCCAGCGCCATATAACATAAAAAAATCCGCCAGTACGGGGCGGATTTTTTGTCAGACAGCCAGTAAAGAACTGAATTAACGGCCAGCGCGTAGCGCTTTATCCAGTGAACCTACCAGCCAGTCAATATCATGAGCCTGGAAAGCCAGAGTCGGGCGTAACTTCAGAACGTTACCATGTGGCCCGGCAACTGAAGTCAGCACATGGTCTTCACGCAAGCGTTCAATCACATCCAGCGCACGCTGTTTGTCCGGGTTTTTACTGGCTTTATCCGTAACCAGTTCGAAACCAATGAACAACCCGGCACCGCGAAAATCACCCACACAATCATGCTGAGCTGCCAGTGCAGCCAGCTCTTTTTGCAACTGCGTGCCCACGGTAAGGCTGTGCTGTTGCAGTTTTTCATCTTCAATCACTTTCAGTACAGCCTGAGCGGCAGCAATTGACACCGGGTTACCACCAAATGTGTTGAAATAAGGGATGGTGTCGCTAAACGCCGCCAGCACTTCAGGTTTTGCCAGCATTGCCGAAACCGGGATACCGTTGCCCATAGGTTTACCCATGGTGATAACATCCGGCACAATGTCGTGGCGGGCAAAACCCCAGAAACTTTCGCCGGTACGGGCAAAGCCCGGCTGCACTTCATCGGCAATAAAGATCCCGCCATTGCGATGCACAACATCCAGCGCTGGCTTCAGGTAACCAGCAGGGCCCGGCAATACACCATCTGATGAGAAAATTGAGTCCACCAGCAAACCGGCGAATTTGATACCGTGTGCGGCCATATCATCAATTTGTTCCTGAATTTGCGCGGCAAACCAGGCACCAATATCCGGGGTATCCACACGGTAGCGGTCGGGAGCAGGAACCAGGCGAGTTGTCGCCGCCAGCGGTTGACCGCTGCCCAGCGCTGGAGAAGCGCCAGAAGTCAGTTCACTGGTGCCATGGTAGGCTTCACGGGTAACAATAATCCCGGTTCCGCCGCTCCAGGCACGGGCAACACGAATGGCCAGGTCATTGGCTTCTGAACCGGTACACATATACATGGCTTTGCTGACTTCACCCGGAACGTACTTCAACAATGATTCGGTGTAATCCAGAATACGTTCATGCAGGTAGCGGGTGTGGGTATTAAGCTGGCTCATCTGCTGTTGTACAGCGTCAATAACTGCAGGGTGGCAATGACCAATACTGGCTACGTTGTTATAGACATCCAGGTATTTGTTACCCTGCGCGTCCCACAAATATTGCTGCTCACCACGCACCAGATGTACTGGGTTACGATAGAACAGGCGGTAAGAATCACCCAGTAAACGCGCGCGTTTTTCAGTTAACGTACGTGTTTGTTCATCCAGTGCTGCCGCATGTTCTGCACGAAAGCTGTTGGTATCCATAATGGTGGAGCGCGTCGCCATGAAAGCCTCTCATTTATCATGTCTGTGTTGTTGACCGGCAACCTTACCGTGCCTTTTGCAATAAAATACACAAAAGCACACAAAAGCACAGCAAAAGAATCCATACAAAATCCTTATGCTATTTAGTTGAATGATAATAAAGGTTTTTTAACTCAGTCGATGCCAGAGCAGAATGCACTATTCAGCCCTGGCCTGGGTACCAAACCACACATCCAGGCCATTCAACCGCTTTTCATCAGGCGCAAGCGATTAATATTCCAGTAAAAATTAGCCATGAAGATTTAATTACCCGTATTGCTAAATATGATGATGGCTGGCAGGCTGGTGCGGTAAACTACACAAATGTGCACACCGGGCTGATAAAATACAATTACACAGGGTGTTATTCTCAGATTGCCGCAGGTATGATGTTAAAGAGCAACCTATCTGATTGTTTTTATATAGTTTATTTTTTGGCAGAAAAATTGCTCTTGTTACCTGTTATTTGCACATAATGGCACGACCAGGCCAGGTGCTCTGTTTACTGGCCTGGTTTCCCGGCGAATAAAGGTTGTCTGCCTCATGCCGGAAATCATTAAGGAATAATATGTTAGAAGAAACTCGCTTACACCGTATCCGGGCCTTACTCTCGACCCTTAACCGTATTTCCACAGAGCAACTGATTCAGCACCTGAATGTCTCGCGGGAAACCGTGCGGCGCGATATTGTTAAGCTGGAAAACTTAGGTGAGTTGCGCCGGGTTCATGGCGGCGTTGTCGCGCTCGGGGCTGAACCTGAGCCACCATTGTCTGTGCGGGCAACAGTGCGCGGCAAAGAGAAACTGGCTATTGCCCGTGCCGCAGTACAGCAACTTCGCGCTGGGCAAACCGTTTTTATTGACGCTGGCAGCACTACATCTGTTGTCGCTGATGAACTGGTTTCCATGCCGGGCATGACAATTATTACCAACAGCCTTAGTGTAGCTTCCCGGCTGACCGAATCTGACTATGCCCGTTCACTCAACCATGAAGTCATTTTACTGGGTGGGGAGATGGGCCCGGTCACCCAGGCAACCTGCGGTGTGATGACCATTCGTGAACTGCAGCGCTTCCGGGCTGATGTGGCATTGCTGTCGCCCGTTGGTATTTCCAGTAAATCAGGTGCAAGTAGTTTCACTCACCACGAAGCGGCAATTGCCGAAGCGATGATCTGTAATGCTAACAAGCGCATCATTCTGGCAGACCACAGTAAAATAGGTGTCACCAGCCGAATGGTTTATGCCCGTATCGCGGATATCGATATGATTATTTCTGATGAAGCGGCGTCTTCGCGTGATGACTGGGCGGCACTGCAGGCCAGTTGTGAAGAGGCTATTGCTGTCTGAATCTTGCCCAACCAGGCTACCTGCTGATTTTATTGATCCATCGCCTTATTTATTACCCCGGCTGACTAAATTGTTATCCGGGTGTCAGCCTTTTGTCAGGCACGACGCCCTAAACTGTTTCCTCCTGCGCAAAACATGCCCAAATTCAGGGATCTGATTATGCCGCGACAAGGGGAGAGAAAGGATGAAAAAATATAGCTACCAGGCACTTATTTCCGCCATTTTAGTACTGTTCATGGCGGTTACATTTCCGGCTTTTTCTGCCGGTCAGAAAACACTGATTATTTATTTTTCGCAGCCGGAAACAGTAGCACCAGGTGATGTTGATGGTTTTTCCGGAGCCAGTGTTATTGAGAAAAATAACCAGCAAATGGGGAGTACAGAATACCTGGCGACCCTCATTCAACAACAGACTGGCGGTGATTTATTTCGAATAGAAACCACTACGCCTTACCCACGTGAACACCAGCCATTACTTGATGCTGCTCAGAAAGAATCACGCGAAAATGCCCGACCGATCATTAAAACAGCTTTACCTGATTTATCCGGCTACCAGACTATTTTCGTTGGCTACCCGATTTGGTGGTACAAGATGCCAATGGTTATGTACAGCCTGTTTGAACAAAACCAATTTAGCGGTAAAACCCTTATTCCTTTCACCAGTCATGGCGGGAGCCGCTTTACCGGGTCAATTCAGGAAATAAAACGCCTGCAACCGAATGCAAATGTAATAACCCAGGGGTTGGCTGTGTACCGGACTGAAGTGGCAGATGAACAAACCATTCAACAAGTCAAACAATGGGTTAACCAACTGAATATGGGGTATTAATCCCATGGCGGGCATGAGAAAAAAGTACCATTTCCAGGTGGTTCAGGATGTGGTTTTGCTGGTGATGCTACTAACATTAATGGGGTTTCACTTATGGGGTGAAGTTATCCATGAATGGCTGGGTGTTACCATTTTATTACTTGTTATGCTGCATAATGCGCTTAATCTTCATTGGTTCAGCGCATTAACCCAGGGCGAGTACTCACTGTTTCGCATTCTGAAAACAGGTGTCAATCTGGTAACAGTTATCGTGTTTGTCACTGCAATTATTTCCGGTTTGGTGTTGTCACGGCATGTGATACCTGACTGGGTATTCCACAGTAATACCGACCTGGCACGCAAAGTCCATATGACCAGTGTTCACTGGGGGCAAATTATCATTGGTGTTCATTTAGGTATGCACTGGAAAATGCTGGCGAAGTATTTTTGTTATTTGTTCCGGCTTTCCCCAGCAGGATTTATCGCCGGGTATTTTTTCCCCGCCTGTTTTATTTGCATTGCTATTTATGGTGGTGTGGTGTTCTGGGCACGAAACATGCTGCCATATTTATTAATGGCTGTAGATTTTGCTTTTTTCGACTATGGCGAACCCGCCTGGTTGTTTTACCTTGACTACCTGGCGGTTATTGTACTGGCCGCCGTGGCAACCAGCTATTTAGTCAGCTTGTTGCTCTGGCGGCAGCCAATAAAAACAGAATAAGGCGTATACGGCTTTAGCCTGTTTCGTCAACCCGCAGTAGCAACCCAGTGGGTAACAGATGTGAGATCATCAACTACATACTGCGGCTCTTGCGCAATGGGCATATTTTCGCAATCAAAAACACCGTCGTTTTTGGTCTTACCATCGGCAACCAGTGCACTGAACAGGGGCGTAAGATCTGTCTGTGCAGCACCTTGTTCGGCCACCAGTTCAAACGTTTTATTAATGGCAGATTCGTTCTCAAGGCTTGCCAGTAACACTTGTGCAATTTGCCTGCGGGAAATCACTCCATCAGCAGGGGTACCGCTGTGACGAGTGTCTCCCTGTAAAAAACACATGCGCAGCGTTGAACGGTCGTTATAGTCGAACCACCCGGGCCGCACAATAGTGTAGGGCAGCCAGCTGGCACGCACCAGCCGTTCTGCTCGCCGTTTCCAGTCATGAGCTTCTGTACGCTGGTTATAACTGCCGAGTCGTTCAGTCACACCAATTGCTGTCATTAACGCAATACGCACCGGGTGCGCCAGTACAGATAACGTATTTTTTACTGCGCCATAATCCACTTCGCGGGCACCCGTTTTACCCATACCATCAGAACCATGTGTGAATACCAGTGCGTCAACGCCCTGAACAGCTTCATGCAACGTTTCAGGCCGGGTTACATCGCCAAAAAAAATGCGTACACCAGCAGGAAGTTGCCTTGTGGCCTTTGCCGGGTTACGAGTTAAGGCTCTCACCTCCAGGCCTTTACCCAGCGCCTGGGCGACAACATGCCTGCCAATACTGCCAGTGGCACCAATGATTAATACTGTTCTTAGTTGTGATGTCATTTTTCTGTCTTGCCTGGTATTAAGAATTATCATTGCTGCCAGCCACGGGCTTCAGATAGTTGCTGCCTGCGGTATCTGGAAGGGGGAAGGCTGTATTTACGCGAAAAAGTACGGGTAAATGACTGTTGAGAATCGAAACCATACTTCAATGAGACATCAATCACCGACTCTTGTGTATTGAGCAGATCCTGCGCTGCACAGGCCAGTTTTCTGTCACGGATATAGTGCCCAAGATGGATGTTCTGCACTTCAAAGAACACACGTTGCAAGTGCCATTTTGAATACCCGGCCCGGACGGCAACGTCATCAATTTTTAGTGGTTCATGGATATGTTCATCTATCCAGGTTGTGAGTTCCTGTATCAGGTTTTCCAGTTTTAACATTGCGTATTACCTGTAGTTACATATTGGCTTACCTGGTAAATACTACAGAGGTCTGTGGCGGGGATTAAGGTATTCAACCTGCTTGTTGATATGAACTGCGCTCATTAATCTGATTAATTTTTAGAGTTTAAATGCGTTATATAGCCATGAAAGTCTGGAAGAGTGTATTGATTAATGAAACTCAGTCATAAGGTTATTCTGTTGGTATAGAAAGAGCATAATCAGGCGAGAAGCACTCACTGGAGCCTGTTGTACTGGCTACAAGCGCCAGTAATCAACAGGCCTTTAAGGCGGTTTAGCGCATTTCCAGAGAAACAGCCGGGCCTTTTTCCAGCGGTTTACCGTTTGCCGCCATCACCCGGACGCGACGCAGGTCGCCATTCACATAACGGGTGAGAATACCGGTTTGTGATTCAATCTGAATCTTGTCGAACCGTATACCGTTCACAATAGACTCAGGCAACCCACTGAGGATCATAGCGGTCTGCGCCCCGGTAGCTTTGAGTTCTGTAATCTGTACACCATCAATCTTCGGCGTGGTGGCCGTCCGCGGGGCAGATGCAATCGGCGCTATTTCCTGATGCCCCAGAGCTCCGGACTGGCCGCCATAACTGTCAGTCACCAGAATGGGAGTGGCAACATTCGTCATGGTCAGTTGGCTGGCAACCAGTGGCCCGATTTGATTCCCGCGATCCCGTGCGGATTTAATGCGGATGCCATTTTCAGTCTTGAGGAAGGTGATACGCTGCACTGTGACTTTCCCAATACCATTGGCCGTTTCGCTGCCCACAGAGATACCGTGCCCGTCACGCATCACGGAGTCTGAGACCGTGATGTTGCTGGCGGATGCGGCGCTGCCAGGCACCAACCCGGACTTGATGGCGATATTGTCATCCCCGGTGCGGATATCAGCATGTGACACCGTCACGTCATGTGATGAAACAATATCAATTCCGTCGGTATTGGGGGAGGTTACCGGGTTGGTAATATTCACTTTATGAATGGCAATATTGGCACTATTGCGGATTACGATATTCCACATGGGTGAATTGGTCAGGTGCAGGCCATCAATCCGGCCCTGTGTTACATCATTAAATTCAACAAACCACGGCCGGGGGAAACCATTGGCGACAGGGATCCCCGGGAAACGGTCTGTGAAGGCTTTTTTATTACCGCTGCGCACCTGCGCCCGCATTGCCAGAGCATCTGGCCACCAGGTCTGCTCACCATCGCCATTGAGTGTTCCGCCGCCAGTCAGGTTAACGTGGTTGGCATGGCTGGCAAAAATAAACGCTTCGTTCACCTTTGCCGGATGGCCAATAAATGCCGGGACAAACTTACCTTCCTGGTTACTGGCCTGCAGCACAGCCCCTTTGGGGATATCCAGAGTGGTATTACTGAGTAACTGTAAAGGGCCGCTCAGCCAGATACCCGGTGTTAATGAAACCGTGCCGCCGCCAAGGTCATGGCACTGCTGAAGTGCCCGCTGAATGGCCTGAGTATTCAGGGTTTTTCCGTCACCTTTACCACCAAATGTTACCGGTGAACAGGTTGCAGACCGGGCAGCATAAGAGAGAACAGGGGTGAGAGCCGCGCAACAGATAACCGCCAGTAATGTTTTTTTCATCCGTTCGTTTGTCCTTAACACAAATGTATAACAAATCACTTTACCTGCTGGATACAAACTGCACTACTGTGCAGGTGCACAGTGCATCCACTGCTGATACAGGCATTTGCCTGTTTAATATGGCCTGGAATAACTCAGAAGTGCGATTTTTCTATGGTGCAGCAGGGTATGGCAAAACAACACTTTCTGTTGAGTAAGCATGAAACATGCGAGTTTTGCGAAAAATCTCACCTCAGTTTCTTATTTTGTGGAGCAGATCATTTTTCTGAATACAGATATATTTCACGGCACAAAATAATAAATAATTAGCCTGCTTGCTAATTACACTCAGTTCTCCTTTAGTGATTTTAACAAGAATAAATACCATGAAAAAATTCAAGATAGTGGCGCGCTGCTCTTTAAAAGCAGTCATACCCGGCATTTTCCTCTTCTCCGCACAACCATTAATTGCTCAGGCAGCCGATGCATTCAGCGTCGATTCACCCTGGATGCTCGGGGACTGGAACGGGTTACGTACAGACCTACAGCAGGATGGTGTGAACTTCAATGTTGGCTACACCATGGAAAGTGCATCTAACCTGGCAGGCGGCTATAACACATCGACCACCGCACGTTACAGTGACCAGTGGGCGTTTGGGGTTAACCTGGATCTGCAAAAACTCCTCGACTGGAACGACACTGAATTCCAGTTAACTATTACCAACCGTGACGGGCAGAACTTATCAGATGAAGTTGGCGACCCGCGTACCGGAACACTGTCTTCTGTACAGGAAGTGTATGGTCGTGGCCAGACATGGCGTTTAACTCAATTCTGGTTGCGTAAAGGCTTCTTTGACCACACCCTGGATGTTAAAGCCGGGCGGCTGACTGTTGGGGAAGATTTTGACAACTTCGACAGTAAATTCCAAAACCTGGCGTTTGGGAGTGGTCAGGCAGGGAACTGGCGTGGTGACCACTGGTACAACTGGCCAGTATCACAATGGGGTGCCCGTGTTCGTCTGAACTTTACCCCGGAAATCTTTATGCAGGTCGGTTTCTATAACCAGAACCCGTATAACTATGACAAAGGCGATGGCTTCCGGTTTGAGTTCAGCCCAACAGAAGGCAACCTGGTCCCGGTAGAATTGGGCTGGCAGCCTAAACTTGGCGCTGACAAATTACCGGGTAATTACCGTATTGGTTACTACTACTCTTCAGCCAGTGACGATGTGTATGGCTCATGGCGTGAGGGTGGTTACAATGATACAGCCCATGCATATGGCGGCTACATCCTTGCCCAACAACAATTGACCGCACAGGGTGGTTCTGCAGACCGGGGTATCACATTAACTGTTCAGGCAGTAATGAATGACCATAAAACGTCCAAAACTGATAACTACCAGTCTGTTGCTTTGACGTGGAAAGGGCCGTTTGACGCCCGCCCGCAGGATGAAATTGGTATTGGTGCCGGGCGTATTCATATCAACTCGTCCTACACCAGAATGCTGCGTGACACCAACCACTACAATGGTGAAACGTCGTATAACAGCCCGACCTATTTACCGATCCAAAAAGGGTCTGAATATAATTACGAAATTTATTATAACGTCCAGGCAACAAACTGGCTGCAAATCCGCCCCAATCTGCAATACATTGCCGCACCAGGCGCTGTGAGCAAAGTGGATGATGCCTTTGTTGGCGGTATTAGTGCTAACCTCAGCTTCTGATTATTTATTATTCCAGGGCCTGCTTATATGCAGGCCTTTTTTACATACACATTGTCAGAATTGTCTATGCAATATGTGCCATTAACAACCAATTACTGTTTTATTCCTGAAAAAATATTTCTTTATTGATTTCTTAACCAGGAATCTTCTTAGCCCAAAGAGATTCAAAACAATTTGTTTTGAGTATCGAAATAAAACCTCCATTTATCCACAATGTGAATTTGGGTAGAATTTACGTTACAGAATTTACTCTTTTATAATAATTGCGCATTAAAGAGACAGGTCACAACCTGCATGAAATTATAACCCAGCGCAAATTCAATTGATTTTCAAGAACCTCTGCCTCCCATGGCACCTGATGGGTTGATAAAACCATGGGTGATTGCCTTATACCTGCGTAAAAGTGTTACGCACACTGGTCATGTAAAGAGCACTGGCTCCATGTGTTCTGCTGCTGCCGAAAACTCTGGCAGATTTGTGTTAATGACCACAGGTATATCTTCTTTGGTTTATCTTTAGAGTACGACGTATGTTACTGCATAAAAATGTTATTCGCGATTTAGTTAAATGGATTGATGAAAATATCCATGATCCCATCAATATAACTGATGTCATGGAAATATCAGGATATTCACGCTGGCACATTCAGCGACTGTTCCGGGAAGAAACAGGGATGACAGTAGGGGATTATATTCGTAAGAAGAAGATACAAGAAGCAGCTAACGATTTGGCCAACGATGAAGTCTCTATTTTAACCATCTCCACTAAGTATGGTTTCAGTAGCCAACAGACCTTCACCCGTATTTTTTCACACTATTTCAATGTGCCGCCCGGACGCTGGCGCAAAGAACAACGAAAATAAACGTTACTCAATACTCTCAGCCACTCATATGTGTTATCTGGTTTTGCCTCCTCCTGGGCCACCACTGTATTGCCTGATACAGTGGTTTTTTATTGGTACAGCCACCCGGGGGCTACGCCAGCGGCACACCTGACAGGTTACTGTCTTCGCCAAAATGTTGAACAGCAAAATCAAGGAAGCTACGCAATTTGGGAGTAAGGCGCCGGTCCTGAGCATATACAATATATAAAGGGCGCTCCGGCACACTGTAATCCGGCAACACACTGATAAGCTTGCCGGAGCGAATATAGGGTAATACCAGCTCAGATGGCTGGGTAGTTACCCCAAACCCAGCCAGAGCGGCACTCACCAGTGCTTCGCCGTTGTCCATCATGAGGCGCCCGGAAATGGGCTGCTTTATCAGCCCATTGGGCCCTTCAAATTCCCACTGGGTCCGCAGGGAGGTATGCGCGAATACCAGGCATTCATGGTGCTGTAAATCTGCAGGGTGATTCAGAGGCGCGGCTTTATCCAGATAGTGGGGTGAAGCACAAGTAATTAACCGGTAAGGAGCCAGTACCCGCGCCATCAGGCTGCTGTCTTCAAGTTCACCCACATGAAAAACGGCATCATAACCTTCATCAATCAGGTCTATCATCCGGTTAGTGAGCGTCAGTTCGACCGACACTTCCGGGTAACGTGCCATATATTCAGGTAATAACGGTGAAAGGGCGTTGATACCAAAAGTATGTGGTGCGTTTATTTTCAAACGCCCCCGTGGCTCCATGCGGGTTTCTTCTGCGAATGATTCCGCAGCTTCAACTTCGGCCAGAATAATTTTGGCGCGCTCATAAAAATTTTGCCCCGCCTCTGTGAGGCTGTGCTGGCGAGTGGTGCGATTAATCAGCCTGACACCCAGGTGATTCTCCAGAGCTGCAACATGTTTCCCAACCAGTTGAGAGGACATATTCAGCATATCGGCAGCCGCGGCAAAAGACCCTTGTTCAACGGTCTTGACATATATTGCCATGCTGGATAGTCGATCCATTTGAGGTATTCCATTTGCAATTCATAAAACTGTCACAGTTTACCTGACAAATAATGCCAACGGTTAAGCGCAATGTGTTAATCGCACAAATGGGAAATGCCCCCGCAGGGGCATTTTAATACTGAACAACACAGCAGAGAGAAAATACCAGGTTACTTACTTTCAGGTAATGGCCCCAGTTTTACACCATCAGGGTAATACTCCCAGCCATCACGAATTTTGATTTTCTCATCCCATGGCAGTTTATATTCGCCATTGGCCAGATCCCGCACCCATGTCAGGTAATTTTCCCGTGCACCACCGGGCTTACCAACATAACCACGGCACCCAAGGTTGAATATATTATTTTCCAGTGCCCAGTTTTCACGCGCTTTATCTACCAGGCGGGGAAACAGTTCTGCGGTGACAATTTCCCATGGGTTACGGTGCCCTTGCTGAATGACATTACCGTCGTAATTACACACCGTACCTTCACCAAAGTAGTAGAACACTTCATCGTAGCCTGCCAGGTTAACAGATACAGTGTACATCAGGTTTTGCCATGCATTGGTGCGGTTGGTCCAGATCCACTGGTCATTGACCTGGGTAGAATAGCCTGAAATACGAATATAGACATTGCAGCCTTTATAGGCCGCTTCGCGCGCCAGTTCAGGGAACATACCGTCATGGCAAATGCACACCGCCAGTTTTGAACCCTTTGGTCCGTCGCACACTGGCATTCCCATATTACCAGGCATCCAGGGTTCAATGGGAACCCAGGGCTGCAATTTGCGGTAGTGCAGGGCAATGTCGCCCTGGTCATTAATAATAATGGCTGTGTTGTAAGGGGGTAAATCCGGGTCTTCGTTTTTCTCCATCAGTGAAAACACACCCCACACTTTATTTCGCACACAAGCCTGTTTGAACTGGTCAATTTCCGGGCTTTGCAGGGTCAACAGCATTTCATCATAAGTCCAGATTTTGGTGTTCAGCCCCTGAGTGGAATATTCGGGGAAGACAATCACATCGAGGCCCGGATAACCCGCTTTAGTGGTATCAACGGCTTTACATATTTTATCCACCTGAACCTGGATATCTTCAGGCCCTTTAATTACCGGCACAGGGTACTGAATCGCCGCAATTAATAATGCTTCATCCCATGAACTTACACTTCCGGTGCTAGCCATAATCGACCTCTCTCATTAATAGTGGGTGGGTAATACATTAAACAGCAAGGTATGATGCTATTTTCTTCACGTCCGCACTCAGGCGGTCTTCCTGATGAACAATATTTCCTTTTTCGATAACAATAATTCTGTCTGCCACATCCATAACAAAACTTAACACCTGTTCAGAAACCAATATGGTTAGTCCTTCCGCATCACGGATTTGGCGTAATATTTTTGCTATTTCTTTAATAATTGACGGCTGAATTCCTTCCGTTGGTTCGTCAAGTAACAGGAGCTTAGGTTTGCCAGCCAGTGCTCTGGCTAAAACTAATTGCTGTTGTTGCCCGCCGGATAAATTCCCGGCCATGCGCTTACGAAATTCACGTAATACCGGGAAGTATTCATACAAATATTCGGGAATGGTCAGTGATTTACCGCTATGAATGCCGGTTTTAATATTTTCTTCGACAGTCATTGAAGAAAATACCATCCGCCCCTGGGGAACAAACCCCATACCGCGTTGCACCCGCTCATAGCCGGGAACAGCCACCAGCGACTGTCCGTCAAACTGGAGATCACCACGACTGGCCGGGATCATGCCAATCAGTGACTTCATTAATGTGGTTTTGCCCATACCATTGCGGCCAACAACCGCCACAATTTCTCCGGGTTGCAGGCTCAGGCTCATGCCATTAATCACCTGGCTTTGCCCATATGCCACGCTGTAATCAGAAAGTGTCAGCATATTTTTTCCTTATTAATGGCCGAGATAGACATCAATCACCCGTGGGTCATTTTTTACTTTGCTGATACTGCCTTCTGACAGCACTTTGCCCTGATGCATCACGGTGACGTGGTCGGCGATGTCTTCGACAAACTGCATGTCGTGCTCAATCACCAGTACCGAACGCCCACCAGCAATGCGCCGCAGTAACTGAGCCGTTTTCTGGCGTTCCGTGACAGACATCCCCGCGACCGGTTCATCCAGCATCAACAACCGGGGGTTTTGAATCAGCAACATGCCTATTTCCAGCCACTGTTTTTGCCCGTGGCTCAGTAAGTCCGCCTGGATATGCAGAAACTCATCCAGGAATATTTCCTGGGCGACATTTTCCACTGCCCGAACTATTTCTTCGGTACGTTTAAAAAACAGGGCACCAGTGGCAGTACGTGCTTTCGGGTACGACAATTCAAGGTTTTCGAATACGGTCAGGTTTTCATAAATAGACGGGTTCTGAAATTTCCGCCCCACACCGGCATGAACGATTTTATTTTCTTTCATACGGCTTAATTCTTTGCCATCAAATTTAATGCTGCCGCTGGTCAGGCGGGTTTTACCGCAGATTAAATCAAGAACGGTTGTTTTCCCCGCGCCATTTGGCCCAATAATTACGTATATTTGCCCTTCATCGATATACATAGAAAAGTCATCGACAGCTTTAAACCCATTGAACGAAACGGTTAAACCTTCTACCGCGAGAATAATTTCTTTAATGGGCTTAATCATTTTGCCGCCTCCGAATCTGTTTTGGCTTTCAGCCATTCGCTTTTGCGTGCCCTGAATGACAGGTGAGGCTGGATATATTGCTGCCATAATCCGGCAAGCCCTTTGGGAAAGACTAAAACCACGGCAATAAACAGGCAGCCCATGGCAATAGTCCATAGTTCAGGAAACGATTCGGAAATACTGCTTTTGGCTACATTAACCAGCAATGCGCCGTAGACTGCGCCCAGTAATGAACCCCGCCCACCAACCGCACAGAACACCACCATTTCAATAGAGGCTACGGTGCCAATAAAACCCGGCGACATAAACCCAACCTGGAGCGTGAACATTGCACCACCAATGGCCGAGAACAGGGCACTGATGCAAAACACAACGGTTTTGATATTGGCGACGTCATACCCGGAAAAGCGCACGCGGTCCTCCCTGTCACGAATGGCCACCATCAACCGCCCAAGCTTGCTGTTAACCACAAAATACCCGGCAAGCACAACCAGCATCAGCAAACAGGCATTGGCGTAATACAGGATGTAATGGGCAGAATCGGTACGAATATCCCAGCCCAGTAATGTACGCAGGTCGGTTATGCCGTTAATTCCGCCGGTGTATCCCTGCTGGCCGATAATCAGAATGGTTAAAATAGCTGAGATAGCCTGGGTAATAATAGCGAAGTAAACCCCGCCAACCCGGCGTTTAAACATGGCCGTGCCAAGCACCCAGGCAAACAGCGTGGGAACCAGCAGAATAGCCAGCACGGTTAAGGGAAAAGAGTGAAACGGCTGCCAAAAAGAAGGCAGGGCAGTCAGCTGGTTCCAGTCCATAAAATCCGGAATACCTGGCGTGGTCTGCATTTTGGTGTCGGCCACCGTAGAGGCTTCCAGCTTCAGGAACATCGCCATGGCATAACCGCCCAGCCCAAAGAAAATACCTTGCCCCAGGCTGAGTATGCCGCTGTAACCCCAGCACAACACCAGCCCGACAGCCACAAATGCGTAAGTCAGGTATTTTCCCATCAGGTTAAGGCGGAAAATATCCAGAGCGGCGGGCATGGCAACCAACAACAGGCCAGCCAGAATAACGATCCCAGTCAAAGGAAAACTGCGTAAACGATTCATAATGTTACTCCTGGCGGCGGATACGGCTGGCAAACAAACCCTGAGGGCGCAGTAACAAAATGCCCACCACTATCAACAGCGTGATCACCTTCGCCATAGAACCACTCAGGAAGAACTCCAGGGTAGATTGTGACTGCGAGATAGAAAACGCAGAGGCAAGCGTACCCAGCAGGCTTTGCGCCCCGCCAAACACAACTACCAGGAAGGTATCGACAATGTACTGTTGCCCGGCAGTTGGCCCGGTTGAACCAATCATGGTGAAGGCACTACCGGCGATCCCGGCGATCCCACAGCCCAGGGCAAAAGTGCGGTTGTCCACTCTTGAGGTATTGATACCCACGGCACTTGCCATTGGCCGGTTCAGTACCACGGCCCGGACTTTGATTCCCCAGGCTGAGCGGTAAATTATCCAGCCGGTGATGCAGGTGATAACCAGCGTGAGCGCCAGCACAAACACGCCATTAATTGGGATATCGATGTTGTCTGCGAAATGGTATGACCCCATCATCCAGTCAGGCAGGTCAACGCCAACTTCGCGCGGACCGAATAATGAGCGGTAGCACTGTTGCAGTATCAGGCTCAGGCCCCAGGTTGCCAGCAGCGTATCCAGTGGGCGTTTATAGAGGTGGCGAATCAATACTTTTTCGACCAGTGCGCCCAGCAGTGCCGAGCAAATGAAAGCCAGTACAATGGCGACAAAAAAGTAACCGCCAAACAGCGCCGGTAAGTGGCTACTGAAAAAACGCCCGGTTAGCCAGGTAACATAGGCTCCGAGGATCATAAATTCCCCATGCGCCATATTAATGACACCCATTTGGCCAAAGATAATGGCAAGCCCCAGGGACATCAGCACAAATACGGCAAACAGACTGAGCCCGGCAAATCCCTGCATAACAAATATTGAGGTCAGATCAGCAAAGCTGTAACCACTGAACATGATGAGTTCCTCGGCAAGTGGAAGGTATCCCACGGTTGCCCGTGGGAGTGGAGTCAGTCTTTCGGGAAAGGATTGGGTTCAATCAGGTTCGGGGTCTGGTAAACCACATCGTACTGGCCATCCGTTCTTGCCCGGCCAATCACCGTTTTCGACCACAAATGGTGGTTTTCATGGACCCGGACATAACCTTCTGGCGCATCTTTCAGCTCAATGCCCGGGGAAGCTTTACGCACTTTGTCCACATCAAAAGAACCCGCTTTTTCTACCGCGGCTTTCCATAACCATGGGCCCAGGTATGCAGCCTGCGTTACATCGCCTATCACGATGTCTTTGCCCCAGCGTTTCTTAAAGGCAGCAACAAAGGCTTTGTTGGCCGGGTTATCCATACTCTGGAAATACTTCATGGAGGCGTAGGCACCGGCGATGTTTTCACCGCCAATTCCGCGGATTTCATCTTCGGTAACTGAGATGGTCAACAGCAGGGGTTTCTCTTTGGTTAAATCGATACCCGCTGCTTTAAGCTGTTTGTAGAAAGCAACGTTCGACCCGCCAACCACAATCGCGTAAATCACGTCTGGCTTTTTCAGCTTGATTTTGTTGATAACCGAGTTGAACTGGGTATTGCCCAGCGGGTAGTAATCTTCACCCACCACTTTCAGCCCCAGTTTTTCAATATGATGCCGGGCGATTTTGTTAGCGGTTCGCGGCCAGATATAGTCTGAACCGAGCAGATAAAAAGTTTTCGCGTGTTTGTTTTTTACTACCCAGTCGAGCCCGGAAATAATTTGCTGGGTTGCTTCCTGGCCGGTGTAAATAACATTGGGGGATTCTTCCAGCCCTTCATAAAAAGTAGGGTAGTAAAGCATGCCGTTGTACTGTTCAAGCACGGGCAACATGGCCTTACGGGACGCCGAAGTCCAGCCACCAAAAATAGCGGCAACTTTGTCGCTGACTAACAACTTACGGGCTTTTTCAGCAAAGGTAGGCCAGTCGCTGGCACCATCTTCCTGCACGTATTCTATTTTCCGCCCCAGAACACCGCCTGCAGCGTTAATCTGTTCTATCGCCAGTTTTTCTGCCTGGACAGAACCTGTTTCACTGATTGCCATGGTGCCGGTAGATGAGTGCAGGATACCCACTTTTACCGTGTTATCGGTTACCGCCAGCCCGGTGGTGTTAACGTCTGCCGTTGCTGGCGCAGCCATTGCTGAATGTACTGCCAGCATCAGGCTTGCGGCTGCCAGCATTTTAAGTTTACGCGTGAAGCGCCCGGACAGGCTCGTGCGGTTCACCCGCTGGTGGTACTGCGGGGGAAAGACTTGTTGGTTCATGGTAGCCCTCATCATCAGTTACGTTTACCCTCGGATGTGGCCATCATGACGGTCTGGTGGGGCAATCAACAATGCGCGAGGTAACGCAGTAATTACGTCATTTGACGTATTGGCCTGGCGGCTGTCTGGCGGCATTCTCACGGGCGCGGCATAGAGAAACAGTGGAGTCCGGATGACGGTACAGCAGAAAGCGTTCAAAGCACGAAGGCAATATAATCAATGGGTAACCAACCAGACGCTGGAAGACTTTGCATTACGCTATACGCCTGAGTCTTCCCGGCGCTGGCAGGCAAAACGTGTGGTGATGACTGCGTTAAGCGCGATTACTTTTCTGGCTCTGGAGGCCATTGGCGGGGCGCTGACACTGACCTATGGCTTCAGTTATGTGATTGCAGCGGTAGGGTTGGTGAGTGTTATCATCTTTTTGCTGTCACTGCCGATTGCAGTCAATGCCGCCCGCCATGGGCTGGATATTGACTTACTGACCCGTGGTGCCGGTTTTGGTTACCTGGGCTCGACAGTCACATCGCTGATATACGCGACGTTCACGTTTATTTTCTTTGCGCTGGAAGCGGCCATCATGGCGATGGCGCTGAATATGCTGTTTGGCCTGCCACTTCACCTCGGCTATTTAATCAGCTCGCTGGTGGTTATCCCGCTGGTTACCTGGGGCTTCACCTTTATCTCGCGGTTTCAGCAATTTACCCAGTTCTGCTGGCTGGCGCTGCAACTATTGCCCTTTATTTTTATCCTGCTGCGCGATAACCACTCTTTTACCGCATGGGTACATTTCCCCGGTTTTCTGGTGCCTGCAGATGGTCAGTTCGATTTGCTGCGCCTGGGTGCGGTGTGTTCGGTGTTACTTTCACTGGTAAGCCAGGTGGGTGAGCAGGTAGACCAGGTACGGTTTCTGCCTGATAACGGGCAGGGGCCACGCTGGAAATGGTATGCCGCCGTGATAGCCGCAGGCCCCGGATGGATTGTGATTGGTGCGATAAAAATCCTGCTGGGTTCGTTTCTTGCTGTGCTGGCCTTTAATTATGGGCTGGGTGCGGAACTGGCCAGTGAACCTACTCATATGTACCTGGTCGCATTCAGCTATGTCACTCACTCTTCTTCTGGTTTGCTGGCACTGACCGGCATTTTCGTGGTGCTTTCGCAGCTCAAAATTAATGTGACCAATGCTTATGCGGGTTCTATCGCCTGGTCGAATTTCTTTTTACGCCTGACCCACCGCCACCCGGGGCGAGTGGTCTGGTTGTTCTTTAATGTGGGCATTGCGCTGTTGCTGATGGAGTTAGGTGTATACCGGGTATTTGAAGATATTCTGGGTGTGTATGCCGTGGCAGCCACTGCCTGGCTCGGCAGTGTGGTTGCAGACCTTACTGTCAATAAATGGTTAAGACTGCGCCCGGAAAAGATAGAGTTCCGCCGGGCTTATCTCTACGACATCAACCCGGTGGGGATTGGTGCCATGGGGCTTGCCATGGCATTTGGTTTATCGGCCTGGATGGGGTGGTTTGGGCAACCGCTACAGGTATTTGCTTCTCTGCTTTCACTGATGCTGGCGTTTTGTACCGCGCCGCTGATTGCCTGGCTGACCCAGGGGCGATTCTACCTTGCCCGTAACCCGGTGCAGGCAATTTCGACAGAATGTTGCGTGTGTGGTAACCATTTTGAAAAGCAGGAGATGAGTTTTTGCCCGTTTTACCAGGGAAGCATTTGCTCGCTATGTTGCTCCCTTGATGTTCAGTGTAATGACGCCTGCAAACCGCACGCCCGTTACCATGAGCAGGCCGCAAACCTGCTGAAGAAAATGCTCCGCGGGCGCAAGCTGCGTGTTGACCCACGGGTCTGGAGCTTTTTAAGTATTCTGCTGCTTTTCAGTTCAGTTATTGGCTTGTTACTGATGCTGGTGTTTGCTCAGATGCGCGGTGACTTCGGGAGTGAACAATATTTACTGGCGGCGACGTTATGGAAAGTGTTTTTTATTCTGCTGATTGTCACCGGCGTCACCACCTGGCTGTTTGTCCTTACCAATAAGAGCCGGCAAATAGCCCAGGATGAGCTGCGTTTGCAGAGCGACCGGCTAATGAAAGAGATAATCGCCCACGAAGCGACCGACCGGCAATTGCAACAGGCGAAAGAAGCCGCCGATGACGCTAACCTGGCGAAGAGCCGCTACCTCACCGGTATCACCCATGAACTGCGCACTCCGCTTAATGCCATGCTGGGCTATGCACAACTTCTGGAGCGTGCTGATGATATTCCGCCAGCACGCCAGCGGGGTATCAGTATTATGCGCCGTAGCGGAGAACACCTGGCGAATCTGATAGAAGGGCTGCTGGATATTTCTAAAATCGAAGCAGGCAAACTGGAAATTTACCGGGAAGAAGTCCGGGTTGGGGACCTGGTGCAACAACTGGTGGCGATGTTCGAACAACAGGCTATCGATAAAGGCCTGACATTTAATTATAACCCACCGCACTGGCTCCCTGATGCCGTGATGACGGATGAAAAACGTCTGCGCCAGATCCTCATCAACCTGCTGTCCAACGCAATAAAGTTTACCGACAAAGGCGGGGTAACCCTTGATTTCCAGTACCGCAGCGAACTGGCTTTTTTCTCAGTTCATGACACAGGCATTGGGATTAACCAGGAAAACCTGGAGCGCATTTTTAATCCCTTCGAACGTGTATCACAGGACAGCCGACGTACCGGTACCGGGTTGGGGCTGACAATTACCCGTCTGTTAACTTATGTGATGGGGGGCGATTTGCAGGTGGAAAGTGTTCAGGGAACTGGCTCCACCTTTAAATTAACGCTGATGCTCCCCGGCTACAGTGGTGCCAGTTATCAACCGGCTGAACCGAAGAAAGTGGTAGGTTACCAGGGGCGCAGGCAGACCGTGCTGGTGGTGGATGATGACCCGGCTCACCGCCAGTTAATGGATGACCTGCTTACCCCAATTGGCTTTATTGTGTTGTCTGCTGACAGTGCAGCCCAGGCTTTGGTTATCGCCGCAGATAACCCGGTGGATTTATTTCTGCTCGATGTCGCCATGCCAGTGATGTCGGGCTGGGAATTGCGCCAAAAGTTACAGTGTAACGGAAATACCCGGCCGGTGATTATGATTTCGGCCGAAGCTGGCGAGGGCAAATCACATAACGGTGAGCAGGAGAAAGACCTGCGCTACCTGGTGAAGCCTGTTCAGGTGCCTTTGTTACTGGAGTCGATAGGCGAAGCCCTGCAGCTAACCTGGGGCAGTGAGCACCGTTTAGCAGCCAGCCCGGTGCAACCAGCAAAGGCAACCGGCCTGACCAGCGTACAAATTCGCGAACTTCAGGACCTGGCTCTGTTAGGCTATGTGCGCGGGTTTCGTGAGTTACTCAGCCGGCACACCTCAAATAAAGCTATCAGCGACGCAGACAGCGCAAAGCTGAGTGAGCTGACTGACCGTTTCAGATTTGAAGAGATCGTGTCTTATCTTGAACAACTGGGAGGCACTTCATGAGCTCCGGGAAACCTACCGTACTGATTGTTGATGATGATATTAATACCGTCAGTATGCTTAATGACACACTGGATGAAGCCGGTTTTACCGTGCTGGTGGCACTGGAAGGCAGCCAGGCACTGTCTATTACCCGGCAAATTACCCCCGATATTATTTTGCTGGATGCCGTAATGCCGCATCTGGACGGTTTTGAAACCAGCAAGCGCCTGCGTGAAAGCCCGGCGCTCTGGAACACCCCGATTATTTTTATGACTGGTTTGAGTGATACCGATAACGTGGTCAGTGCCTTTGATGCCGGAGTGGTAGATTACGTGGTGAAACCGATTCGCATGGAAGAGCTGTTGGTAAGAATGCGCACCCACTTGCGTAATTCGCGCCTGACCACCAGTGCCTACAGCGCAATGGATTTTGTCGGGCAAACTATGTGCGTGGTGAATCAGCAGGGGCAGTTGCTGTGGGCGACACCCAATGCCTGGCAGTTAATGCGCACCTGTTGTGATGAAAATTTTCTGCCCACGCGTAAGTTTATCAACCGTATGCTGATGTGGCTGAACAGTGGCGAGGGCGTTCGCCAGGCTCTGGACCTGTCACGGCTGGATATCCCACTGAAATTCTATTTTTCTCGCCAGAGCGGTGAAGGTGAATGCCTGCTGCGCATAGAAGAAATCAACCCACGGGAAGAGGACAGTGCGGTAGATACACTGCGGGCCAACCTGAGCCTGACGCCCAGGGAGGCCGAAGTGTTGCTATGGATTGCCCGGGGGAAAACCAACCGTGAGATTGGCGATATCCTGCACTTAAGCCCCCGGACCATAAATAAACACCTGGAACTGGTGTTTCCGAAACTGGCAGTAGACAACCGCACAGCGGCGGCGGCCATCGCCCTTAATGCACTGGCAGGGAAGGGCAGTGCGCTGTGATTCAAACACTCGCCTTACCAGGCAAAGAATAGCGGGTGCTTCTGCCGCCGCCTTCATTCCCCACCAAAAAACCCTGCTCAACCAGGTGCGCCAGGTGGCGGGTTGCCGTGGCGCGGCTGACACGGGCAACGGCTTTATACTGGCTATTGTTGATGCCATCCTGGAAATCACCATCCAGCATTCGGTTGATCACTTTGATCTGCTCATGATTCAGCGCCGCCTGGTTAAAACGCTGCCAGTAATGGGTTTTAAACAGGGTTTGGTCAATCAGCCCCAGAGTTTCCTCAATTGAGGCGCGCAACATACACACAAACCAGTTAAGCCACGGCGTTAACACCATATCGCCACGCTGAGTTTGTTCTATTACTGCGTAATACTCTTTACGGTGTGTATTAATCGTGCGCGACATAGCATATAAACGCACCGTGTTATGCTCGGCCTGAGCCAGTGCGAGATCCATGATCAAACGCCCGATCCTGCCGTTGCCATCTTCAAAAGGGTGGATGGTTAAAAACCACAAATGCGCAATACCTGCCCGCAAGATAGGGTCAGCCTGGGCATCGTGCCTGCTGGTGTTGAACCAGTGCAGAAAAGCCTCCATTTCACCCGGAACCCGCATGGCATCCGGCCCTTCAAAATGGATGACCGGTTTATCTATTCGCCCGGAAACCACCTGCACCGGGCCAGTACGAAACTGCCCACCTTTAATCGCATTAAATAACTTCTCTTCAGGCGGAAACAACAGCGAGTGCCAGTGCAGCAAGCGCTGCGCCGTTAAGGGCTCATCGAGATTGTTGATGGCGTCCAGTGCCGATTCCACCAGGCCTTCAGTGCGTTTATCAACCGGCCAGGTTAATTCATCATCCACGCCCAGGTGAGTTGCCAGCGAAGACCGCACTGAACCGGCGTGTAAACGTTCACCTTCAATATCACTGGAATAAAGGATATTCGCCAGCAGGGTATCCAGCGTGGTTTGCGCTGAATTCAGTACCTGGCTGCTGCCATAAAGCTTGCCCTGTAAAAAACGAGTATCGCGCAGCAATGGCGCCAGCGGGGCCGGATCCCAGGTAAATTCAGGCCACAAAGGTTGTTGCCATATCCACATAGTGTTCTCCTGAGGCAAATAACACCATTATTCTACTCACAGACTGAGTAGAATATAAAGCGTAATTGACTCATGAGCAGGAATAGCGAATAAAACGGGCAAAAAACACCCTGGGCAGTTGCATAAATTATAATCAGGATTCATGAATGAGGGTTATAAAAGAGGCATCACAGACCAAATCCGTACACCAAAACACGGCGATTAATTTTTTTTAGCAATATTCTGGCGGCTCATTCGTCTACCTCACTAACAGAACGTTCACCTAACACATGAGGCTTAAGATGAGAGACTTTGAAATGTATGACCGGGGTTTTGGCAGAAGAAGGCACCACCGCTTAGCAAAACCATTAATCATTGGTGCTATTGTGGTTATCGTGCTGGGGCTGATGGTTATGTCGCTGTGGAATGCCTTATTACCGGCAATTATTGGTGTGAAAAGTATTGGGTTCTGGCAGGCGCTGGGCTTATTGGTTTTATGCCGGATATTGTTTGGCGGGCTGGGAATGCGCCCAGGTATGTTTGGTATGCATCGGCGCATGCATGAGCGCTGGATGCAAATGACCCCGGAACAACGTGATGAGTTTATCCGCCAGCGCCGTTCCTGGTTTGAAGGCAAGTGGGCCAGCCGCTGCCAACGGCAAGCCCCCGAGGGGAGCAATACTCCAGAAAGCACCAGTCAGGGTACTGAAGCTGAAAAACCCACGGATAAACAATGAGTGAAGTGAAGGGCGGTAGTGGGTCAACATCACGTTTGGTTGCCGCGCTCATGGCTTGCCGTGGGCGGTTACAGGCTTTTATTCGTGGCCGCCTTCGCGGGGCTGCCGACGTAGAAGATATCTGGCAGGAAATCGCGTATCAGTTGATTCGTGTGGAACAACCCGTCGAGAATGTCGCCGCCTGGTTGTTTCGCGCAGCCCGTAATGAAATGACCGACCAGGGGCGCAAAAAACGCGAACTCCCTTTTTCCGGGCTGGCAATTCAGGGGGATGAAAGTGAATTTGCGGAAGATGAACTGGCAGAAACATTGTTTGGTGTGCCGCAAACCCCGGAAGATGAATACCTGAAAGCATTATTGTGGGATGAACTGGCGGCCGCCCTGGATGAGCTCCCGCAAATTCAACGCGAGGTATTTGAAAAGACTGAGCTCGGCGGTTACAGCTACCAGGCTCTGGCAGAAGAAACAGGTGTCAGTGTCCAGGCCCTGTTATCGAGAAAACATAAAGCCGTGCTTTACTTGCGTATTCGCCTGCAGGAATTTTGGGGTGATTTGTCTGCCGATTCGCGAGAGAACAGGGGCAAAAAAAGTTGAGTGACCAGTGCAATGGTCACTCAAAACAGGCACATAAAGCATATTACATTTATAGGGTAACCGGGAATTAATATAATGCCGGCCAGAGCCGGCAGGTATTAATTGAACCGGTAAACGCTGCGGCTTATTTCAGCGCAGCAAGGTCTTCAGCCCGGAAACCGAGCAGCTCGGCTGTACGGTTTGAACGCACTTTGTGCGCCCACTGAGGGTCTGACAGTAACGCACGCCCAACCGCTATTAAGTCAAACTCCCCGCGCTCCATTCGGGTGTACAGGTTATCCAGCCCGGCCGTTTCTGAGCCCTGGCCGCCAAAGGCACCAAAGAAATCACCAGACAGCCCCACCGAACCCACGCTGATAGTGGCTGCACCAGTGAGTTTTTTCGCCCAGCCTGCAAAGTTAAGCCCCTCGCTGCCATCAATTTCCGGGAATTCAGGCTCCCAGAACCGGCGTTGTGAGCAGTGCAGGATGTCTACACCAGCTTCAACCAGCGGCACCAGCCATTCCGTCATTTGCTGAGGCGTTTCAGCCAGACGAGCTGAATAGTCCTGCTGTTTCCACTGACTGACGCGAAGAATAAGCGGGAAGTCGGGGCCAACTGCTGCCCGCACCGCACGCACGATATCAGCCGCAAAGCGGGAGCGCTCGGCAATGGTTTTACCGCCGAAGGCATCCGTGCGCAAGTTAGTACCCTGCCAGAAAAACTGGTCAATAAGGTAACCATGCGCGCCGTGCAGTTCCACAACGTCAAAACCCAGGCGCTTTGCGTCTGCCGCCGCGTGGGCAAAAGCGGCCACGGTATCGGCAATATCTTCTTCTGTCATGGCGACACCTCGCGGCTCGCCCGGACCAACCAGGCCTGAAGGGCTTTCAACTGGTGCCTCTGGCTCCCACTCTCCGCTGGCTCGTGTGGACCCGGTGTGCCAGATTTGTGGGCCAATTCTGCCGCCTGCCGCGTGTACAGCGTCTGCCACCTGCTTCCAGCCAGCCAAAGCCTGTTCGCCGTAGAAGAACGGGATGCCAGGCATGTTGCGTGACGCAGGGCGGTTGACCACAGTACCTTCGGTCAGGATCAGGCCCGCTTCGCCTTCCGCACGGCGGCGGTAGTAACTGGCGTTAGGCTGCCCCGGAATACCTTCCGGTGCCATGCCACGGGTCATCGGTGCCATTACAATACGGTTTGGCAAAGTCAGGCCTTTCAGCGTGAAAGGGGAAAAGAGTACGTTATCGGACATCGGTACAATCCTTTTAAAGTTGTTTCACAACAGAGTTGTTATAACGGTATTGCCTGCAACGGCAATAAATTAATCACCATTATTCTTCAGGTAGCGGGAAGCCGGATGCTCGTGACGAAATTCAGCCAGCATCGCCTGTCGTGCCTGCTCATGGTGTGCCCACAGTTCTTCAGGGTGCAGCGAAGGAATAGTGACGGACTCACGGCGGTCATACCCCACAAGTGCTGCATCTACCATATCACCGGCATCCATCACACCGGTCACTGTATTTATATCAACACCTGAGCGTTCCCAGATTTCTGTGCGTGTAGCCGCAGGCAGAACAGCCTGTACGTAGACTCCTTGCGGGCTGAGTTCCAGATCCAGTCCCTGCGACAAGTAGAGCACAAACGCCTTGGTGGCACCGTACACTGACATACCTAATTCCGGTGCCAGCCCAACTACAGACGACAGGTTAATAATGCTGCCCAGGCCTTTGGCTGCAAACCCTACAGCCGCCGCATGCGCCAATGTAAGTACAGCACTGAGATTAACGGCAACCATACGGTTGATATCGGCCTCACTTTGGGTAAGAAAGGTGCCCGAAAGACTCATTCCCGCATTATTGACCAGCACACCTATTCTGGCATCTTCCCGTAGTCGCCGTGCGACGGTTGCCACCTCTACGGGGGAGGTCAGGTCTGCCGGCAATACCTCGGCAAGAATGCCGTACTGGGTATGCAGCTTTTCTGCCAGCGTATTCAGCCGCGCTGTATCACGGGCAACCAGAATCAAATTGTGCCCTCTGCGGGCAAAGCGATCTGCATAGACTGCGCCAATACCCGCTGACGCCCCGGTTATCAGCACCGATGAATTCTCTGCCATCTCATGTTCCTCAGTTGCATTCACATTTTTTAAATGATGCATGTCATGTATAATAAATGTCAACCATCATTTATTTTAGTAAATGTGTATAATCTATACATTACGCGTTACCAGCCATTGAACCTTCGCCTGGCAGGTGGGTTAAACGGCTTGAGAATGTCTGCGCAATTGATTACGGTACGCCGCACAACCAATTGCAGAGCTTCATGGAAACAGCACTGGCGCCGGATATATTTGCACCCAGTATTGCAGGTGCAAAAAGGTAACACTGTATTCACAGGCACTGAGGTGCCTGAATTGTTTGATTAATCATGGGGGAAAAATGGGGCGGGTATCAAAAGAGCAGATGGAGCTCAATCGCGAAAACATTATTAAGACTTCAGCAGAACTGTTCCGAAAACATGGGCTGGACGGCGTCAGTGTCAATGACATCATGGCGGCGGTTGGTCTGACTCACGGTGGGTTTTATGGCCATTTCAGTTCTAAAGATGAGCTTGAAGCCGTAGCCTGCCAGCGGGCTTTTGAAGAGTCTGGCGCTACATTCTCAGCAAGCGGCATTACCACGTTTGATGAGTTTGTGGATTACTACCTGTCTTCCGAACACAGAGACTGCGCGGGCAGCGGATGTGCTGTTACAGCCCTGGCATCGGATGTATTGCGTAAGTCGCCAGAAAAACCCGTGCGTGAAATTTACCGGGAAGGTGTCAAGAAGATGGCGTCACGGCTTGCCACTATTCAGGGGGCAGAACCGAATGCCAGGCCTTCTGACAAGCAACTTGCACAGCTGGCCATGCTGACTGGTGCACTGATATTGTCCCGGGCAACCGAAAGCGATGATCTTTCTGAACGTTTTCTGCTGGCGACAAAAAAATATTTACACGAGCTGGAGCAACAAGAGTGAAGGGGAAAATTGCCCATTTCACAGGCCTCAGCGGCAGTATGTAAATATGCGGTAACGAGCCCTGGGTAGTAAAAGAAGCCAGTGAAGATGCCTGTGCAGGTTATCGAAGATATGGTATTATTAAATAATATTGATAACCCATACAGGAGAGCATCCATGAGTGTCCGGAAAGAGCACCCTGGGGTTTCCACCCTGATTGGCACCCCAAAAGAAGTGAAAGTCAGTCTTGCCAAATCACAGGCTGAGCAAGTGCTGCTTATCACTGTTGATCATCAAAATCATATCGGAACACAGCACCTGTTTGAAAATTTGTCCAACGTGGCGTCTTCCATGTATGGCTTATTTCAGCAGCACCAAAGCCGAGCCACTCTTGAACGCCTTGCTGAGGCTCTGGTGCCACCAACACCCGCACCACCACATATCATCAAAGAAGCAGCAATGCTTATCCAGGCACGCAAAGCTGTTCTGGAAAGTGGTGACTGGCTGAATGCTGCCGAGCTGGCGCACCTGGCACAATTGAGCACCGCGAACCCGAGTGCTCAGCCGAATAAATGGAAGAAAGCCGGGCGTATTTTCGCCATCCACCATAACGGTGTCGACTATTTCCCGGCCTGGGGTCTGGACAAAAACGAAGGTTTCCGTCCGCTGAAGGCTCTGGGTAAGGTAATTGAGGTGTTTGGTGGCCAAAAAGATGGCTGGGGTATGGCGTTCTGGTTTCTTTCTGCCAACAGCTTTTTAGGTGGAAAACGGCCTCAGGACATGCTGGCCACACAGCCAGACCTGGTAATCGATGCCGCTCAGGATGAAGTTCTGGGTGTCGCGCATGGCTAAACGCCCTGCAGGAACAAAGACAGCAGAGCAGGGTGAAGCCACCGAAAGCACGCCGCTTCCTGATTCTGGCCCGCTAAAAACAACAACGTATTTACTCAATAAAGGAACGGTGTTGTACCGGGTGCATCTTGAGCAGTATGCAGCAGACCAGTTTAACCCGGGCCTGCGGGGCAATGCGCGTTTCAGCCCAATAACAACTGCTCAGGGCGAACCTGTTCCTACCTTGTACGCTGGCGTGACCAGCGACTGTGCCATGATGGAAACAGTATTCCACGATGTCTCTTTTGCACCAGGACTCAAAACTTACGATAAAAACAAGCTCAACGGGCAGGTTCTCTCGGCACTTGAAGTCACTGAGAACCTGGAACTGCTTGATCTTGCCACAGTGCCGTTACGTAAGCTGGGTATCACCCGCAAAGAATTAATCGACACCGAAAAAGATAACTACCCGGTAACCCGCAAATGGGCCGAAAAGCTTTACCAGCAATGCACAAGCGCACAAGGCCTGTCATGGATTTCAAGGCAGGATGACACAGCACGTGCAATGATATTGTTTGGTGACAGAATAAAACCAGCATCGCTTTGCCAGGCTGGAGGCGCTAAGAGCCTGGTTAACGACGCCGCCACTTATGAAGAGGTGCTGAACCTGGCTGCCAGACTGGGTGTGTTGATTGTGCCGGGCTGTGACTGAAAGCCGGGGCGAGATGTAACCAGGCTCTGCGTGTACCAGATGAGCAGGGTAACTGTATGATTAACCGTGGTATGTAGGTAGCTATGAACTAATATGGATGGTAAATATCATTTAACATAATATACATTATGCGCACCAAAGCGTATTGAGGCAGAATCTGGCATTTCGCGGTTGTCATTGTCCTGGTCGTTGAATTCCTTAAACAGCGTTATCTGTACGTTTCATCACCCGGTTGCAATTGCAGCCTGTTATTACAAATGCTATCGAAACTCGACCTTCAGGATTTTACTCCCGGTAACCAGGCACCCGCGGACCTGTTACCCCGGCTACCATTTCCGGCACAACATTGCCAACTGCAGATGGTGTTCAATAAAGCCAGCTTTCAATTCACAGTAACGCTGACTATCGTTATTACATGCCTGCGCTGCTGCGTACTTCACGCTGGCATATTGCTCAGTTGCCTGCTGGTTGGTTAGCAGATAATCGCGGAATGCTACATGCTTTGTAATCTGCTCATCACCAGTAACAAACGCATGCACCTGGTGGCTGCGTTGCTCACCACCTTTAACAAAATACCGTCGGCCGGCAATGCCGTTCTCGCCACGAGCAATATAGCCGGCTTGCTGCATTTGAGTATTACACGCATCCAGTTCAGCCAGGTTTGGCACCTCCAGTAAAATATCAATAACCGGTTTGGCAGCTAAACCCGGCACCGAAGTGCTCCCAATATGATGAATGGCTTTGGCTATTCCACCTGGCAATGCCTGCTGTAACAACTGGCTTTCTGCCGTGAACATTTCAGGCCACCGGGGATCATATGCCACAACAGTGATGGTTCTCATTGCCTGCCTTATGTATAAATGTATAGCTCAACCAATATAATGTGGCACAAAGCGTGAGGTATCTTTAGTTATTAGTGAACTGTCTTCACGAATCCCTATGCCAGCAGCTTCGTCGTCGATTACCCAACTACCAATAAGCGTGTAGCTGTCACCGAAACGTGGCAATGGTTTAAATGACTGATAAATAACAGGTTCACTGCCATAATTGCCATCTGTTTGGGTAATAACATGCTGTTGGCTGTCTAATACAGTGATATTGCCACCTTCGCGAGAAAACAAAGGCTTGCGCACCACATTTTCACCTGGTGCAGAAAGGGATTTTTCACCATCAAACCAGGCGGGCAACAAATTGGGGTGATTTGGGTTAAAACGCCATAACAGAGGTAAAAGGCCTTTATTGCTGAGCACACTTTTCCATAATGGCTCATACCATTGCTGGCGTCGCTTACGTAATAAAGGACCGTTTTCATCTCGCATCATCCATTCCAGGGGATAAAGCTTGAATGCCCTGCGAATCACATGATCCTCAAGATCGGTTAGCTCCCCACCAATGCCCAGCCCGATATCCTCCATATACAGAAATTGTGTCTCCTGCCCTGCCTGCCTGGCGCAGTCCTCCAGGTACAGTACCGTGGTACGGTCCTCATTACTGCCTTCACAGCAGCAAAAATACAGCGGTTCTGGTGAACAGAGCTCCGCAAAACGAGCAATCAACCTTTCCTGAATGGAATTATACTGATCTGCATTACGCGGAATAATGCCGTTGTTGCGGGCATCTTCCAGCCACAGCCACTGAAAATAGGACGACTCATACAGTGAAGTTGGCGTATCGGCATTATATTCGAGTAACTTAACCGGGGCCTGTCCACACCAGACAAAATCCATCCGGCCATATAACGACGGGTCACGATGGTGCCAGCTTTGGGCGATTGCATCCCAGTAAAGCGGCGGGATAGCGAGTTGCTCCATCATCTGCTGGTCGTTGACCGCACGGTCAACCACATCAAGGCACATTTGGTGGAGTTCAGCGGTGGGTTGTTCTATTTGCTCTTCAATTTGGCGCAGCGTAAACCGGTAGGCACGGCGTTCATCCCAGTACATTTCATTATCAATAATATGAAAATCGAAACCGTGCTGGTGTGCGAGTTTATCCAGACCCTGCCGCACAGGTACATCGTGGCGTAACATCCCTATCCTCCCCAGTGCCCACCGTGGGCTGAGCGACCAAAGCCACCGCGAGACAAAGTTGCAACTTTGCGTGTATAAAATTTCATTCCGCGCCGCTCACTGTCAGCCCCGCGGCCAACATGCCAGGCAAAACTGCGATCAGCTGTTTTCCAGACAGGGCGTGATGCGTAAGTCCCCCCGCCACTGCTGTAGGTATGATCTTCATCTTTGTCCTTGCGAACATGCTTACTCAATAAGAAACCCGCCATTACTGGTGCCCAGCTGTAACTGGGGTAATCAAAACGGCACGTTTCAAACTGCTGCTGGCACTGATCAAGCGTCAGGTTACCAGGCACTTCGCCAACAAAAGATTTCTCAGCATTAAGCCAGGCATCAGTACAAACATCGAGTGTATTATTGTCTTTCATACAATCTTGTACTGTTGAATAAAATACGCCATCACCGTCATTATCCGATGACTCGGTATCGGTACATCCTTTCAAAACGAAAAAAGCCGCTCCGCCCATAATCGCTAATTTAAGGCATGTTCCTGCATAGGGGCTTTTCTTTTTTTCGAACGGATTCCCAGAACCACGAGTAGAACTAATTGCGTATTGACCTGGTGCGGTACCCTTGTTACTCAGTTTACTTTTTCTTTTCTTAGACATAAGTTGCTACTATTCAGTCATACAGGCCGCATTTAAAATTCCACCGGCCAATGCAGCTGCTCCCATAAACAGACCTGCCGCAGTATGGTTATTAGTTATTTTTTCACTTAATTCAGAGATATAGAGCCGGACACCTACGTAGACAAGCAACTGGACAATAAAGGCAACTACAGCCCAGAGCAAGTAATCTGGAATACTGACAGAATTGATAGCCGCACTGGCAAGCGGAATAATATACCCCAGAAGCACGCCGCTAAAAGCAAGCGATGCAGCCATATTTCCTTGTTTGATCAGCACCCACTCATTATGTGGAGTTATTTTAGAGTAAACATTTAAAAATAACACAACCAGAGCAGAACCGATGAAAAAATAAGCACAAAAAGCCAGTAGCGAGTCAATTACATGCATATATTATAGTCCTTTAATTATTTGATGAATCTTATCTCAGGCACTAATTCACATCAATAAAAACCACTCAGGGTAGCTTACCTCGGGTGAATAATCATGAGATTTACCTTAGATACATCTCAGAGTTCAAATAACAAAAAACCCGCCAGGGGCGGGTCAGAGTAAAGCTTAAACCACCTCAGGCAAAGGTGGAAACTATCAAGAAGAAAGTATAGGGCTTAGTCATCTTGTTTAATAATAAGCCCCACATTCAGAGTTGTGCAAGTAATGGCAAACAATTGTTATAAAACACTACAAATAACAGTTTAAATGGAATTATAAACCGGAGATAACAATTATCTCACACCAGATACATTGCGTGCCCGTGAAAAGCAATATAAAGGCAATGGTAGAGTGAACAGCAACAGCAACCAGACCAGTGTGTAGACAGCATTGATCCCGTCATTTTGTAAGTTGATATACAGTTTTACCGGCATTCCCTGGGGGAAAAAGGCGAAAATCATCACAATACCAAACTCGCCCACTACCCTTACCCACGCCAGTGCCACTGCGCTGGCAAGGCCTTTACTTGCCATTGGTAAAGCTAAATGCCAGAACCGTTGCCACCGCCCCGCTCCCAGTGTTTGCCCGGCCTCTAAAATAGACTGAGGCACACCATAAAAAGCAGAGCGTGCAGCAATGATAAAATACGGCAACCCACCATAGACCTGAGCCAACACAAATGCCCCCGGGTTATTCACTAATGACATCCCCAAACGGCTAAGCGCTAAACCCGGTATGCTGTAGGGCCCCCAGGCGGAAACCAGTAAAATGCCCATTGCCAGTGGTGGAGTTAGCAGCGGAACCAGCACAATTAACTCCGCAATTCTGGATACACGGCCACCTTCTTTTGCCAGCCACCAGGCAACTGGTGTACCGGCCAGAACAATAACCGCCATCGCCACCATACCCAGAGTCAGAGAAACGGTTATCGCATCGCCGTCGCCCCAGGCGAGATGAAACCCCATCCATGGTGTTTGCGTAATTAACGTAATAAATGGCACCAGCAATAAAGCCAGTGCCGGTACAGACAACCAAAAAACACGATTACGGCGCATCGTTGTGCTTAAAAAAATCATTGAGCATAGAGCGCAGAACCCTTAGGTGAAGCATAGCCACTCTCTTTGAACAGTGACTGGCCTTGTTTACCCTGCATGAACTGCACAAACTTCTCACCTTCTTTCACGCCATCCGGGGCATTTTTCAAAACAGCGGCGTAATAGACTAACGGTTGCGTATGCAACACTTTGTCCTGGCCCTTACTGTCTTTGATGGTGAAACTCACCTGGTCATACCATTTTGCAGCCATGTCCGGATTACTGAGGTTAATTTCATCTGGTAATGCCACATAAGGTAGTTTGGCGGAAATCACTTCGCTCTCGTAGCCTGCTGCCGCATCAACCTGGCCGCCTTCAAGCCGGGTTAATAACCCACCTTCTATATGAATTTGTGCCGGGTTTTGCACTCCGCCCATCACTTTTTCACCAAGACCTGGCTGGTGATAATATTTGTCGGCCAACAGCAAGGTGAACACGATGTTCTGGCCTTTCGGGTCACTGTCCGGGTCAGTACGCCCGAATTTCACGCCAGGTTCGGCCAGCACTTTTAACCATGAATCATCTTTACCACTGGCAGCAGCAAACTGGGATGCATACTGGCTGTGCGGGTTCCAGGCAATCACCATACTGGTGCTCGCTACGGGAACAGCGGTATCAATCAACCCGGCATCTTTCAGGATTTGCATTGGCCCGGGAGTGATGGAAACAAACACGTCTGCCTGCACTTTTTTACTCGCCAGTAAACGCGCCATGCCATAAGCGCCCTGTCCCTGCCCCTGATATTGCACATGGTTCTGTTGTGCAAACGCAGGCCCCAGTTTTTGGTCCATCACTTTGCCCATAGAACCTGCGTAAGTCACTTTGATATCGGACGATGCCATAGCAGAAGTGCTCACAATACAAAAACCAATTAATAAGGCCAGTGGCCGAAATGTTTTATTCATTATCCCCTCGCTATATATTTAATAACATAACGAATTATTCGCCTGTTAAGCACCAGGGACAAGAGAAAATGCATAGGTATTTATGATTTATTGAATATTTTTCTGAAAACCAGCCAGTTCAATTAACCATATTAAAAACAGGTTATTATGTTTTACCCGTTACTCTTCACAACACTGCAAAGCCTTGCTGCGGTGTTACTGCTCGGGGTTTTACTTATATCAATAAGTATGTTGTAACTATAGCATACCGAATAAAAAACCCCGGAACCAAGCCTGCCAGCACCGGGGTTGCATAAATCTTATGGTTACACGATTAGCACAGTGGTTTTACCGCTGAACGCATACCCAGCTTCAGGATAGATTCCAGATTGGCGGTAACCTGGTCTGCAAGACCTGGAACTTTAGTTAAATCCTGCTCCCAGTGGTCACTGTCGGACAACACGGCGTCAACCAGGTGGCGAACGGTCACTTGTTTGTCACGCACACCGCCCCACAATTGTTGGTAGCGGTCGAGCCAGTGAGCATCATCCTGCAGCGGATAAGTTTCACCGTTACGCTCACCCTGGTAAAAAGCAATCAGCGCAGCCAGAGCGAATGTCAGGCGAGCCGGTAATTTGCCAGTAGTTGCCTGCCCCGCCAGCAGTTGCGGCAGAATACGGGTACGGAATTTAGTCATCCCGTTGAGAGCAATAGAGAGCAACTGGTGTTTGATGTACGGGTTACGGAAGCGGCCAACAACAGCGCGGGCAAAGGATTCCAGCTCATCCTGCGGCAAGTCCAGCACCGGAATAATTTCTTCGCGAATGGCGTTTTCAACAAAAGCGCAGATTTCACCATCAGACATGGCTTCACCCACGGTATTTAACCCGGCCTGGAATGCCACCGGCACCAGTGCGGTATGGGCACCGTTCAGAATAGCAACCTTACGTTCTTTATAAGGTTTAATGTTATCGACGATCAGCACATTGAGTGGCAACTGGTCGAGGCGTAACTCTTTGGCAAGCCATTGCGGGCCCTGGATAACGAACAGATAGAAGTGTTCAGCAGTATCCAGGAAACTGTCGTGGTAACCCAGTGATTCTTCAATTGCACTGGCTTCATCACGTGGATAACCGGTAACAATGCGGTCCACCAGCGTAGAGCAGAACGTATTGGATTCTTCCAGCCAGCGGCTGAATGCCGTGGGCAGGTTCCATGCAATGGCGTAACGCAGTACCAGTTCGCGCAGTGCTTCACCGTTATAATCAATCAGTTCACAAGGGATAAGCACCCAGCCTTTATCCTGCGCACCATTGAAATGGCTGAAACGTTCAAACAACAGGCGGGTTAATTTAGCCGGGAAGCTGACAGCCGGTGCGTCTTCAAATTTATCCCCTTCATGCCAGGCAATGCCGGCTTCGGTGGTATTGGAGAAGACAAAACGGATATCCGGGTTATGAGCCAGTTTCAGGAACTCATCATAGTCCTGGTAAACGTTCAGCTCACGGTTTACTGAACGAATCAGGCGGGATTCACTCACTGCTTCACCGCGGTCATTCAGACCACGAATAATTGTGGTATACAGGCCATCCTGAGTGCTCAATGACGGCGGGAAATTGCTGTCAATCGGCCGAACAATCACTACCCCGGCATTGAGGTCAGTTTTTTCGTTCAGCAGGTCAATTTGCCAGTCGATAAAAGCACGCAAAAAGTTACCTTCACCAAACTGGATGATACGGTCCGGGTAAGCGTTACCGGGAAAATCTTGACGATTAAGGGTTTTCACGATGTAGTCCTGTATTATGCAAACTATGGAGTCTGGTAAACCGGCTATAACCGGCTACGCTTTCTGTTGCACATCTCACCTGATCCGGCCTGAAATACCCTCTTCCTTTGTGTGGTAATGTGATTCACATCACACTAAGTGGTTTTTAATTGGTATTTAATTGTTTTTTTCTTACTGAAACGATACTGCTCATGAGCCGGACGCAAAACCTGCGCCATAACGTCATTAATCAGTTCATTGAAAGCCTGGTTCGCGGGCATCTGGCATCGCCCTTACCTTCGCAAAACGCACTGGCTGATATGTTCAATATCAGTCGCACAACTGTGCGCCATATTCTGGAACACCTTGTGTTGCGCCAGGTTCTGGTAGTGGAGCAAGGGCAATATATTATTGCCCGCATGCCGCTGGAAGAAGATGGCTACCAGCAAACCCGGGTGCCCGCCGAAGCGCAGCAGCGTATATTTGAACGCACGTTCTACCACATGATTAACCAACGGCAGCTACGTGCCGGGGACCAATTCACTGAAGTTGAGCTGGCAAAACAGGCAGGTGTCAGCCCTATAGTTGTGCGTGAATTCTTGCTTAAATTCAGCCGTTATTCGCTGACAGAAAGTGAACGCCGGGGTACGTGGCGAATGAAAGTGTTTGATAAAGCCTGGGCAGAGCAGCTCTTTGAGTTGCGCGAAATGCTGGAAACCCACTCTTTGCAACGTTTCATGAATCTGCCAGCCGATAACCCCAGTTGGCTGCAGGCAAGAGATCTCCTGGCCCGCCACAGAACAATGCGTGGCACGATTGGCGATAATTACCGTATGTTTGCCGAACTGGACCGTGATTTCCACGCGCTGTTGCTCTCTGCAGCAAACAATATCTTTTTTAACCAGTCGCTCGAGATTATTTCCGTTATTTTCCACTTCCACTACCAGTGGGACGAAAGTGATTTAAAACAACGGAATATTGTTGCGGTGGATGAGCATATGACAATTCTCAGCGCTATGATTTGTGGCGATGATTTAGCGGCATCACGGGCATTACGTAATCACCTGAATACCGCCAAAGTAAACATGATTGCATCGTTACAGCCGGTTAACTAAAGCGCTGTGTGCCACAAGCCAGGTGATATGAAAAGCCCACAAAAAGTGACAGTGTCACAACTTACCACGTCACAACTTGCTACCTGGCATCACAACATCAGGATGCAGCCCGGCTCATAACAGGAACATTTTGGGCACAAAGCTGATTACGCCCATGTTGTTTTGCCTGGTAAAGGTAGCGGTCGGCTTCTGTCATTTGCGCATTAAAGCAAGTTTCCAGCGATGCAGCAGCACAGGCAGTCCAGGATAAGCCAAGGCTCACCGTGATATGGTGAGTATGGTTTTTCCAGGCAAACTGGTGGTGCTCCACCCGTTCCCGCACCTGGTGCCCCAGCACAATGGCCTCAGCATTGGACATCGCCGGGCACACAATCGCAAACTCTTCCCCACCCATACGGGCAAACCAGCCTTTATCGCCCACCACTTTGTTCACAACTGCGGCAAACTCAGCAAGGATCTTATCCCCACAATCATGCCCCCATGTGTCGTTGATATTTTTAAAGTGGTCGATATCCAGCAGCATCACCGCCAGTTGCCGGTTACTGGGAGCCATACAGTCTGATTCGTTGCGCAGCTTCTCGTAAATCCCTGAGCGTGAGAGCACTTGTGTCAGATAATCATAATCCGCCCGGCGCGATGCCTTACGCACCAGCGCATTAATGGTTTCCACACTCACAGACACCATCAACGGGCATAATGCAATAGTGGCAATCCCCAGGCGCGCGGAGAACATCTGGTTGACATACAGCGGCGATGTCATATGGATTTCGATAATAGAATTCGCCACCAGCACAATTTCCGTCATCCCGGTTATCAGTGTAATCAGGCATACAAAAGGCAGTGGATAGCGCGTGGCACACCAAATTAATGCAGGCAGCGGGAATGCCAGGCTTCCGGCACCACCAATACCCACTGAAGCCAACATACATACAATTACGCCAAGCAGCGGGTACAGGTTTTCCATGCGCAGATTGGGCCATTGCGGGCGGGCCATAGACAGCAGGCATGGCAAAATCAGCACCCCAGTGGAAAACTGTTCGCTGAACCAGTCTGCAAATAGCGGGTAAAACGCATGGCGATCGACAGGCATTGAACCTACCGCGCCAAATAAGGCACAGAGTGCCGCAGCAAAAATACAGTAATTAAACAGACTCAGGGCATGAACCGGCAGCGGCGAAGTCGTAGTCGCGCGCCGTTTTTCACGTTGTACCAGCACCGCCACGGTAATAATAAACACCATGTTGGAAAAGTTAATCAGCAACGATGCGGTACCCCAGGATGTGGTTACACCGTCGTAAATTATCATTGCCGCATAGCACAGCGCGTAATAAAACGGATTATTCAGAAAAGGATAGCGAATAAAGACAGCCGCCAGCACCGCATTGAGTGGCCAGAAAAGCGATAACGCTTCCACCACTCGTAAACTGGCACCGAAAAAGTAAAATACTGTGGTGATAACAAAGAGAGAAACCGCGCTGATGAGCGGCTTTTCCCGGGAAAGAAACCGATTTTTCGCCATTATTTTACTTCGAATTAAGAACCCGTCTTTTACGGTTTTCACCGCCGCTATACAAATCAAAACAACTCGAATATAACCTAAATTTTAACAGTTTTATCCGATTTATTTTCGTTACATTACCATTGTTACTGCGTTTTTTTCTGGTTCACTGGTTCACCCGGTTCCTGAAGCATTTGTAAATGCAGCCAATAATAGATAACACCGACAATGTCGTGCTGTTGCTCTTCAGTCAGCGGAATTCCTGCCGGGATCCCGTACCACTTAGCCAGACACCCGCGGCAACAGGTCGCCGTGGCGTGCTGCGCGATAAAAACGGGATGCCCGCGCATTGGAGTTTGTTTACCGTCATTAGGAATACTGGCGGGAGCCAGCCTTTGCGCAATAAAATCTGCTGCGTGCTGGCACACAACCTCCGGCCCCTTTTTCAGACAATACTCACGTTCTTTCACACCCAACCGAAAACGGCTGCGAAACTGTGAACGCCCAAGGCGCTGAAAAAGTGACTCCATGGATTCCATTTTACTTATGCCATTGTTTAATAAACAGAACGGCCCAGTGCTGCAATCAAATTTTCCAGCACCGCTGCCCCCGCCAGTGAATTACCAAAGTCATCCAGTTCCGGGCTCCATACAGCAATTGACATCTCATGAGGAACCACGGCAATGATGCCGCCACCAACGCCGGATTTCCCGGGGATCCCAACTCGCCAGGCAAATTCACCTGAACTTTGATACATGCCACTCGTTGCCATCAACGCATTAACCTGGCGCGTTTGTTGTGGTGTCAGAACCGGATAAGGCCAGGCGGGTGTACACCCCTGGCAGGCGAGAAACATAAATGTATCTGCCAGTTCCACACAGCTCATTTTCAGGGCGCAATAATGAAAATAGTTGTGCAGCACTGTCGTGACGTCATTATGAAAATTGCCGAAGGATTTCATTAGCCAGGCAATCGCAGCATTGCGGGCTGAATGTTCAAACTCAGAACGGGCTACACGCTCATCATAGGTGAGTGAAGGTACGCCAGAGAGCAGACGAACCACTTCCAGCATGCGCTGACGCGGTGAACTCAGGCGTGTTTGCAGCATATCGCAAACCACCAGCGCACCGGCATTAATAAAGGGATTACGTGGTTTACCCTGTTCCAGCTCAAGCTGAACCAACGAGTTAAATGGCTGGCCAGAAGGATCTTTACCCACCCGGGACCAGATCTCGTCTTCATCGTAGCGTGTCATTGCCAGCACCAGGCTGAGCACTTTGGAAATCGACTGAATCGAAAAACGCTCACTGGCATCACCTGCCTGAAAACGCTCCCCTTTAACTGTCGTGATGGCAATACCCAGTTTATTCCCCGAAACTTCGGCCAGAGCGGGGATATAACTGGCAACTTTCCCTTTGCCGATTAAAGGCCTCGCAGCATCAAGTATCTGTGCCAGTAACTGATTATCCAAGTGTTGCGCCACGCCCGCCACCTCTGCCAATAAAAGTGGCGGGCAGTATACACCGGGTCAGGCTAAACGAAAACGCGCTACGGCCGTGGTCAGTTGCTGCTGGCCTTCATGAAGGCGCCTTACACCCACCTGGCTTTGTTGCACCAGGCTCGCTGTGCGGTTAGCCACTTCGTCCAGTGCGGTTATCTGGCCTGTGACCATCTGGATATTCTCTCCCTGGTGCAATGACGCGGCGGCAATATCATTAAGCAGGCTGGTCATCGCCGTAACCAGTTGCGTCACTGACGCAAGGTTTTGCTCAAGGCGGGCCACAGCGCCAGCACCTTGAGAGATACCTTCCAGGGAGTGGTTGATCAATTGCTGGATGGTTTGTGTTGAGTGCGTACTCTTACGTGCCAGGATACCCACCTCTTTTGCCACCACAGCAAACCCGCGCCCATGGTTACCAGCATGGGCGGCTTCAATAGCCGCGTTAAGCGCCAGAATATTTGTCTGGAAGGCAACAGTTTCAATCATTGAGACAATGCCGCGCATTTCGTCAGACCGCCCTTCAATTGCCTGCATAGAGCTGTTAACAGCCTGCATCATTTCGTCACCGCCACGGGCGATATCACGGGCTTCGTCGGCACGCTGGTTCGCAATACCCGCGAAACGGGTATTTTCATCCACACTGCCTGATAACTGGCGCATGCCATCGGTCACTTTGGTCAGCATGTGGCTTTGCTCAGTCGCCTGGAGGGATAACACCTGGTTTTCATCATTCATAGCGGCAATTTGCCCGGCCATGTTGTGCGTTGCGCTATGTACATCATTGACCACTTGCCGCAGCCCCTGTTGCATCGCCATCAGCCGTTGCCAGAGCTCACTGACTTCCCGGTTAAAACGTACCGGGGTGGCTGGCAGCACAGATAAATCGCCATCAGCCAGCCGGTCAAGGTGTTGGAGCAAACGCCGTAATGGGCGAATAACCCAAAACAACAACCCGCTACCAGTAAAAATCGCCACAACCAGCACCACAGCCAGGGCACTGAGTGAGCGCGTCTGCATTTGGTTCAGCCCCGCCAGTAACTGCCTGTCGCCTTGTTGGCGTTGCCGGTCGCTACCGGCTTTGTATTGCGCAAAATCCTGGTTAAATTGCGCCTGAAATGCCTGTACCGGCACGGCAAAGAAACTGTCTATTGATTGTGTTTCCCGCAGGCTGTCTACCTGCTCTTTCAGCCCGCCATAAAATTGCTGATAACTCTGGATAAGCGCCTTATTTTGCTGCGTGCCAGGTGCCTGTTGCTGGAAAGATTTGAAGGCTTGCTGGCTGGCGTTTAATGCCGAAGCCGCATCATCTGCCAGGCTGTTCCAACTGCCCACTGAGCCGGTTTCTTTATCCTGCATAAACCAGACACCAGCGCGGTTAACCAGGTCACTGGCTGTTAAAAGCCCAATACGGGCTTCATCCATCTGGCGCTGGGCATTTTGATCAATCGCCTGTTGGGTAACCTGAGCACGCACCTGGCCCAACAGTAAGCTCAGCCCGGTGGTGGATATCACCTGAACCAGCAAAAACAGCCCAATGACACAAACCAGGCCACTGAGCAAACCCATACCCCGGAAATGAAATCGCTGTGGCAGTAATGCCTTTATTAATTTTATCTTCATGATTTAGCTTAAGAAAAAGAGAATATAAAGCGAAATATGCAGTGAGTGTATCGGGGGAAGATGACGTTTTCGTGACAACCTGGCGCAAGCCAGATAGCACACGCAAAATTAGTCTGCAGGCTGACCAGGTACATAAAAAGTGATTTAAAATCAATGAATAAATAAAAATTACACAGTTAATATACGGGTAAAATGCAGGAGATTAACCGAAGCAGGTTTTGCCGGAAGCAAAATGCTGACTCCCGGCGTTTTAATTAAGTTGTAATAAACACAATCAGCTAGCGTTAGTGGCGATTTTTCCAGACAGTCTGGATATTACAGAACTCGTAAAGCCCAAAATGTGAAAGTTCACGGCCAAAACCACTACGTTTTACGCCACCAAAAGGAACCCGTGGATCACTGGCGCTGTAACCATTAATGAATACCCCGCCGCACTCCAGTTTTTCGGCCATTTGCAAAGCCTGCTGTTCATCACCATAGATTGTTGCTGACAGGCCATACTGGCTCAGGTTTGCCAGCTCCAGCGCGTGTTCCGCGTCACGGGCAATGGTTACTGCCGCCACCGGGCCGAACATTTCTTCCTGGAAGGCCGTCATTTCCGGTGTCACACCAGTGAGTATTGTTGGGGCATAATAATTCCCCTCACCAGGCAGTTTCTCGCCCCCCAGAACACAGGTTGCGCCCTGGTTTAGGGTGTTTTCTACCTGGCGATGCAGTTCATCACGCAGGTCAAAACGCGCCATCGGGCCAATATCGGTTTGCTCGTCTTCTGGGTTGCCCACTACCAGGTTACGGGTGGCAGCCACAAATTTTTCAATAAAGGCCTCAGCAATACCGGCTTCAACGATAAACCGTTTTGCGGCGGCACAAACTTGCCCGGTATTTTGAAAACGCCCGGCCACACCAGCGCTTACCGCGTCATCCAGGTTAGCGCTGTTTAATACGATAAAGGGATCAGAGCCACCGAGTTCAAGCACACATTTTTTCAGTGCCTTGCCTGCCTGAGCACCAATGGCCTCACCAGCACGCGCACTCCCCGTTAAGGCCACAGCAGCTACCCGCTGGTCGGCAATCAGTGTACTGACACCGTCATTACTGGCATTAATTTCTGCGAAAGCCCCCACCGGGAAATCCGCATCAATAAATGCCTGAGCCAGTAACCCGGCGCAGGCAGGAACGTTGGGGGCATGTTTAAGCAAATAGGTATTTCCGGAAAGCAGCATCGGCACCGCTCCGCGTAAAACCTGCCACAGCGGGAAGTTCCATGGCATCACTGCCAGAATAACCCCCAGTGGGCGAAAAGCGATTTCAGCCTGCTGATCAGGTACCTGAGTTGGCTGGTTCGCCAGCATCACCGGGCCATGTTCTGCATACCAGTGGCACAGGTTAATACATTTAGCCACTTCCGCTCTGGCCTGGCGAATTGGTTTACCCATTTCACGCGTAATTGCCTGAGCCAGTGCCTGAGCCTGGCTTTCCAGCGCACTGGCCAGGCGAATAATTGCAGCTGCACGCTGTGCCAGTGGCGTGTTGCCCCATACTTTGCTGGCACCGAATGCCTGGGCAATTGCCTGCTCTATATGCGCCTGGCTTGCATAAGGCCGTGATGAAAGCACTGCGCCAGTTGCTGGGTTGATGGCACGGGTTTGGCTATCGGAATTTATTGCGGTCATAAGATGCTCCTTAGTTTGCTACCCGGCCACAATAGTCTTGCCTGGTTATTATGAAAACTGAATAATTATAAAGAAACCATTCACGTTTAGAGAAAGGCTATGGATTTTACCCAACTCAGTATGTTTGTCAGTGTGGTCGAAACGGGCAGTATCAGTGAAGCCGCCCGCCAGGTGCACCGGGTACCGTCTAACCTGACCACCCGTATACGCCAGTTAGAAGAAGAACTGGGCGTGAATTTATTTATTCGTGAGAACCAACGTTTGCGCGTTTCCCCTGCCGGGCAAAATTTTTACCAGTACAGTAAACGCTTGCTCGCGCTGGCGAATGAAGCGCGCTTTTCCGTAACGGGGGATGTGCCATCAGGTCTGTTACCGCTGGGATCGCTGGAGAGTACCGCGGCCATTCGCATTCCGGAACTTCTGGCGCGTTTTAACCAGCGTTATCCCTCGGTACAACTGACGCTCACCACAGGCCCTTCCGGCGACATGATTGAGTCAGTGCTCAATGGCAGGTTAGCGGCGGCATTCACCGACGTCCCTTTTAAAAACCCGGCCCTTGAGTACCGTCCATTGTGTAATGAAGAGATGGTGATTATTGCCCCCGGGAGCCATCCCCCAGTTCACCGGGCCCGCGAGGTGGATGGTGCCAGTTTGTATGCATTCAAGGCCAACTGTTCATACCGCCATCATTTCGAATCCTGGTTTCAGGCTGATAACGCCCGTCCGGGGCATATCTACGAAATGGAATCATGGCATGGGATCCTGGCCTGCGTGATTGCCGGTGCAGGCCTGGCTATGATCCCCAGAGCAATGCTGGCCATTATGCCGGGTGCGCATCAGGTGAATATCTGGCCGGTGGGTGAAGCCTGGCGCTGGCGCGAAACAGCGCTAATCTGGCGTAAAGACAGCCTGACTCCGCAATTGCGCGCATTGCTTAACCTGCTGGGCCCTTCATGATAAGCAAAAATAATTTTTAGCCACACCAGGCGCGGTGTAACGTAGCGCTGAATGTTTAAATTCTGCGGAACTCACATGAATACCAAACCCCGTAAGGTAATGATTATTGGCGCAGGTAATGTTGGCACTGCCGCTGCCTGGGCGTTGCTCAACCAGAATATTTGTGAAGAACTGGTTCTGGTTGACCTGAATAAAACCCGGGCTGAAGCCCATTGCCAGGATTTGTCCGACGCCGCCGCGTATATGCCCGGTATGATGACCATTACCCAACGCGATGCCAGCGATTGCGCTGATGTGGATATCGCCGTCATCACCGTTTCCGGTGGGCCGCTCAAGCCCGGGCAAACCCGGCTTGATGAACTGACCAATACTGCCCGTATTATGAAGCAGTTAGTTCCCGAAATGATGTCCAATGGTTTTAACGGCATTTTCCTGATTGCCACAAACCCCTGCGATATTATTACCTGGCAGGTGTGGCAGTTATCCGGGTTACCCCGCCAGCAAGTCATTGGCACAGGTGTGTGGCTCGATACCACCAGGTTACGCCGCACTCTGGCTCAGGCGCTGGATATTGGCCCGCAGAGTATTGATGCTTTCATCCTGGGTGAACATGGCGACGCACAGTTTCCTGTCTGGTCGCATTCTTCTGTTTACGGTTCGCCGGTGGGCGATGTGTGGAAACGCCGTACTGGCACGGAGCTGGACACAAACGCCATTGCCGAAAAAGTGCGTAAACTGGGGTTTGAAATTTATGCGGGTAAAGGCTGTACCGAATTTGGTATTGCCGGCACCATTACCGAAATCTGCCGGAATATTTTTACCGGGAGCCACCGGGCTCTGGCGATTTCCTGTGTACTGGATGGGGAATACGGAAAAACTGGCATCGCCATTGGTGTTCCGGCCGTACTGGCACAAAGTGGCGTGCAACAAATTATTGAGCTGCAACTGGCTGAAGAGGAACAGGCTAAGTTTGACGCAGCCGCCCATATTATTCAGGCAAACATAGCCCGCCTGCCGCAGTAGTTGCCAGGGCTGCCGGGTACATAGCAACCCCGGCAGTTCCATTGTGTGATAACCCACTTGTATTGAAATGTAAAAAAGAGATGTAGCTCACAATTCTGCTTGTACGCCTGCGTTGTTGGTTTTATCATCGCCCCATCGTTGATTGGACCACCTGCGCAGACTCAAACAATGAACACATCCATGACTGTTTCCCGCCGTGTTGCATGGCTACGGGTGCTGACCCTCGCTATTGCCGCGTTTATCTTTAATACCACTGAATTTGTCCCTGTTGGGTTGTTATCGGATATTGCCGAAAGCTTCAATATGAGCACCGCTCAGGTGGGGATAATGCTGACAATTTATGCCTGGGTAGTCGGGCTGATGTCGTTGCCCTTTATGCTGTTAACCAGCCAGATGGAGCGCAAAAAGTTACTGATTGGTATCTTCTTGCTGTTTATTGCCAGCCACGCGCTTTCTTTCCTGGCATGGAACTTTACCGTGCTGGTGATTAGCCGTATTGGTGTCGCGTTTGCTCATGCCATTTTCTGGTCCATAACGGCGTCCCTGGCGATTCGTCTGGCACCTGCGGGGAAACGGGCTCAGGCATTAAGCTTTCTGGCAACCGGCACCGCATTAGCCATGGTACTGGGGTTGCCACTCGGCCGCGTCATTGGCCAGTACTTCAGCTGGCGAACCACTTTTTTTGCCATTGGCGTTGGCGCGTTAGTTACACTGGTGTGCCTGATGAAACTGTTACCACGTATGCCCAGTGAGCATTCAGGCTCATTAAAAAGCCTGCCCGTTTTGTTCCGCCGCCCGGCGCTGGTCAGCATTTATGTTCTTACTGTGGTTGTGGTTACCGCACATTACACGGCCTACAGCTATATTGAGCCTTTTGTACAAACAGTTGCAGGCTTCAGCGCCAATTTCGCCACTGTGTTGTTGTTGATTCTTGGTGGTGCCGGGATCATCGGCAGTATCATTTTCAGCAAACTTGGCAATCTGCATGCATCAGGCCTGGTCAGTAGCGCCATCGGGGTTTTGGTGTGCTGCCTGGCCTTGCTGATGCCTGCATCCGTTTCATCAAATGCGCTTATCATCCTGAGCCTGTTCTGGGGCATCGCCTTTATGATTATCGGCCTGGGTATGCAGGTTAAAGTTCTGGCGCTGGCACCTGATGCCACCGATGTGGCAATGTCCTTGTTCTCCGGGATCTTCAATATTGGTATTGGTGCTGGTGCACTGCTTGGCAACCAGATAAGCCTGCATTTGTCTATGTCGGCTATTGGCTACCTGGGTGCGCTACCAGCCATTGCCGCGCTGGTGTGGTCGGTAGTTATTTTCCGCCGCTGGCCGCAAAGCCTGGAGCACCAGCCGAGCCATTAATGCCCTGGTAGCTTAACGCTGAAAGTAAAAACGCCCTGCTTAACAGGGCGTTTTATTTGGAGCTGGTAATCAAACGTGCCCCGGATAATGCTGAATGATATCCAGAACACCATTAATCACGAACTGAACGCCCATACATACCAACAGAAAGCCCATAACACGGGAAATCGCATCAATTCCCCCTTTACCCACAATACGCATCACCGCACCCGAGCCCCGCAGGCAGCCCCACAGAATCAGGCTGACACACAAAAACGTTACTGGCGGCCCCACCACCAGCACCCAGTGGGGAAACTCCGTGGTGTGGTGCACAGTAGATGCCGTACTGATTATCATGGCGATTGTCCCGGGCCCGGCAGTAGAAGGCATAGCAAGCGGCACAAACGCAATATTTGCCCCGGAGTCTCTTGCCAGCTCCTCCGATTTGGATTTGGCCTCGGGAATTTCGTGAGGCTTTTCTTTCGGAAACAGCATACGAAAGCCAATAAACGCCACAATCAACCCACCTGCAATACGTAACCCGGGAATCGAAATACCAAACGTATTCATCACCACCTGCCCGGCATACCAGGCCACCATCATAATGATAAATACGTTAATTGAGGCCTGGCGTGACTGGCGATGGCGCTCCTGGGTATTCATATTCCCGCTCAGCCCAAGGAACAGCGCTACCGTGGTGAGAGGGTTTGCCAAAGGCAATAACACGACCAGCCCAATACCGACTGCTTTAACGAGTTCGAGCATTCTGTGTTCCTTTATCCATCTGATGCTTTGCGATTAATCTAATGAAATCAGAGATAAATGCTAGCTCACATACGCTGCTAATAACAGCATTCGCCCATGATTGTTACTCATGTATATTTTTATCAGACTAAGCGTTTTAGCACTTTGTGTGATCCAGATCGCCATATGATTGACTTATCCTTGCCTGGGCAATAGTATCTCGCGTGATTAATCTATTTGCCTGGGCAATGAATGTGAAAACGACATGCGATCTGTTCAATGAAATCATCCCGCTGGGCCGTCTGATCCACCTGGTGAATCAAAAGAAAGACCGTCTGTTAACAGAGTATCTCTCCCCGCAGGATGTGACTGCACCGCAATTTAAAGTGCTGTGCTCCATCTTCTGTGAAGTGGCCATTACACCGGGAGACTTAAGTAAATCACTCTCGGTCGATATGGGTGCCCTTACCCGCATGCTGGATCGCCTGGCATGTAAAGGTTGGGTATCACGTCGCCCGAACCCTGACGACAAACGGTGTGTCATCGTCGAGCTCACGGAAGAAGGCCGTGAGTTGTGCCAGTACTGCCACCGTTTAGTGGGGCACGACCTGCATGAAGAATTAACAAGAAACCTGACAGCAGAAGAAATTGCACAACTTGAATGTTTGCTGAAAAAAATTCTGCTCTAAACAGATGAGGTGAAGCTATGTCCAGACGAAATAATGATGCGATTACCGTACACAGCATTTTAGACTGGATTGAGGATAACCTGGAATCCCCGCTGTCACTGGAGAAAGTTTCCCAGCGCTCCGGCTATTCAAAATGGCACCTGCAACGGATGTTCAAGAAAGAGACAGGACACTCACTGGGCCAGTATATCCGCAATCGTAAATTGACGGAAATCGCGCAGAAACTGAAAGAAAGCGATGAGCCAATTCTTTATCTTGCTGAACGCTATGGTTTCGAGTCTCAACAAACATTGACGCGAACCTTTAAGAATTATTTTTCTATTCCGCCGCACAAATACCGTGTTGCGAATAATGCCCCGACCCAGGGAAAGTTTTTGTTCCCGCTCAACCATAACGGGCACTACTACTGCATGAACTAATTGCAGGCAAGGCAACACCGTAAAGTCAATGACCGCAAACCGGCCACAGGCGTTATGCCTGCTGGTCGCTTTTTTTATACCACCTGTAAAGGTGTAAGAAGGACAAATGAAACATTTAGCACAAGGTGCCGCGCTACTTCTGGTTTTAGTGGCGGGCAGTGTTATGGCAGAACAACCCAGTGAATTTATTCCCCGGCAAACAGGGCATGGCGCAATGCTGCTCCCTTCTGCCAGCGACACCAGCCTTAACGGCGCAAAACGCGATGTGGCTCAAGAGCGCAACGAAAACCTGGGTGTGGCGTTTTACCATAACAAAACCAACCGCTAAGCGTTTAACTCCCGATGACCACCAAATGGCCATCGGCAGCTAACCCTCACCTGCAGCCCTGGTTACAGCGATGAGGAACGCGCCCGGCGAACACCCTGCGGCAACCGTAAGCCAAACACATTAATATACAGCCCCAGCATAATCAGTACTGCGCCCGCAAGCTGCAACAGGCTCAGGTGTTCTCCCAGGAGCAACGCCGCACTGGCCATGCCAAAAACCGGGACCAGTAACGACAGCGGGGCAATACGCCAGGTTTCATAACGCCCGAGCAGGCTGCCCCAAATACCGTAGCCCACAATAGTGGCAAGGAAGGCCAGGTACGCCAGCGACAGTATCGTCGTCAAATCAATATGCTGCAGGCTCAACTTAATAGCCTGTGGGCCGTCAAACACCAGGCTACCCAGTAAAAATGGAACCACCGGGATTAGTGCGCTCCACACGACGAGGGACATGATGGCAGGCGGTTGTGACAGCTGCATGATTTTTTTATTAAAAATATTCCCGCATCCCCAACTGAATGCCGCGGCCAGCGTCAGCATAAAACCACTCAGCGCAATATTTTCCCCTGTCAGGCTGCCTTCAATAAGCACCAGTATGCCCAGCACCGCAAGCGTAATACCTGCCAGTTGTTTCACACTTAACCGCTCGTTGAAAAAGATGGCACCCAGCAAAATGGTAAAGAATGCCTGCGCCTGAAGAACCAGTGAGGCGAGGCCTGCCGGCATGCCAAACTTAATGGCGGTGAATAAAAACGCAAACTGCCCGAAGCTTATGGTCAGGCCATACCCGGCCAGCAAGCGAAAAGGGACTTTGGGGCGCCGGACAAAAAGCAGAGCCGGAAACGCAACAAACAGGAAGCGTAACCCGGCAAGTAGCAGGGGTGGCATATCATGCAACCCAACTTTGATAACCACAAAATTCACCCCCCAGACAACCACCACCATCAACGCCAGTAATCCATCTTTTTTTGTCATACCCTGTTAACCTTCGTTCCTGTTTTTATCATTGTGTTACTGATACACCAGGTTAATAGAAATTTAACAAAATGGCGATACCCAGATTTTTGCCCGCACAAAAAGCACATACAGACACCTTATGGCGCTGTACAGCATCGGGATGGCATGTTATTGCTGTGTAACTAAAAATTTCTTTACACTGCGTATTGCCTCCCCATGATACATAAGAAAAAACGTTTACCTGATGGGCCGGTGCTCATCCTGCTCCTGGCTTCGCTATGCATCACCTTAGGCCGTGGTATGACACTGCCTTTTATGACCATTTACCTGAACCGCCAGTATGCAATGAGTGTGGATAAGGTGGGGCTGGCAATGACATTTGCCCTGGTCATTGGTGTGGCGTTCAGCCTGACATTTGGCATGCTGGCAGACCGGTTCGATAAAAAACGTTATATGTTGATTGCCACCGGGTGCTTTATTACCGGGTTTATTGGCATTCCTCTTAGCCATTCGCCATGGATGACTGTGGCATTTTATGCGGTGATCAACTGCTCATACTCGGTATTTGCATCGGTTCTCAAAGGCTATTTTTCCGACACACTACCACCGGGGCGGCGGCCGGGTATTTTTTCACTCAATTACACCTTCATCAATATTGGCTGGACCATTGGCCCGCCGCTCGGCACGATGGTTATGTTGTACAGTGTGCATCTGCCCTTCTGGCTCGCGGCTCTCTGCGCTTCACTGCCATTTGTATTAATTGGCTTGCGAGTGCCTGCCCAGCCTCCGGCGTACCGGGCCAGCAATGAAATAGCAGGTACAGATGAAAAAACGCCGGCCTCCTGGTCCCTCTCAGTGTTACTGCACGATAAAGCACTGGGTTATTTCACACTGTCGGGTTTTCTCAGCTCACTGGTGTGCGGTTCATTTGTCTCGTTTCTGTCCCAGTATGTGCTGGTTGTTGCCGATAATGCGCTGGCAGAAAAAGTGGTCAGTGTGGTGTTGCCCATCAACGCACTGGTGGTGGTCAGTTTCCAGTACTGGGTGGGGAAACAACTGCGTCCGTCGCGCTTAAAAGGATGGATGTTTATTGGCTCGGTTTGTTTCAGCCTTGGCCTGCTGGGCTTTTTATATGCCGGGAATAACCTGGTTGTCTGGGGGGTTGCGGCGGTTATTTTTACCTTTGGCGAACTGATTTACGTACCCGGCGAATATATGCTGATTGACCATATTGCACCGCCAGGCATGAAAGCCAGTTACTTTTCCGCGCAGAATATTGGCAACCTTGGGGCGGCAGCCAACCCACTGGTCACCGGCTATATGCTGACCTGGTTTCCTGCCCCCGTGCTGTTTTGTGCCTTTATTGTGGCGATTTGTGCCGCCTGGTGGTTAATGTTGCTCGGGATGGAAGTGCGCAACACACCCCGTGCTGCGCACCCTGCCAGTGAATAATGGCCGCAGAAATCAGATTGCCACCAGCCCGCGTACACCTTCGGCTTCCATTTGCGCCCCTGAACCCTGCTGGATAATGGTACCGCGCGACATCACCAAATACTGGTCAGCAAGCTCTGCGGCAAAATCGTAGAATTGCTCGACCAGTAAGATAGCCATATCCCCGCGGGCAGCAAGGGTGCGAATAACCTGGCCGATTTCTTTAATCACTGAAGGCTGAATACCTTCTGTCGGTTCATCAAGGATCAACAACCCCGGTTTACAGGCCAGCGCGCGCCCAATAGCCAGTTGTTGTTGCTGGCCACCAGACAAATCACCACCACGGCGCTGTTTCATCTCTTTCAGCACGGGGAATAACTGATAAATCTCTTCCGGCACTTGTCCTGCCTTGCCAGCCGGGAAACGGGACAGGCCCATCAGCAGGTTTTCTTCAACAGTAAGGCGCGGGAAAATTTCACGTCCCTGGGGAACATAAGCCACACCCGCGTTGACCCGCTGATACGGCTTACGGTGGGTAATATCCGCCCCATTCCATGTTACCTGCCCCGATTTGGCCGGGATAAGCCCCATCAGGCATTTCAGCAATGTACTTTTACCCACGCCATTACGCCCCAGCAGGCAGGTGACCTCACCAGGCCGGGCACTGAACGTTACCCCACGTAAAATATGGCTGCCACCGTAGTACTGTTGCAGGTTACTCACATCCAGCATGCTGCCCCCTTAGCGGCCAAGATAAACATCAATCACCTGCTCGTTGGCCTGCACTTCAGCCAGTGAGCCTTCGGCAAGTACCTGCCCGTGATGCAATACAGTCACAGAGTCCGCGATGGTTTCAACAAAGCCCATATCATGTTCAACCACCATTAAAGAGTGCTGGCCTGCAAGGCCACGAAAGAGCTCTGCGGTATATTCAGTTTCCGCATCTGTCATGCCTGCCGCAGGTTCATCCAGCAGCAGTAAGTGCGGCTCCTGTACCAGCAACATACCTATTTCCAGAAACTGTTTTTGCCCATGAGACAGCGCGCCTGCCGCACGATGGCGCTCCTGCGATAAGTGTAATAACGCCAGCACGCTGTCGATGCGGTCACGCTGCTCGCTATTGAGCCGCGCCCTGAGCGTGGCCCACACGCCTTTATGTGTTTTCTGCGCTATTTCCAGGTTTTCAAACACGCTGAGGGCTTCAAATACCGTGGGCTTCTGGAATTTGCGGCCTATACCTTTACGGGCAACCTCCACAGAATTTAGTTTGAGCAAGTCAACCGACTGGTCATACACCGCCTGCCCGCTCTGAGGCCGGGTTTTCCCGGTAATCACATCCATTAATGTTGTTTTCCCGGCACCGTTCGGGCCTATCACGCAACGCAACTCACCAACACCAATACGCATAGACAGATTGGTCAGCGCCTGGAAGCCATCAAAACTGACGTTGATATTTTCCAGTTGCAGTACCGGGTCTGTTTGTTCGCGAAACTGGTCTGCCGGTAGCTGCCGGGTAAAAAGCGTATCCTGCATCGCCATCATTTATCTCCTTTGCGCAGTAAGCCCACCACACCGCGCGGTAAGAACAGGGTCACCAGAATAAAAAGCAGCCCGAGGCAGATTTGCCAGTATTCCGGCAAAACCACGGTAAAAATACTTTTGGCGCCGTTCACCAGAAACGCGCCAATAACCGGGCCAATGAGTGTTCCCCGCCCACCAAGGGCAACCCAGATAGCCGCTTCAATCGAGTTTGTCGGCGACATTTCGCTGGGGTTAATAATTCCGACTTGTGGTACATACAGCGCCCCGGCCAGGCCGCACAGTACGGCGGAAAGTGTCCAGACTAATAATTTGAAGCCCAACGGATCATAGCCGCAAAACATCAGGCGGTTTTCTGCATCACGTACCGCCGTTAACACCCGCCCGTACTTGCTGCGCGCCAGCCATAACCCTGCACCCAGGCTTGCGAGCAGCAGGATAAGTGAAGCAATAAACAACCCAACCCGGGTGCTGGTGGCGGTAACAGAAAACCCTAACAGCGTGGTGAAACCGGTAAACCCGTTATTGCCGCCAAAGCCGGTTTCATTACGAAAGAACAGTAACATTCCGGCCCAGGTTAACGCCTGCGTGATAATCGAGAAGTACACACCTTTAATGCGCGAGCGGAAGGCAAAGTAGCCAAATACCAGCGCCAGTAAACCAGGCACCAAAATAATCAGCATCAGCGCCCAGAGAAAATGCTCGCTGCCAATCCAGAACCAGGGCAGATGGTCCCAGGACAGGAAAGACATAAAATCAGGCAGGCCCGTACCCGCGGCCTGGCGCATAAGATACATGCCCATGCCATACCCCCCCAGCGCAAAGAAAACCCCATGCCCCAGCGATAGCATCCCGGCATAACCCCACACCAAATCCAGTGCCACCGCCATCACACTGTAACAGAGGATTTTACCCAGCAGGGTTAACGTCCATACCGAAATACTTAATGGGTTTTCCGCCGGTAGCAAAGCCAGGAACGGAAGAATAAACAGTGCCAGCACCAAAATGGCACCTGCAACCTGAGCAACCCGCGGCGCTTTCTGGTAAAGCGTTAGTGTAATTGGCTGTGTCATCAGTCAATAACCCTCCCTTTAAGAGCAAACAGTCCCTGCGGCCTTTTTTGAATAAACAAAATAATCAGCCCGAGGATCAATATCTTGCCCAGTACCGCTCCGGTGTGTGGCTCAAGAATTTTGTTGAAGATCCCAAGGCCAAATGCAGCCGCCACACTTCCGGCAAGCTGGCCCACGCCGCCAAGAACCACCACCAGGAAAGAATCAATGATGTACCCCTGGCCCAGTTCAGGGCCAACGTTCCCTAATTGGGAAAGCGCCACGCCACCCAGCCCGGCAATACCTGAGCCCAGCCCAAACGCCAGCATATCAACACGCCCTACCGGCACCCCACAGCAGGCAGCCATGGCGCGGTTTTGCGTTACCGCACGCACATTCATACCCAGCCGGGTTTTGTTTAACACAAGCCAGGTAAAGAACAGCACCAGCAACACAAACGCGATAACCACCAGGCGGTTCCATGGCAGGATCAGGTTAGGTAATACCTGAATGCCGCCAGACAACCAGCCCGGGTTTGCCACTTCGACGTTCTGTGCGCCAAACACCATCCGCACAATCTGGATCAGCATCAGGCTGATACCCCAGGTTGCCAGCAACGTTTCCAGCGGCCTGCCATAGAGATGGCGAATAATTGTGCGTTCCAGCACCATGCCAAGACCACCAGTCACACAGAATGCCACGGGTAATGCCACCACCGGGTACAGGCTTTCCAGCCCCGGCGCGAAACTGTGCAGCAGGTTTTGCACCATCCAGGCGCTGTACGCGCCAAGCATCAACATTTCGCCATGGGCCATATTGATGACACCCAGCAGGCCATAGGTAATTGCCAGACCCAGTGCGGCCAGTAATAAAACTGAACCTAAGGAAATCCCCATGAACGCCTGGCCGAGAATATCGCCAAGCATCAAGCGGTGGTGAATTTTATCCAGGCTTGCCTGTGCGGCCGCCCGAACCCGGGCATCGGGCTCATGGGACGGGTCTGTCATGGGGTGAAGCCGCGCCTGGACATCCGGGTCACTGTCCTGCCCCAGCCTGGTTACTGCTGCCAGCCGTACTGCTGCGTCCGGGCTGGTCAGTTGCAGGTTAGCCAGTGCCAGTTGCAGCGCAGCTTTCACGCTCTGGTCCGTTTCGCTGGTTAGTTGGCGGGTAATCAGCGGGATCAGTGTTCCCTGGTTGTCATCCACCAAATTTTTGGCACCCTGCAGCCTTTCCGTGACGTTGTCACTTAATAATTGATGCGTTGCCAGCGCACCTGCGACCAAAACCCGCAAGCGGTTGGTTAACCTGACCGGGTGAATATCACCTTCCGGAGTGGCTGCAGCGCCCAGGGGCAACAGGTTGCTGTTCTGTTTGCTGAATGCATGGTGATTGTCATCTGCCACCAGCACTTCCTGCTTCAGTGCTTTCAGCAGCGGCAACCGGGCTTTATCTGGTGCTGCTGCCCACTGCTGCAACAGGCTGGCCTGCGCTGAACGGTTGGCACTGACAAAGGTGTCGGCGTCTGTTGCCCAGACAACACGCGAAAGCAAACACGCCAGCACCAGTAGCAGGCGTATGATATGCACAGGTTTCATGATTTCCTCCAGGCGAGGGTTCCTCCCGTTTCCGGGAGGAGAAAACGTTATTTACCCGTTGATTTAACAGGGTAATCCGGCTTGTTTTCATTCCCAGGGATATAGGGACTCCAGGGTTGTGCACGTACAGGTTTATCCGTCTGCCACACCACGTTGAACTGCCCGTCACTTTCAATCTCACCGATCATGACTGGTTTATGCAGGTGGTGGTTGGTGGCATCCATGGTCAGTGTGTAACCCGATGGCGCTTTAAAGGTTTGCCCGGCCATTGCCGCACGCACTTTATCCACATCGGTGGTACCGGCTTTTTCTACCGCCTGTGCCCACATATGCATACCTACCCAGGTTGCTTCCATCGGGTCATTGGTGACCACTGTGTCGGCATTTGGCAGGTTGTGAGATTTGGCGTAAGCCTTCCACTCAGCGACAAATTTTTTGTTAGTTGGGTTATCCAGCGATTCGAAGTAGTTCCAGGCCGCCAGGTTGCCCACCAGTGGTTTCGTGTCAATACCACGCAGTTCTTCTTCGCCAACGGAGAAAGCGACAACCGGGATATCGGTCGCTTTCACACCCTGGTTTGCCAGCTCTTTATAGAACGGCACATTGGAATCACCATTGATGGTGGAGATAACCGCCGTTTTCCCGCCTGCGGCGAATTTTTTAATATTGGCAACAATGGTCTGGTAATCGCTGTAACCAAATGGGGTATACACTTCTTCGATGTCTTTATCCTGCACCCCTTTGCTGTGCAGGTAGTTACGCAGGATTTTATTGGTGGTGCGCGGGTAAACGTAATCAGTGCCCAGCAGGAAGAAACGCTTGGCCGCACCACCATCTTCACTCATCAGGTACTGAACAGCCGGAATGGCCTGCTGGTTAGGTGCCGCACCGGTATAAAAGACGTTAGGTGACATTTCTTCACCTTCGTACTGTACCGGATAAAACAGCAGGCCATTCAGTTCTTCAAATACCGGTAACACTGATTTGCGGGACACCGATGTCCAGCAGCCAAATACCACAGCGACTTTATCCTGGGTCAGTAACTGGCGGGCTTTTTCAGCAAACAATGGCCAGTTAGATGCCGGGTCAACCACCACGGGTTCCAGTTTTTTACCCAGGACACCGCCGTGGGCATTGATGTCATCGATACTCATCAACGCCATATTCTTCAGTGGCGTTTCTGAAATCGCCATTGTGCCAGACAAAGAGTGCAAAATACCGACCTTGATGGTATCAGCGGCATAAGCGTTAAACGCCAAACCCATGCTGATAACGGATGCGGATAAGGCAAAAGCTTTTAACAGAGTACGACGGTGCATAAATTCACTCCTGATGAATAGAGGTCCGCGGCAATGCCGCATTTCAAAGCTTCTGCTGCCGCGCCTGGTGCAGCGTATGAAGCGTTATCGTACGAACTTCTTTCTGGCTTTGTGCAATATGCTGCTGTAGTCGGTTTTGGGCCTCCTCGGTTTCGCGCGCCATAATGGCCTGCAAAATAGCACCGTGCTCAGCGTAAGTTGCCTCCACACGAGGTGTCTTGGTGAAGTCCATACGCCGGACTATGCGAATCTTCTCTGTGACATCCCGGTGTACCCGGGCCATCTCCGGGTTCCCGGCGGCCAAGACCAGGTCCATATGGAACTGCTCGTCATAGCGAGCCACTTCCTGGCCGTCAGGAAGTGGCGGGGAATCCGTCCAGAATGTTTTCAGTGCCAGCAGGATGTCTGGCTGGCTACCGGGCGGCAGTGCGCATAAACGCTTCACTGCCTCCAGTTCCAGCACGACTCGCAGGTCGTAAAGCGATTCCAGGTAATCAAAATCAATGTGTTTTACCTGCCAGCCACTGCGCGGCTGGACTGCGACATACCCTTCCTGCTCCAGTGCGTACAAAGCCTGGCGGACCGGTGTGCGGCTCGCGCCCATCCGCGCAGCGATTTCACTTTCGCTGAAGCGGTCACCGGGAAGCAGGCGGAAATCAAAAATATCCTGCTTCAGCTGGTGATAAATCCGTTCCGCCTGCCCCTGGGCTCGCGGGGCTTTGTTGATATTTGTCATGTGGGTACAGTTCTCTTTTTTGCCGCGGTGCCACCAGTGCCCGCGGCGTCTTCACTTAACTGGCGTTATCCAGCCAGAGTAATGCATCGCCTGGTGCCACAGGCCGCCCTTGCTGGCAACTGATACGGATAACTTCGCCGTCACAAGGTGCTTCCACCATCAGTTCCATCTTCATGGCTTCCACCACTATCAGCGGTTCACCCTGTTTCACTTTCTGGCCCGGTTCGACCAGAATTTTCCAGATATTGCCATTGAGGTCTGCGCTCACCAGGTGGCCGCCAACTTCCTCATCATCCACAGGGACGGCCAGGGTTTCCGCCACTGTTTCGTCTTCCATCTGGTTTTGCCAGTGCACCACTTCAGAGGCGAAAGCCGCCTGCTGGCGAGTGCGGAAATCCGCGATATCCACGGCGTTATCCGCCAGGAACTGGGTGTATTCAGCAAAATCAAAAGTGCTCTCTTCTACTCGCACGGTGGCAAGGCCTTCACGGAAGGCATCGCGGAATTCGGTAAGCTCGGTTTCGCTTACCGGGTAGAAGCGCACCTGGTCGAAGAATTTCAGTAACCAGGGCTCATCACCAAACTGGCTGTTTTTGAGGAACTTGTTCCAGATAGGCACGGTACGCCCGACCAGTTGATAGCCCCCCGGGGAATCCATGCCGTAGATGCACATATACATGCCACCGATCCCCACAGTGCCCTCAGCCGTCCAGGTACGTGCAGGGTTATATTTGGAACTCAACAGACGGTGGCGCGGGTCTACAGGTACTGCGCAAGGGGCTCCGAGGTAAACATCCCCCAGGCCAAGCACCAGGTAGCTGGCGTCAAAAATAATGTTTTTGACTTCATCGCGGTGCGCCAGACCGTTGGCGCGCTGAATAAAGTCCACGTTATTTGGCAACCAGGGAGCCTGCTGGCGAACTGTTTGCTGATAGCGCTCCACCGCACCCAGCGTGGCGCTGTCTTCGAAGGCCATAGGCAGATAAACAATACGCGACGGAATACGCAGTTTACTGACATCGCCCAGTTGCGCTTCCAGCTCCAGTAGCAAGGCCATTAGCTGGCTTTGTGATATGCGCTGGGCGTCGTAACGCACCTGCAGTGAACGCACGCCTGGTGAAAGTTCTTCGATACCCGGCTGGCCGCTGGCGCGCAGGGCTTCCATCAGCAAGTGCACCCGCAGGCGCAAAGCCAGGTCGAGAACGTTGTCGCCATACTCAATCAGGATGTAGTTATCACCGGCCTGGCGCCAGACGGCTGCCGGGATATCGCCCTGTGCCGGTTGTTCAGCAAGGATTGCCGCACTGCTGGTTTTCCCCGGGCTGATTGCCGGGTGCCGGTCCGGCAAAGTGCTGGCGGCACACAAATTGGTGACTGCCACCTGGCGGGCGATGTCCAGAGACTGGGCATGTTCAAAATTGATGGCGTGAAAGCGAATTTTATCGCCGGGTTTCACTTGACCCACTTTCCACAACTCAGCCCGGGCGATGGTGACCGGGCACACAAACCCACCAAGGCTTGGTCCGTCCCGGGTGAGGATCACCGGAAAGTCGCCGGTGAAGTTAATCGCGCCAATGGCATATTCGCAGTCATGTACGTTGGAAGGATGCAGTCCAGCCTCACCGCCATCGGCACGCGTCCATTCTGGTTTGGGGCCCATCAGGCGGACACCCAGCCGGTTGGAGTTGTAATGGACTTCCCACTCACTGCTGAAAAAGGTTTCCATCGATTCCGGCGTAAAGAAATCGGGTGCACCATGAGGGCCATACAGCACGCCGATATCCCACACGGTATCGTACTCGGGAATAAGCGCAGGCTCCGGAACCTGAGGTAAACCGATGGGCGCAGGCGTTGTACATGCCGGTAAATCTGGCTGGGAAATCGCCAGCGTATCTGCAACGCGCAGGGTGCGTCCGCCATGTCCACCAAATTGCCCCAGGGCAAAAGTTGAACGGCTGCCCAGATAAACCGGTACATCCAGGCCATTACGCACAGCCAGATAGGTACGGCACCCTGTGCTGGCGCGGCCCAGTGACAGAACCTGGCCTGCTTTCACCACGATGGGTTGCCATAAAGCAACGGGTTTGTCATCCAGCGTCGCCGGGCAATTTGCTCCGGTAAGGGCAATGACTGCATCACAATGGAAACGCAGCGTTGGCCCCAACAAAGTAAATTCCAGACCTGCGGCTGACGGGTGGTTACCCACAATACGGTTGGCTAACTGGAAAGCGTAATCATCCATTGGGCCTGACGGCGGAACACCAATATCCCAGTAGCCAGTCCTTCCCGGGTAATCCTGTACACTGCTCCAGGTGCCAGGTTGCAGCACTTCAATAACATGCGGCTGCCACTCAACGCTGTCCAGCAAACGGGTCCACATCACACCGGCAGTAAATTCCGGCAGAGTAATAATCTGGCGCAGCCAGTCCAGGTTGGTGGCGATACCCTGTAACCGGGTCGCGTCCAGCGCGTTCTGGAGTTTTGCCAGCGCCTGGTGGCGATCTGCCCCATGCACAATGATTTTGGCGATCATCGGGTCATAGAAGGCACTGACTTCGCTACCCGAAGATACCCAGCCATCAACCCGAATCCCTTCAGGGAAAAAGACATCTGTCAGCACGCCCGGTGAGGGCTGGAAGTTTTTTAAGGCATCTTCTGCGTAGACACGGACTTCAATAGCCGCGCCTTGCGGTGCCCGGGCCATAGCCTGCCAGTCTGGCGCTTTCCCCGCAGCCAGCGTAACCATCGAGTCTACCAGATCCACCCCGGTAACCATTTCAGTTATTGGGTGTTCTACCTGCAAACGGGTGTTTACTTCCAGGAACCAGAAAGCATCAGTAGCAGCATCGTAGATAAACTCAACCGTACCGGCACTGCGGTAATTAACCTGCTGGCCCAGAGCAACAGCGGCGGCATGCAATGCTTCCCGGGTGCGTTGCGGCAGGTTCGGGGCGGGTGTTTCTTCAACCACTTTTTGGTTACGGCGTTGCAGCGAGCAATCGCGCTCGCCCAGCGCTACAACATGGCCTTTACCATCGCCAAAGATTTGCACTTCAATATGGCGCGCCTTGGCAATAAAACGCTCCAGAAACACGCCGTCATCACCAAAAAATTGCGCCCCCATGCGTTTCACGCTGGCCCAGGTTTCGCTCAGGGCTTCAGGGGTTTCACAGCAACTCAGGCCAATCCCGCCGCCACCTGCGGTAGTTTTGAGCATAACCGGGTAGCCAATCTCTTGTGCGGCAACCAGGGCACTGTCGAGGGTTTGTAGCAGGCCGGTACCGGGAGTCATGGGCAAACCCGCAGCCTGTGCCAGTTCACGTGCCCGGTGTTTCAGGCCGAAGTCGGCAATTTGTTGTGCTGTCGGGCCGATAAATACCAGGCCTGCTTCGTCGCAGGCAGTGGCGAATTCTGCCCGCTCAGACAAGAAGCCATAGCCCGGAAAAATAGCCTGCGCACCGGTTGCTTTTGCCGCTGCCACTATTTTGTCAATGTTCAGGTAGGTATCACTGGCTTTCTCGCCAGTCAACGAGACAGCTTCGTCCGCTTCATGCACATGCGGCGCATTGCGGTCAGCTTCGGAATACACAGCAACACTGCGTACGCCCATCTTTTTTAATGTGCGGATCGCCCGGCAGGCGATCTCACCCCGATTAGCTATCAGTACCGTGTTAAACATGCGTCCTCCTCAGGCACGATTTTGGTGAGCAAGCCAGGCTTTCCAGCCACCCCATTGCGTAATATCTGTGGCGGCGCCAAGCGCCTGAGGCTCACAGATAAACCCTTTCACGACCCGGCCATCTGCAAGCGTGACACTGCCTATCCCCAGCGGGGCCGGAACTTCAGCCACAAACTCGCCAAAACGCGCCAGCGGCACATCCCATAACTCAACAATAATGGCGTTGCCCTGCTCTGCCCGCGCCAGCCCGGGCTTAGCCGGAACCTGGCCTGCCAGCGCATACAGGCGGTAATCACCCGCAGTAACAGTCTCTTCAACAAACACCGCATCGCGGGTGGTGAGTTGGTGGTTAAGCGGCATACCACGCAGGTGTGCGCCAACAACGGCCAGGCGCACATAGCTGCCCGGCAAGGTGGGTGCAATGGGTGTTGCAGCCGTTAATGGGCGGCCAGTTGCGCCGAGAGTGAGCGCCTGTTGTTGCTGCCACTGGCGGGCGAATGCAACCAGTGCAAGGTCATACCACGCAGGCGCGATAAGCGTGATGCCGAAGGGTAAACCGTCCTGACGGAACCCGGCGGGTACGGCCAGCGCACTCAGGTCTGCCAGGTTGGTGAAATTGGTGTAAGTACCAAACTGCGAGTTGTAATGAACCGGCTCTTCAGCCATTTCCGCCAGCGTGTGAATGGTTGGTGAAGTGGGAACCACCAGCGCGTCCACTGTTGCTAATACTTGCTGGATTTTGCGTGCCAGTTCTGCTCGGGTGTATTCCGCCTGCCAGGCGTCACAGGCGGTGTAGTCTTTGCCATTTGCCACAATCTGGCGCACGGTTGGGTCCATAGTTTCTGGCCCCTGGTCTAACATGCTCCCTACCGCAACAGTACGTTCTGCCACCCAGGCACCGTAATAGAGTTGCTCTGCAAGTTGGCGGAACAGCGTAAAATCAATGGGAACCAGTTCCACACCCTGGGCAACCAGTTGTTCCAGGGCCTGTTGCCAGGCCTGTTCACTTTGGCCGTCACCATAAAACTCACACTGTTCAGGAACGGCAAAACGCGGAGCCGGGCTCAGTTGTGCCGGGGCTGTTCCCGGGTGTGCCCGGGAGTAGGCATCAGCGGCATCATAACCGCCCGCGGCCTGCGCCACTTGCCAGGCATCATCAACAGTCAGAGCAAATACAGAAATGGTGTCATTCAGGCGGCAGGCTGGCACTACCCCCTGCGCGGAGAACCAGCCTTTGGTGGGCTTCAGGCCGACAATATTATTGAAACCGGCTGGTACCCGGCCAGAACCGGCGGTGTCGGTACCCAGCGAAAATGCCGCCAGCCCACGCGCCACAACGGATGCTGAGCCTGAGCTGGATCCCCCGCTGACATAGTCCGGGTTAAATGTGTTAACCACAGCGCCAAAAGGTGAACGGGTACCCACCAGCCCGGTGGCAAACTGGTCCAGATTGGTTTTGCCAATCACCACTGCACCCGCACGCTTCAGGCGGGCAACAACCGTGGCATCAACTTCAGGGTGGTAAAGGAATGCCGGGCAAGCTGCAGTGGTTGGCATCCCCGCTACATCAATATTGTCTTTTACCGCAAATGGCACGCCAAACAGTGGCATATCAACCAGTGTCTTTGAGCCATCCGCCAGTGCATCCAGCAAAACTGCGCACTGGCTAAGAATGTCCTGTTCGCTGGCAAGGTAGATCCAGGCGTTATCCGCCTTATCAAACTGGCTTACATAGCGTGTAAGAAGATCACTGACAATTTGCGGGTTTTGCGCGTACTGCGCCCGCCATTCCGCCAGTGTTTGCCCGTATTCAACTGTACTCATTCCTGGAATCCCATCTGGTATACAAGATGGAATCCCAGTTGCAAATGCAATGCCAGGTATTAATTATTCATTTAATACAAACAGATAGATAAATTCACATTCATTATCTGGTTGAAACACGGTCTGGCGGTGAACAAAACGCACCTGAATTGAACAAAGTCAGGATATTTACGCCCCGGTGCTGTGCACCACGCAGTAAACCATAAGAAAACTGGCTGAATCGCTGCCTTAGTATTGATATTTGCTTTGACTGAGAGTGGTTCGGGGAAAGATACGGCCCGCGAGCGGGCCGTAGTTAATGAAGCTGTGTAGTGTGAAGCTGACTGGCAGGAATATGTATTACCAGACCTGGCTGGCAACACGGGTCACCAGGTTTACTTTTCCCCACTGCTGGGCAGAAGTCAGGTTGTTGCCTTCTTCCGTAGAAGCGAAACCACACTGCGGGCTCAGGCAAATTTGCTCTTTAGCAACATATTGCGCCGCCTCTTCAATACGGGCCTTAATTGCCTGTGGATTTTCCAGTTCACCATTTTTGGTGGTAATCAGCCCCAGCACAACCTGCTGGTGGCCGGGCTTAATAAAGCGCAATGGCGCGAAATCACCGGAGCGGTCGTTATCGTATTCAAGGAAGAAGGCATCAACATTAACGCTGCCGAACAGCACTTCTGCCACCGGCTCATAACCGCCTTCGGAAATCCAGGTTGAGCGGAAATTTCCCCGGCATACATGCAGGCCAACCTTTAAATCAGCCGGTTTATCTGCCAGGGCTGTATTCAGTACACGGGCATAGATGCGCGCCAGTTCATCAGGGTTATCACCGCGAGCGCGGATCTGGCTGCGCTGTTCATCAGAACATAAATACGCCCACACGGTGTCATCAAGTTGCAGGTAGCGGCATCCTGCAGCATAAAAAGCAGCAATGGCATCACGCCATGTGGTTGCCAGGTCGTCAAAATAAGCATCCAGTTCCGGGTAAACGTTACGGTCGATGACTTCGCGTCCACCACGGAAATGCAGTACGCTTGGGCTGGGGATGGTCATTTTCGCGACCGCGTTGCCACTGATACTTTTCAGGTAACGGAAATCTTCCAGCATTGGGTGGTCGCCAAAGCCTAATTTGCCGGTGACCCGAATACCATGGGCTTTGGTTTGCACACCGTTGAACTGGATACCGTGGTCAGACTCAAAGCGTTCCACACCCTGTAACCCGTCGAAAAAGTCAAAATGCCACCACGCCCGGCGAAACTCCCCATCCGTAACCACATGTAACCCACAAGCGCATTGCTGCTCCACCACCTGGCGGATAGCTTCATCTTCGCACTGGCGTAATGCTTCTGCGCTGAGAGTCCCTGCGGCAAAAGCTTCGCGAGCCTGCTTAATGGAATCAGGGCGTAAAAAACTGCCTACTACCTCGGCACGAAAGGGAGCTTCTGGGCGTTGCATTGTCTTCTCCTTGTCACAGAAAAGTTTCTTCCCGTGATAATTGTTATTGTTAATTACAGCCATCTGGATGGCTACATGCCCAAAATAATGTCACGCACCTGGATGCACGACAAACGAGAAAATTTCACGCACCATGAAAATTATTCATGTTCAGCCGAACCGGGCGCTGGCGCAAATGCAAATCCTTCATCTGCCCAGCCAGTGAGGCCGCCAATCATCAATTTAACCGGGTGGCCCAGCGCCGCCAGTTTCATCGCTGCCTGGTCTGCCCCATTGCAGTGGGGCCCGGCACAGTAAACAACAAACAGTGTGCCTTCCGGCCAGCGCGCCATCACTTCAGGCCGAATAACGCGATGGGGCAAATGAACGGCCCCGGGTATATGCCGCCGGGCAAACTGCGCTTCCCCGCCGACAACATGCAACAGCACGAACCCCGGGTCGTCTTCCTGAGAAAGCGCACTGTGTACATCCGCACAATCTGTCTCAAACTGTAGTTTCTGGTGAAACCAGGCCTGAGCCTGGCTGGATGGTGCGGCCGGATATTGGGTAACGGGATTCATTCATTTACTCCTGTGATGTATGGTATGCACAGATTGCACTGTCCCATTAATCCAGGCCACGCCACTTCATGCCAAATAACGCACTGAATATGACAAAATCCTCACCCCAACAACCGTTGGTGGTTGTACTGGCTTACCAGGGGCTGTGTACCTTTGAGTTTTCTGTCGCAACCGAAGTCTTCGGCCTGCCCCGCCCAGAAATGGGGGAAAACTGGTACCGCTTCGCAGTGGCTGCGCTGGATAAAGGTCCGTTAAGTGCCACAGGCGGCATTCGCATTATGGTGGATGGTGGCCTTGAGCTGTTAGCGCAGGCCGATACCATTATTATTCCAGGCTGGCGCGGTACTGATACCCCGGTGCCACCAGCTCTGCTCAATGCCCTGCGCCAGGCTGCAAGCCGTGGATGCCGCCTGGTTTCAATTTGCTCCGGGGTGTTTGTGCTTGCGGCTACCGGCCTGTTGAATGGTGCACAAGCCACCACTCACTGGCGTTATGCCGCTCAATTAAAGGCCCGCTACCCGGCAATACGGGTTAATGAACATGTGCTGTATATAGATGAAGGCCAGTGTCTGACTTCGGCCGGGAGTGCTGCAGGGATCGATTTATGCCTGCACCTGGTGCGTAAAGATTACGGCCCACAAGCAGCCAACCTGGTGGCTCAGCGCCTGGTTGTCCCCCCGCACCGCGATGGCGGGCAGGCGCAGTTTATTCCCGCACCGGTAGCCAAAGAATATGAAAGCAGCCGACTGGGTGATTTGTTCGACTATTTGCACCAGCATCTGCACTGTTCACATAGTGTTGAAGCGCTGGCCAACCGCTGCGGCATGAGTTCACGCACTTTGCTCAGGCGCTTTGCGGATGCCACCGGCACCACTCCTGCGCGCTGGCTATTACAACAACGGCTGCAAAAAGCCAGGCAACTGCTGGAAGAGAGTGATAAACCGGTTGAATACATTGCTCAGGCCGTGGGCTTCGGCACCGCCAGTGTGATGCGGCGCTACTTTCAACAATACCTGAATGTTTCCCCACGCCATTACCGAAAAACCTTTACCGTTCACGATAAACAGGTTCACAAAGCCTAAGGTTTGTTTAACTTTCAGCCGATATAGTAGGTAATACGGTGTTCAGGCACCGTAAGTTCAAACTCACACCGGCTGGAGGCGCATTATGTCCATTGAACTGAGTTATGTATTTGCCGCTGTCGTGCTGTTTGTTGGTGCAGGTTTACTCGCCGCCTGCCTCAGCCACAAATGGAATGACTAATGCAATCTGAATTGTCTCACTGTACTTAGCCGCCCTTTACATTATGTGTAAAGGGCGTTTTTTATTGCCTGCCACTTCACCACCGGGTAAGAAAAATAGAGGGTATAACGCATTACTCCTGGTACTGAACCTGGTTACTCACTTCGTGGTAAGCCGCCATAATTATCAATTAGTAATATTGGCGAGTTTTAGTTAAAAACACCGTAAATCAGGAAAATAAACTTAAAATTCAAAAACAAAGTATAAATATTTTATTTGATCATCATCACATATTTACCCGGCATTACTGACCATAATTTGCTCACTGACTGCTGTTTAATCCAGCTAACAATATGCCAGCATCATTGCCAAAGAGGAAATCAACATGGGTAGAATAAATAAGGTATTTTATATTTACGATGTTGCCCTGATTTGTATTTCTGTTGTTTGGGTAGCAATGTTATTCGAATCTTCTACGGTTCACCAGTTTATCTACGCCATGGTAAAGCACATTGATTCATGGTTGATAGCCTGAGTAATAAGTTAATAAAATTCGCCACACCAGGTTTTTAATTTACATAAATAAGTAGTTTTATTGTGCAGTGAATTATTGAATTTATTTCTGGTAAACAGAACAACACCAGTAATTGTTGTATTTACCTATACTGTGTCTTTTTATTTATTTCCGGCTTTCAGAAATAACTAAAGAGGAATGGCTGACGGGTTATTTGGCTGCCTGAGCAGGCTATCAATATACCCGGCACACCATGCTTTAATTATGTACGATTCATCTTGAGTGTAGCTTTATCCCCTGCAGCGCCTTGCCAGGGGATTTTTTTTGCTGCACCTGAAGACTCACCCAAAATTAATGCTTTCCGTATTCAACAAAATGACTCTGCAGGCAAAAGGCTGCCCCAGCCATGCTAACTATCACGCAATAAAACTTTTGACCCAGGTCAATAAACGCCCAATTTTGTGATTGATGTCGCGTTTTAAGGCGCTCAGAATAGTTGTTGCCGATATATACCGATATCCGTTTTTATCGCGTTTTTAGAGGAGAAAACCACAATGATGACCTATGACCGTAACCGCAACGTAATTACAACTGGCAGCCGTGTAATGATTAATGGCACTGGCCTTACGGGTGTGATTAAAGCGATTCATGCCGACGGGCTGAGTGCTCGTGATTTACGCCGCCAGGCAACGGTAGAAGTGGATGGCGCAGACGGGCAGTTCGCACCTGTTGAACTGATTCGCCTCGGCATGCACTAATTTGTGGTGAATACTGTTGTGGCACAGGCTGCTACAACAGTATTCATGTGACAAAGCGCAGAAACTGGCAATGCGCCCCTTGCTCTCTTTTCTCTGTTATTGCAGGATTCCGCTTTTTACGAGGCATTGAGTTAAATGAGAAAATCCACACTGGTTTTGATTGCCGTCGCTATTGCTGTTTATGCATGGCAATACCTGAAATAACCGAACCCGCTTCTTCCTTTTTTCTACACTGCCCTGAGTTCTTCATACGACACCCGCACATGGTCCAGCCAGGCCTTGCGCTGGTGTAGCCGCTGGTAACAGTCTTCAATTGCCGGAAACACCGGGCGTTCAATGGCAATATCATAGTAACGGTACAGTATGTGGCCGAACTGTATATCAGCAAGGCTGAACTGGTCACCTGCCAGCCACGCGTGGTGTTGCAGTTGTTTTTCCGCAATTGCCATAAAGTGATGTAAGGTTTTTAGTGCCGCAGCAATAGCGGCTTCATCACGCTGAGCCGCAGGGGTACGCACCACTCGCCAGAACACTGGGGCAGTAAAATTGAGGGCAATATTTAGCTTTGCCCACTCTGCCCACTTATCAACCTGCGCCCTTTCGCGGCTGCTGTGCGGCCAGAAATCCTGGGAACCATATTCACAAGCCAGGTAGCGCAGTATGGCGCCGGTTTCCCACAGAGGGTCATTATTGCCATCTTTCACAACAGGCACCGTGCCATTCGGGTTCATTGCCAAAAAACCCGCGGTATCGTTGCCGCCAAAGCGATGGCCAATATCAATGCGGTTCACAGGCAGACCAAGCTCACCAATACACCACATTAACGCCTGGACATTCGACGACGTTTTTCTTCCCCATACCGTTAGCATTTTTGCTCCTTAATGATGACTATTGCACAGCGAAAATATGATCAATGACAAATATTTTTACTTTTTGTAACACCCCTTAAGCTTGCCTTAATGTTCAGCACGTAGAGTTAATTGTGTAACACGAAGGAATGCTGCCATAAGCAATCTCAGTATTATTTGCGGGAAATGACGATGTCGGCATTTCCCGTTTTCTTTTCTGGTGTTCTGCGGTTCACTCACGCACCACCAGCGCAGCCTGAATCGCATCCGCCAGCCCGGCGATATCCCGGCTCACCAATGCCAGGTTAAGCACTGTACCTGGTGCTGTCGAATTGCCAGTTTCCCCAGAAACTGCGCTTGTTGCCTGCACCAGTTCCAGTGCGGCCTGCACGGCCAGTAACCGCTGCTGCTCTGCCTGCGTTGGCCGTGGACCAAAATAGTTGTCTAACACAGTGCCTCCCGTTTCTGGCTGTGGTTTTACATGACCGGGTCAACAATAAAGATATTTTCAGGTATCGGCATCACTGATGCAGCCAATCGCATCTATTTGCTTATCGGTGAACTGCAATTCATGGGGCAGGAAAACCGCATCTGAATGGGGCTGGAATTTTCCGGCTCGCCAGGTTTGCTGGTTATCGCGATCCAGCCAGCCCCAAAAATAGCCAAGCTGGTTGAACGCGTTTTGTTGCCCGGGAGTCAGGACATGATTAAAGAGTTCAGGGAATATGCGTGGGTCGTAAAAACGGAAGATACCGCTCTGGTTGCCCCAGAAAAATTGCGTCAGTGAGCACAGTTGTTGTTTCAAAACCGAGAAAGCGAGTGGCGATACCAGCAATAATAAGCGGTGCCTGCCCGCGTAATAGCGCATCAGCTCACCGAGCCATTGCTGATGTTGCCACGCATTATTATGCAGGCGCACCAGCACCGGGCCCTTGTCCTGCAGGGCTGATTCAGGCAACCCGGCGAATAAAGATGACCACTGCGCCTGCGGCGATAATGCAGGTAAAGTTGCCAAGCAGGGTAGCGTATCGCCGGATAAATCAATGATGGCATCAATATGCGGCACGCCAACACTGCTTTGTAAATACTGCACCTGCACCTGCCACTGGTCTGCCAGTGCCTGAGGTAACACTGTGTTATCCACGAAGAACCACTCCTGTCGCCTGCTCTTGCGCACGTTGAAGGCAACCTTCACATACTGCTGCGGGTATAGCTGCCGCAGAAGCTGGCATGCCTGTTGATGAAGAAGAAAACGTCTCTGGCGGAAGCCAGCAATGAGCGCCTTTGAGAAGGAGTGGCCCTTTGCTGCAAATTTCAATATTGCCCTGAGCCGATAAATGAATGGCGGCCCCGCCACAGGCCAGGGTTATACCTTTTGTGGCAGTGAGTGTAAGTTGCCCCTGAACAGACCGGGCGGAGATATCCTGTAACGCAGACAGCGAGAGGGTGTCATTATGAGATTCCACCGCAAGAGGGCCCTTTGCCGATACCAGGCGCATTCCTTCCTGATGTGCCAGCAACGATATTGACTTAGCAGCGTTAACAGCATGGCGCGCTGAGGTGGCTATTTGCACCTCGCCCTGGCTTTGCAAATGCAGGCTTTTGCCCGAATGTAATAAGGCAGAGGCCGGAGTAACGGCAGCGATACCCTGTGGAGCACTCAGCACAACAACTGGCGAACTTAAACCTGCCGCACCTTCAACCAGGTGTTCCAGCCCGGCAGTATCTGGCGGGAAATTTTGGTGAACCGGCGCAATACTGCCCCAGCGCGTTAAATCAAGCAGCGCGCCTTTAAGCAGGCTGATTGCCGCCTGCATTTCCCGCTGCTCACCCCGTGCAGATGGCTGGGCATCTGCACTGATCAATACGCCATTTTTTGCCCGAATGGCGCCCCACAAATCGGTACGGAGTTCAAACCCTTCCCCCCTTACCTGGCGCTCGCTGTTCACCAAATGCCCTAAATTGAGCTGGCTTTTTCCGCCGTACTCAGTGGAAACTTTGATATGTTCCTGGTTTCTGGCATCTTCCAGGCGGATTTTGTTATTCGCTGGTGTGCGCAGTACATTGCGCCGGTAATTTCGGATGGTAACCAGGTCAGGATGGCTGCTGTTATGCAACGCCCCGGCGATATAAGGCCGGTCCGGGTTGCCGTTTTCAAATGCGATGGCCACTTCGGTGCCCGCGAGTAACGGCAAATGGAAACCAAATGTCTCCCCCGCATAGGGCCGGGCCTGGCGAACCCACAGGCTTTCGCTCCCCTCGGGCCAGGTAGCGCGGTCAAACAGCAGTTTGACCCGGTAACGGCCATGCTTATCTATATGGCCATAGATATCATTTTTTGTGGTACTGGTGACACGGGCCGGCACGGTGCCGGACATCTGCGGGTGAGGAATGAGTTGGGGGCGAAAGCAGTAGTCGTGAGTAAATGGCAGTGCGGTGAAATGTGCTGTGAAACAGCTGTCCCGGCGTGCTGAACAGCTTATGCTGGTAACCAGCATGCCTGGCGATAAACTACCGCCTTCCTGAGCCGGATCCGCCAGGTTAACAACCTTGCCCGGTGCCAGCACCGCACAATTACTGTTCCCTGCCATGCCCGCTTTGCCATTAAGGTAACGCTCGTGGTGTAACCGGGCATAAAACACCCCGGTTTCAACTGGCAACGGGCGGGTAAACCTGTCGCCGGGTTCGCTGTAATGGCTCCCCCAATGATATGCCTCGCCATACGTTGTGCTGTCGCCACGGGTAATATCCACCTGAACATGCATATCGGCCCCGGCATTCAGGTAGTGATAATCCTGAACACTGACTTTCTGTGTCACAACCTGGTAATAGCGCTCTATTCCCCATACTGCGTCAACGCCATTATCATTATGCCCTGATGGTGGAATATCGGGCAAAACCAGGCCTTTTTCATAACCATGAGAGCTGTCAAAAAATTCAATTACATCAATTTTCAGGCGAGTATCTGGCGTGAAGCGGAACCAAATCCCCACTTCACTTAACAGGCGGGAAATAAAACGCAGGTCACTTTCACCAAACTGCATAACCTGTTCACGGCGCGGGTATTTATGCTTAAGCGAAAAGAGAAAGTCCTGGCCGCGCATATTATGGCGCTCACGCAGAATGCTTTCGACAATCTGTGGTACAGACATATCCTGAAAAATAGCATTATTGTTTGCGTTGCTCAGTAAAGCCATTCTTGGTTGCAGCACCAGCGCGTAGTGCGCTTCATCTCTTGATGACCCCAGGGATTCAAAACCTGTGACCACACCATGAATAGTCCTGGCAGGTTCGAGCTTACATCCCCCCCAGGGCTGTACTACAGGAGCGTGGAGTGTCAGCCCGGCGGGTTTCAGCAGAAAATCCGCCTGGTCTAATGCCTTATCGGCACAAGTAAACTCAATGCGGTAATGGAACGGCTGGCTGAGCATTTCTTTGCCTTCAAAGGCCAGAACGTCCAGTAATGATGTGCACCCACGGACATAAATAACATGGTGATTGTGGTTAAAAAAAACGGTATTTTTTTGCGTGACCATCTGTCTTCCCTTCAGTTATACGCATCCTTTACCCATTTTCTTGCTATTAAAAAATGGGCATAGCCAAAATACCGCAACAGTATTCACTGCTGTCACAAAATTTCATACCGATAATTAATTTATGTGAAGTGGAAAGAGAAAGTTTTTCCGGAAAAAATTGGTTATTCATGAGATGAATATAATTCAGAGAAGATTTATTTAATTACCCAATAAAATAAACTTAATTAAGCATTAACAAAATAACTAACAGCAGGCACTTAATACAGGGATTACATAAATATTATTAAAGCTGTTATTGGGATTATTCAGGCCCTTACAACAAGGGCCTGTTGATGATTACGCAAGGCCGCGATGTTTCAGCATGGGTTCACTCTGTGGTGCGTGCCCGCGCCACTGGCGGTACAGTTCAGCAAGGTCACTACTGTTACCCCGTGAAAGAATGGCATCGCGGAAACGTTGCCCGTTTTCCGGGGTTAACCCACCTTGCTCGCCAAACCAGCAGAAGCCGTCATCAGCCAGCATTTGTGTCCATAAGTAGGCATAGTACCCGGCGGCATAACCCCCTCCCCAAATATGAGCGAAATAGCTTGAGCGGTAACGGGGCGGAACCGCCTGCAGATGAATATGTGACTTCGCCAAAGCCGCCGCTTCAAATGCCGCGACATCAGCCACCTGCTCACCTTCTGCCAGGCTATGCCAGTGCATATCCAGCAGTGCGGCAGCCAGCAACTCAGTCATATCGTAGCCTTTATTAAACAGTGCGGCATTCAGCATGCGCTGGCGCAAGGCTTCTGGCATAGGTTCACCGGTTTCCCAGTGCCGGGCATAATGGCTGAACACTTCCGGGTAGCTGGCCCAGTGTTCGTTGATTTGCGACGGGAATTCAACAAAATCCCGTGGGGTATTTGTACCAGACAGGCTTGCATAGCGCTGGCTGGCAAATAACCCATGCAGCGTGTGGCCAAATTCATGGAACAGCGTGATGACATCATCCCAACCAATAAGCGCCGGTTGCCCCGCTGCGGGTTTGGCGTAATTACACACGTTATAAATCACCGGTTTTGTGCCCAACAATGTGGACTGCTCGGTGAAGTTACCCATCCACGCGCCACCGGCTTTGCTGTCACGGGCGAAAAAATCACCGTAGAACAGTGCCAGCCCGGTGCCGTCTTTGTCGTGGATTTCCCATACCCGCACATCCGGGTGGTAAACCGGGATGTCCAGGCGGGGGGTGAAGGTAATGCCAAACAGGCGGCTGGCTGCCCAGAACACACCGTCCTGCAGCACGCGGTCTAACAGGAAATATGGCCGAATCGCAGCTTCATCCAGTTGCCATGTGTCCTGGCGTACCTGTTCTGCATAGAAGGCCCAGTCCCAGGGTTTTACTGCGAAATCACCGTTTTCGTCATCCACTTTTTTCTGGATAGCGGCAAGCTCAGCCTGTGCCCGCTGCTTTGCCGCCGGTACCAGGTTATTCATAAACTGCAATGCGGCTGCCGGGTGCTGTGCCATCTGGTCGGCCATTTTCCAACTGGCGTAATCCGCGAAACCCAGTAATGCAGCCTGCTCCTGGCGTACTGCTGCCAGTTGCAAAATGATAGCCCGGGTATCATTTTCATCATTCTGTTCAGCACGCGACCAGGCTTTGTGGAATAACGCTTCACGGGTGGCCCGGTTCTGCAGTTCAGCCAGTGCGGGTTGCTGTGTGGTATTCAGTAACGGAATCAGCCACTGGTTACCCAGGCCTTTATCTGCCGCAGCCTGGCGGGCGCTTTCCTGTTCAGCGGGTGATAACCCGGACAGTGCCTCGATGTTATCCACCACCAGGCCACCGGCTTTATCCGCGGCCAGCAGGCGGCGGTTAAACTGGCTGGAAAGCTGTGCTGCCTGCAAGTTCAGCGCGCTCAGGCGTGCCTGTTTGCCTGGTGGCAAGGTTGCGCCAGACAGCGTAAAACGTTGCCAGGTGACTTCCAGCAGGCGGGCTGATTCTGCGTCAAGATCCAGTGTGTCACGGTGCCGGTACAGGGAATCGACCCGTGCAAACAGTTGCCCATTGAGCCAAATTTCATCCGCCAGTACAGCCAGTTCACCTGAAAAGTCTTCTTCCAGTTGTTGAATAACCGGGTTGGTATCGGCACTCGCCATAGCAAAAAAGACAGCGGTGACCTGGTTAAGCACCTGCCCGCTTTTTTCCAGCGCCAGGCAGGTATTTGCGAATGTTGCCGCCTCAGAGCACTCAAGAATGGCCGCCAGTTCAGCACGTTTACGCTTCACGGCTTCATCAAAAGCTGCCCGGTAATGCTCAACACGAATTTCGGCAAAGTTCGGGGCGCCATAAGGGAGCGATGATGGCGTTAAAAAAGGATTGTCCACTGGTTCTCCTTGTTATCAGTGATGTTCTTTCCCAAGCTTAGGCATCTTGCTGCCAGACAGCAATCAATTCTCCGGCAATGGAAACGGCTATTTCGGCAGGCAGCTTTCCTTTGACATCCGGTAACCCAACCGGGCAGCGCATTTTCGCCAGTTGCTGAGCGGCAATCCCCTTACCTTCCAGCCGGTAATCAAAGCGCTGGCGTTTAGTGCGTGACCCAATCAGCCCAAAGTAGCGGTAATCGTCGCGGCGCAGAATGGTTTCTGCCAGCGCTAAATCGCGCGGGTGATGGTGGGTCATAACCACAAAATAACTGCCCGGTGCCGCACACCGGACTTCGTCATTCGGGTCATCCACCTGGCGGCAGATAACCCCTGATGGCGCGGCTGCGAACATTCCCGGGCGCTCATCCACCCAGGTGACCTGGCAGGGCAACGTACTTAGCAGGTTCACCAGCGCCTGCCCAACATGCCCTGCGCCGAAGACAACCACCGACGGGCGCGGGGACAATAGCGGTTCGAATAATACGCTTGCCATGCCACCACAACACTGGCCAGTACGGGCTCCCAGCGCAATATGCTCCAGGTGGGGCATGGTTTGCTGTGCCTGGAGCATTGTGCGGGCCTGGGCGATACACTGGAACTCCAGGTTTCCGCCACCAATTGTCAGCCAGGTTTCCCCGGCGGTAACCACCATTTTGGTGCCATCGCCCCGGGGAACGGAGCCTTTTTCATTCAGAACGGTCAGTAATACACAAGGTGTACCGGTTGTGCGCAGTTGTTGCAAAATATCAATCCAGTCATCGGGTTGGTTCATTGCAGGCCTCCTGCATTGCCATTACGCCCCACAACACCCGCTCCGGGGTGGCGGGTGCATCCAAAGACGGATGAAGCCGGTACTCAGCCACACTGGCTATGGCATCCTGCAGAGCACTCCATACCGCGATCCCCAGCATAAATGGCGGTTCGCCCACGGCTTTGGAGCGAAATACTGTTTGCTGCGGATTCGGGTGGTTTTCCAGCAGGTTGACTCTTAAATCAGGCGGAATATCGCTGATTGCCGGGATTTTGTAACTCATGGGGCCATCAGTCAGCAAACGCCCGTTTTTATCCCAACACAGCTCTTCGGTTGTCAGCCATCCGGCGCCCTGAATAAAGCCCCCTTCAATTTGGCCGATATCCAGCGCCGGGTTCAGTGAATCCCCCACATCATGCAGAATGTCCGCGCGTAACAAGCGGTATTCCCCGGTAAGGGTATCCACCAGCACCTCGGCACAGGCCATACCCCAGGAGAAGTAATAAAACGGCGAACCTTTGCCTGCTGCCCGGTCGTAATGAATGCCCGGTACTTTATAGAAGCCGGTTGCAGAGAGTGGCACCTGGTTTAGCCAGCCGAGGGTTGCCACTTCGGCAAAAGCGTAGTGTTTGCCCGGAACCTGCACCACACCATTATTAAACACCACTTCGCCTGCTGTGCACTGATGCAGGCCGCACAGCATGTCGGTCAGGCGTTGTTTCAGGGTTTGGGCTGCAATTTCCGCAGCTTTACCGTTAAGATCAGCCCCGGATGAAGCGGCGGTAGGCGATGTATTGGGAACTTTCCCGGTGCTGGCGGGTGTTACCTGAATGGCACTCAGGGGGATTTGCAGCACCTGCGCCACCACCTGAGCGACTTTGGTATTCAGCCCCTGGCCCATTTCAGTACCGCCATGGTTAAGCTGTACCGTGCCATCGGTGTAAATCAGGATAAGCGCCCCGGCCTGGTTAAGGAAACTTGAGGTAAAAGAGATGCCAAACTTGACTGGCGTCATCGCCAGCCCGCGTTTCAGTACCGGGTTAGTGCGGTTAAAGGTGGCGATATCTGCCCGGCGCTCGGCATACCGGGCACTGTCAACCAGTTGGCTTGTCAGAACATCAGCCAGGTTATGGGTGACCTGCTGCCCATAATGGGTGGTATCACGCCCTGGTGCCCCATAGAAATTACGCTGGCGCACAACAAGTGGATCCAGACCGCATTCACGGGCGATTCTGTCCATGATTTGTTCTATTGCCACCATGCCCTGTGGCCCGCCGAAACCCCGATAGGCCGTATTGGAGGCCAGATTGGTCCGGCAACGGTAACCGGTTATGCGGGCATCGCCCAGGTAGTAAGCATTGTCGGCGTGGAACATCGCCCTGTCGCAAATTGATCCGGACAGATCAAGGGAATAACCACAGTTGGCGGCAAGATCGATATGCACGCCATGCAGGATACCCTCAGTAGTGAAGCCAACATCGTAACGGACAAAAAACGGGTGGCGCTTCCCCGTTATACGCATATCGTCACGCCGTGAAAGGCGCATTTTTACCGGCTTCCCTGTCAGGCTGGCGGCCAGAGCAGCATGGCAGGCAATACCTGCAGCCTGGGTTTCTTTGCCACCAAACCCCCCGCCCATGCGGCGCATATCCACGGTCACTTTATTCATGCTGACACCCAATACCGATGCCACCAGCTTCTGCACTTCAGTAGGATGTTGAGTGGAAGACCACACTTGAACCTGGTTATCTTCGCCAGGCTGTACCACCGCGATTTGCCCTTCCAGGTAAAAATGCTCCTGGCCGCCAATATGGAACTGCCCCTGAATACGCCGGGGTGCCGTATCAAGCGCTTTTGCAGCATCGCCTCGCTGGTGGACATGGGGTGCTTCAACATACAGTTCGCGGGCCAGTGCTTCTTCTACATCCAGCACGGCATCAAGTGGCTGGTAGCGAACCACTGCCGCAAGTGCGCCTGCTCTGGCGGCTTCCTGAGTTTCAGCAGCAACCGTCAGTACCACCTGGCCATGATATTCCACGGTATCTTTGGCAAACAGAGGGTCGCCCGGTGCCAGCGGGCCGATATCCAGCTCACCGGGTACATCCTGCCAGCAAAACACTCTGACCACACCTGGCACTTGGTAACAGGCGTCTGTATCAACGGAAAGAATACGGGCATGAGCGTGTTCACTGAGCACCGGGCATAAATAGAGCATACCCGGTAAGACCAGTCGGTCATCCACATAAGTGGCTTTACCACTTACCTGGTTATCCGCACTTTCATGTTTTTGACTACGCCCGGCGCCCTGGTCAAATGCTTTGAGAAATTGTGTTTTAAGTGCCTGTTCATCCAGGCTGACTGGGTTACCCGACATACTGACTCACCTCCACCAGGTCTGAACCTTGTAGCTGGCTCATGAAATAACGGCGCAATAAATTTTTCGCGACCTGTAAGCGGTAGCCGCTGGTACCGCGAAAATCTGATAACGGCGAGAAATCCTTATCCAGCGCTGAGCGGGCCGCCGCTAATGTGGTTTCTGATAACGGCTTGCCACACAGTGCCGCCTCACAGGCCAGTGCTCTGGCGGGCACGGCCGCCATACCGCCAAATGCCACCCGGGCGGCGGTGATCACACCCTGTTGATGGTGCAGGTTAAATGCGCCAAATACTGTCGAGATATCGTCTTCACGCCGTTTCGACACCTTCCATGCCTGAAATGAAGGTGACACTGTCACTCTTGGAATATGGATGGCACGAATAAACTCTCCGGGAGCCAGCGCGGTTTTGCGGTAATCGAGGAAAAAATCATCCAGTGACAGTTCACGCTGTTGTTCGCCGCACTGCAAAGTCAGGCTGGCCCCCAGAGCCAGTAGCATCGGGGCACCATCGCCAATTGGCGATGCGTTTGCCAGGTTACCGGCAAGCGTTGCCTGGTTACGCACCTGGCAGGAAGCAAAGCGTGTGAGCATCTCACTGAATGCCGGAATGTACCCCTGTAGTTCACGGCCGATGTCCGCCAGGCGGGCTGTTGCCCCCAGAGTTATCATGGTATCCGTCACGGTAATGGTGCTGAGTTCTTTCACATGATTAAGGCTAATCAGCAAGGGTAGCGGGCGGTAAAACTGGGTGATTTGCAATGCCAGGTCTGTTCCGCCTGCCAGTAAATGAGCCTGCGGGTATTGCTGGTACAGGCGGGCAAGGTCTGCAATATTTTTTGGTATCAGGCAACGGTGGCCGTCACCAGCCAATTCGCTGGTAGCGCTCTGTTCTTCAGCAGTAATTTGTGCCAGTTGTTGCGCGATGGCGGCTGAATCTGCCTGAAACTGGTCGTTATCCGGTGACTGGCACAGAGCGTGAGCCGCCTCAATAATTGGCCGGTAACCCGTACAGCGGCACAGATTCCCCCCCAGATGTTGCTCAATCGCGTGGCGGTCTGCTCCGGGGGCATTTTTCTGCAGAGCAAACATCGACATCACAATTCCTGGCGTGCAAAAACCGCACTGGGAACCATGGTGGTCAGCCAGGGTTTGCTGAGCCGGGTGTAACTGCTGCCCGCGCGCCAGGTCTTCCACTGTTATGAGTTGCCGGCCCTGTAACTGGCTTACCAGCATCAGGCAGCTATTTGCTGTTTTCCATACCATTTTGCCTTGTTGCGCCTCGCCAACCACTACCGTGCAGGCGCCGCAGTCACCAGATGCGCACCCTTCTTTGGTACCCGGGCAACCGGCCGGGCCACGCAGCCAGTTCAGTACCGTGGTGTCGGGGTCAATATCTCGCAACGTGGTACGTTTACGGTTATGTAAAAAAGTAATCATGCTGCCACCTCACACTCATCTCTGGACCATACTGCCCGGCCGTTTACCCAGGTTTGCCAGATATTGCGGTCATCCCCCAGAGTCATCAGCACAAATAACCGTTCGTAAATATCCCGGCAGTGGCTGTCGCGCAGGCGCTGCAATGGAGTGGCTTGCGGGTCAAGCACAACGAAATCTGCTTCTTTGCCAGGCATAAAATTGCCAATACAGTTATCCAGATCCAGTGCATACGCCCCGCCCAGAGTGGCGTAGTAAAATGCTTCGCACGCACTGAGGCGAAATGACTGCAACTGGGCTACTTTGTAGGCTTCCCCCAGCGTGCGTAACATGCTGAATGTGGTTCCTGCGCCCACATCGGTTCCCATACCAATACGCACACGTTGTTGCTGGCAACGCTGCAAATTAAACAGGCCACTGCCTAAAAACAGATTAGATGTCGGGCAAAAAGCCACGGCAGATTCAGTACGCTGCAGGCAGTTCCATTCGTCGTCATCAAGATGGATGGCATGAGCAAATACGCTACGACGCCCGGTGAGGTGGTAGCTGTCATAAACGCCGAGGTAATTTTCCTGTTCGGGCCACAGGCTTTTCACCCACTCCACTTCCTGGGTGTTTTCACTTAAATGTGTCTGTAGCCAGGTATCCGGAAATTCTGTACGCAGGCGTTCAACCACCGCCAGCAATTCAGGTGAAGAAGTGGGTGCGAAACGCGGAGTGAGCGCATAGTTAAGCCGCCCTTTTTTATGCCAGCGTGTTATCAGTTCGCGGGTTTGTTGTTCGCTCTGTTCAGGTGTTTCTGTCAGGTAGTCAGGCGCATTACGGTCCATCATAACTTTGCCCGCTATCATGCGCATGCCCAGTTGCCAGGCAACACTAAATAATGCATCCACGGATTGTGGGTGGACCGTGCCAAATACCATTGCCGTGGTAGTGCCGTTACTGAGTAATTGATTCAGGAAAAAAGCCGACATCTGAATGGCATGGGCTTCATTTTCAAACTGGCGCTCAGCGGGAAAGGTATAGGTTTCCAGCCAGCTAAGTAATTGCTCCCCCCAGGCACCTATCATTTCTGTTTGTGGGTAATGCAGGTGGGTATCGACAAACCCGGGCACAATCAGTTTCCCGCGGTAATCAGCCACATCATCAGTGCTGCGCAGCAATTGCCTACCTTCAGACCAGTTGTACAGGCCCACAATATGCCCGTCTTCTATTAATAACAGGCCGTCTTCCAGGTAACGGGCATGCTCAGCGATGGCGGCAGGATCGTCTGAGGGCTGGGTAATATCGAAAAATTGCCCCCGGACAGCCTGAGTATAGTTAACAGCCATAATCAGCCTCTTTAATGAGGGTTACCCCTCTTTTATTATGCAGATGAATTAAATAACCATATCGTCACAGGTAACCTGCAATCAGAGTGCCAATTTTATTTTTATAAATTTCATTTATTATTCATTAGCTTACATATTTTTATTTCATTTGCGCAACTGAAGGCTATTTTCCCCAGGCGCAAACGGTTGCATATTAAAGCAACCGTTTGCCATTTGTTATTTTAGTTTACCAGGCCTGTTTGCCGCACTTTTTCGTGCATCTTCCCTGCACTTTAATGGTTCAGTTGCACCATGAGTGAACACCGGAATGCTGTTGTTATCCGGGCAGAGTTCTCAAGCTTATGTTTCGCGTGCTAAGGTATAGATTCTGTTTCAGGCAGTTGTGTGAGCTTTGCTGGTTACCGAACAATCACTTGCTGTTCAACATGTACCGTGTGTGCAGACAAATCACGATGCTGTATACCGCCAGGGCTGTACCACCGCTGCCTGTTCTGCCATGGGCAAAACCACGCAAAAATGTAGAGGAACATACAGATGCTTATTCTGGTAACAGGCGCAACAGCCGGGTTTGGTGAAGCAATTACTCGTCGTTTTGTGGCTAACGGGCATAAAGTTATTGCTACCGGGCGCCGGGCTGAGCGTTTAAAAGCATTGCAGGACGCCCTCGGCGACAGCGTGCTGACCATTCAACTTGATGTGCGTAATCGTGCAGCGATTGAATCCGCCATCAGCTCGTTGCCAGCCGAATGGCGCGACATTGATGTGCTGGTAAATAATGCCGGGCTGGCCCTGGGTTTAGAGCCTGCACATAAAGCCAGCGCGGATGACTGGGAAACCATGATTGATACCAATACCAAAGGCCTGGTATATATGACACGCGCAGTGTTGCCGGGCATGGTTGAACGTAACCGTGGGCATGTCATCAATATTGGTTCCACTGCCGGTAGCTGGCCTTATGCAGGTGGCAATGTTTATGGGGCGACCAAAGCGTTTGTTCGCCAGTTCAGTCTTAACCTGCGTACCGACCTGAACGGCACCGGGGTGCGGGTAACCGATATTGAACCAGGCCTGGTTGGTGGCACGGAATTTTCCAATGTTCGCTTCAAAGGTGATGACGATAAAGCGGATAAAACCTACCAGAATACGCAAGCCCTGACCCCGGAAGATGTCACCGAGGCTGTCTGGTGGGTTGCCACCCTGCCTGCGCATGTCAATATCAATACACTTGAGATGATGCCTGTCAGCCAGACTTTTGGTGGGTTAACAGTCCATCGCTCAGCCTGATTTTCCCCACCCGGCTTGCCAGCCGGGTATGGGCGAACCGCCAAAAACAGGGTAAAATCATTGGGTTTACTCTAACAAAAGACAAACCATGGCCGCTGAAACGCATCTCAACCCAACCCAACCCGTCAATCAGCAGATATACCGCATTTTGCGGCGCGATATTGTGCACTGCCTGATTCCGCCCGGCACCCCGCTTTCAGAAAAAGAAGTGTCGCTGCGTTTTGATGTTTCGCGCCAGCCGGTACGTGAGGCGTTTATCAAACTGGCAGAAAATGGACTGATCCAGATCCGCCCTCAGCGTGGGAGTTACGTCAACAAGATCTCCCTGAACCAGGTACGTAGTGGCGGTTTTGTCCGTGAAGCGATAGAGCGCGCCGTTGTGCGCCGTGCCGCCACACTGGTGACCGATGCACAGCTTTACCAGTTAGAGCAAAACCTCAACCAGCAGCGCACAGCAATTGACCGCCACCAGCTGAACGACTTTTTCCAACTGGATGACGATTTTCACCAAATTCTTTGTGATGTTGCCCAGTGCCGCCTGGCATGGGAAACCATTGAGAATATTAAAGCGGCAATGGACCGGGTGCGGTTTATGAGCCTTGACCACGTTACGCCTCATGAGATGTTGCTGGAGCAACACTGGGCGATATTCCGGGCGCTGGAAAAGCATGATGAACAACTGGCTGACGAAACCATGCATCAGCACCTGGCTGAGATTAGTGCTTCTGTTTTGCTAATTCGCCAGGAAAACCGCGACTGGTTTACTGAAGAGCAATAAGTCCGTGGAGTGCCTGGCTGGCGTTATTTGAAGATAATTTACTGGCCAGCTGTCTTCCTCTTCCTCCGGGCGTAAAAAACCCGCCGCAGCGGGTTTGGTTGATAAAACATAAATCACTATGCCAGTATCAGGCATTCGCCTGAGCCCAGGCAGCAACCGTCGCTTTTGCGCCATGCGCCAGCAATGAACGCCAGGCCTGGGTAACAGCTTCCACAAAGACCGGGTCCTGAGGTAAATCGGTACCAAAAATCGCGCTTATCCCCAGCAAAGCTTTAACCCGGGAATCATCTTCCGCCGAAGCGGCAGTAGCTTCACGGATAACAGGCAACAGCGGGTCCATTACCTCGATGGGCTGTCCTTGTTCATCTACCTCACCGACATAACGCATCCACCCGGCAACACCTAACGCCAGCAGTGAGAAATCACTGTTATGCGCACGATGCCAGCGAACTGAATCCAGCATGCGTTGCGGTAATTTCTGGCTGCCATCCATCGCAATTTGCCAGGTACGATGGCGCAGTGCCGGGTTGGTGTAACGCTCAATCAATAAATCCGCATAACGCGCCAGGTCCACGCCCTGAACCTGCAGTGTCGGAGCCTGTTCACGCAGCATCAGCGCATGTGCAGCACGGCGATAGTTATCATCACCCATACAGTCGTTAATATGCTGGTAACCGGCAAGGTAACCCAGATAAGCCAGGAATGAGTGGCTGCCGTTAAGCATCCGTAATTTCATTTTTTCAAATGGGATAACGTCATTGACCAGCTGCGCCCCGGCTTTTTCCCATTCCGGGCGGCCTGCGACGAAGTTATCTTCAATCACCCACTGGCGGAAGGGTTCGCAGGCAACCCCGGCCGGGTCAGCAACCCCGGTAATCTGTTCAATTTTGGCCAGCGTATCTGCTGTCACGGCAGGCACAATACGGTCAACCATGGTGCATGGGAAAGTGACGTGCTGCTCAATCCAGCTTGCCAGCGCAGCATCAACCTGGCGGGCATATGCCAGCACAACTTTGCGGGTAACATGGCCATTTTCTGGCATGTTATCGCATGACATCACGCTGAATGGCGCCAGACCGCGCGCTTTGCGTAATGCCAGAGCGGCAACAATCACACCGGCTGCCGATTTCGGTTGTTGCGGGTGGCGTAAATCCTCAGCAATCAGAGGGTTGTCCAGGTTAAGTTCACCTGTTGCCGGGGAATGGCAGTACCCTTTTTCTGTGATGGTCAGGGAGACAATCGCCACCTGAGGTTCACACATGGCTTCCAGAACCGCGTCCAGGCCATCAACGGAAACGTGCATGGCACGTTTTACCACGCCCACTACACGTGCCTGCCAGTTATCGGCTGACATTTCAGCGACGGTATACAAGTTATCCTGGCGGTGTAAATCAGCAATTTGCTGTTCGCCGCCAATCAGATTAACTTCGCAATAACCCCAGTCGCTTTGGTGCTCAGCGGCAAGAATATCGGCATAAACACCCTGATGGGCGCGGTGAAACGCACCAAAACCCAGGTGAACAATGCGGGTTTTAAGGGCGCTTCTGTCATAGGCCGGGCAGGTAGCTTTTGCTGCTAATAACGTCTTTTCCATTATTAAACTCATCATTAAGCGGATTGAACCAGGATGGCTTTATCCTGGCAGACTCGATTCTGTGCTTTCATGATGTACGACATGTTTCCCCTACTACAAGACTAGAATGGTAGTTAATTGTGACATTCATCACAAAACAAAATGAAATTGCGTTTCAGTGCCAGAAAAGCCTGTCTGGTTCCGGTGGGTAACAGCCTGTGATAAAACCTGATCCTGTCTTCGGGTTATCATTAACCTGTATGGAATTGCAACGAGATATACCTGTGGTGTTGAGCTGGCATCACAATGTTATATACTCGTGATAATTTACGAGACAGGTGCCCGGGCCTTCCTGTACGTAAATACAAAACAAGGATCCGGTGATTTGTGAATAAGGAGTCTCTATGAATAAAGCAGGACAATTGTTAACGTCATTACTGCCTGTCGCCCTGCTGGCCAGTGCTGTAGCATTTTCAGCACCGGCGTTATCGCAAACAGATAAACTGATTATTGAGTCAGGTGACAGTGCACAGAGCCGCCAAAACGCGGCAATGGATAAAGAACAATGGAATGATACGCGGTCTTTGCGTAACAAGGTTAACAACCGGGTTGAAAAAGAATGGGATAAGGAAGATGCGGCATTCGACGCTCGTGACCGTTGCCTGAAAAGTTCCAATGTTAATGCGTACTGGGAGCCGAACACACTGCGCTGCCTGGACCGTAACACTGGCCGTCAGATAGCTCAATAATCTCTCCCGCTCCCGCCTGCCGGGAGCACATCTCAAATACAGGGAATTAAAACATGTCAGGGTTTGATGAAATAAAACTGCGCCCACTGGAGCGAGAAGATTTGCGCTTTGTCCACCAGCTCGATAACAACGCCAGCGTTATGCGTTACTGGTTTGAAGAGCCTTATGAAGCTTTTGTCGAGTTATCGGACTTGTACGACAAGCATATTCATGACCAAAGTGAACGCCGTTTTGTTGTGGAATGCCAGGGGCAAAAAGCAGGCCTGGTTGAGCTGGTGGAGATTAATCATGTCCACCGCCGCGCGGAATTCCAGATAATTATCTCCCCAGAATTTCAGGGTAAAGGCCTGGCTGCCCGGGCAGCAAAACTGGCAATGGATTACGGGTTTACCGTTCTCAACTTATATAAACTCTACCTGATTGTTGATAAAGAAAACGCCAAAGCCATTCACATCTACAAAAAGCTGGGCTTTATTGTAGAAGGTGAACTGGTAGATGAGTTTTTTATTAACGGCGAATACCGCAACACCATCAGAATGTATATTCTGCAGCACCAGTATATGGCTCTGCATAAAGCCCCCTCCGGCGGCATGGTGAAGCCCACTGCGCAGTAGGGCTGCCTGCGCGCAGCCAGTACCTGTCAGTAATATTCAATTTCGTACTTTACGGTATACCGGGTTGGTGTTTCGGGTTTTGCCGTAACGCTGTTACTTTCAATTTCACAGGTTGTCGGGTTATTGTGGCTGTCGTAGTCGCAGGTTTGTACTGTCTGGCTCACCTTCTTACCGTTTACCCAAGTCTCTGTGTGGTAATCAAGCAGCTTGCGCGTGTCTTTTTCCGGTATGTTGCGGATTTCCAGGGTCTGGTCACCTCTTTTCGTTACCCGCCCCAGAGGAAAACCGTTCGCCGCGTAACTGTAGGTGATGAGCAAGTCTTTGCTGGTCACTCCCGTCACGAAATCATTGTCATTGGTCTGATATGTCACCCCGGCTTCCGGAATAGACTCCAGTTGGCATTTTCCCTGCAGCCGAATCAGCTTATTCTGGGTAATTGCATCAATATAGTAGTTAGCATCGAGCACTAATGAAGAATCGGTGTTACGTGACACATCATGCATATCCATTGTGTTAAAACACCCTTCCTGCGATAACGTGGCATGGAAGCGCCGCTCAACTTTCCCATCTTCATTGAGCAATGTTTCGGTCAGGGTTTTTACCGGGCCGCGCACGGGGTCAAAATCGAATTCATTAGAGTAACTGGCCATTTCAGGCGTCAGTGCCTGCGGGGGCTGATTGTCATCGCAACCTGCGAGGAGAATCGCCATAAAACTCACTGGAATGACGTATCGCACATAGTTCCTTAGCAAATCAGAATTAACCTGTTTAAATGATATAAAGCAATACAGTACTTTACCTATTATCTGCCAGACTGAGGTATCACACAAATTCAGGAGGTAATACCTATGAAAGCCGTTTTATGGCCTACAGCATTGTTACTGTGTTTTAGCTTCTCTGCCCTGGCTGCGCCGGCATCCTGCGAACGGGTCAAAGCCGATATTGAACAACGAATCATCCATAATGGCGTGGACCCGGATAACTTCTCGCTTTCGATTGTAGCCAATGACCAGGCAGAACAACCGGGTGCGCAGGTTGTTGGCCATTGTGCAAACGATACGTTTAAGATTCTGTACCAAAAAGGCGATAGCGCCGATAACAGCACCGACAGCGAAATGCACACACCATCACCCTGATGCATTTCTGCCCTGGCGTGGCCTGACGTTGAGCCACGCCCGTTATTCCCCCCTGCCAGCACTCCATCTGTTTTATCACACAAACCACGCTGATATTTGATTCGAAATAATATTTTACGCCACCCGCCCTGCCACACTACATATTGAAAATTATTAGCCTGGTAACTAAAAGCGACTGAAGTGTTTCTCTGGTGCAAAAAGCCCGCGGTAGTCCACAGGCATGACCACACAGCAATCGACGCTTTAATTAGTGCTTTTCATGTTGTAGTTACCTATTTTCTGTGTTGATGGAGCGAGTTATGTCGAGCGATGAACATAGCGGTATCAGCCGCAGAACGCTGGTCAAATCTGGCGTACTAAGTGGGCTGGCACTGGCCGCCGGTGGTGTGAGCCTGCCATTCGGTTTGCGCCCTGCCACTGCGGCCGTGAAACAGGGTATGGCACCTGCCGGAGAAAAAGTGGTTTGGGGTGCCTGCTCAGTTAACTGTGGCAGCCGTTGCGCACTGCGCCTGCACGTCACTAATGATGAAGTCACCTGGGTCGAAACGGATAATACCGGGCTTGATATTTATGGTGATCACCAGGTGCGCGCCTGCCTGCGGGGCCGCTCAATTCGCCGCAGAATGAACCATCCGGACAGGCTGAATTACCCAATGAAACGGGTCGGTAAACGCGGTGAAGGTAAATTCGAGCGTATCTCGTGGGATGAGGCGCTGGATACCATTACCTCTGACCTGAAACGGGTAGTGAAAACCTGGGGCAATGAAGCTGTCTATATCAATTACAGCTCTGGCATTGTTGGCGGCAACGTCACACGCTCGTCACCTTCTGCATCCCTCGTCAGCCGTCTGATGAATTGCTACGGCGGTTTCCTCAACCAGTATGGCACCTACAGCACCGCACAAATTGCCTGTGCCATGCCTTACACCTATGGCAGCAACCTGGGTAACAGCACTTCGGATATACAAAATAGCAAACTGGTTGTGATGTTTGGCAATAACCCGGCAGAAACCCGCATGAGTGGCGGCGGGATCACTTATTTCCTTGAGCAGGCTCGGGCAATATCCAATGCCAGAATGATAGTCATTGACCCCCGCTACACCGATACCGCGGCAGGGCGTGAAGATGAGTGGGTTCCTATTCGACCGGGTACGGACGCCGCTCTGGTATCAGGAATGGCCTGGGTTCTGATTACCGAGAATTTAGTTGACCAGGCATTTTTAGATGACTATTGCGTTGGCTATGACGAGAAAACACTCCCGGCAGATGCCCCTGCGAATGGCCATTATAAAGCCTGGATATTAGGCGCTGGAGAGGATAAAACGCCGAAAACGCCACAGTGGGCATCGGCTATTACGGGTATTCCTGCCGACAAAATTATCCAGCTTGCCCGGGAAATAGGCAGTACTAAACCCGCTTATATTTGCCAGGGCTGGGGGCCGCAGCGCCAGGCTAATGGGGAACTGACATCCCGCGCAATAGCGATGCTCCCCATTCTGACCGGCAATGTTGGCATTAATGGTGGTAACAGTGGTGCGCGTGAATCAACCTGGACCATTACCATTGAGCGTATGCCAGTACTGGATAACCCGGTTAAAACGGCGATTTCCTGCTTCACATGGACAGATGCCATTACACGCGGGCCGGAAATGACAGCACTGCGCGATGGGGTACGCGGCAAAGAAAAACTCGATGTACCTATTAAATTTATCTGGAACTATGCAGGCAATGCACTGGTGAACCAGCATGCCCAGATAAACCGCACCCATGATATTTTGCAGGACGACAAACAGTGCGAAATGATTGTGGTTATCGACAACTTTTTAACGGCTTCAGCGAAATATGCCGATATTCTGCTGCCAGACCTGATGACCGTTGAGCAGGAAGATATTATTCCCAATGATTACGCGGGTAACATGGGCTACCTGATATTTATCCAGCCAGCAACTTCCGCAAAATTTGAACGTAAACCCATTTACTGGATAACCAGTGAAATTGCCCGCAGGCTCGGCCCGGATATTTACCAGAAATTTACTGAAGGCCGGACCCAGCGTGAATGGTTGCAGTACCTGTACAGCAAAATGATCGCCCGGGATCCAAAACTTCCGCAATATGAAGCACTGCGTGAAATGGGTATTTATAAGCGCAAAGACCCGGACGGGCATTTTGTTGCCTATAAAGACTTCCGCGATGACCCGCTGGGGCATCCATTAAAAACGCCCTCCGGGAAAATTGAAATTTATTCTTCACGGCTGGCAGACATTGCCAAAAAGTGGGAAATCAAACCCGACGAGGTCATCAGCCCGCTGCCTGTTTATGCCAGCACTTTTGAAGGCTGGGATTCATCAGAGCGGCACCAGTGGCCTTTACAGCTGTTTGGATTTCATTACAAAGCGCGCACCCACTCTTCTTATGGCAATGTTGACGTCCTGCAGGCAGCCTGCCGCCAGGAAGTGTGGATCAACCCGGTTGATGCCCAACAACGCGGCATTCAACAAGGGGATATGGTGCGGGTATTTAATGAACGTGGTGAGCTGCGCATTCCCGCTAAAGTGACACCACGCATTATGCCCGGCGTAACAGCGATGGGCCAGGGAGCATGGCATGATGCCAATATGAACGGAGACAGGATTGATCACGGAGCCTGTGTCAATACATTAACCACGCAGCGCCCGTCTCCCCTGGCGAAAGGCAACCCGCAACATACCAACCTCGTTGAAATAGAGAAGGTATAAGGAGCCTTGCTGATGTCTACACAATATGGTTTTTTTATCGATTCCAGCCGCTGTACTGGTTGTAAAACCTGTGAGCTTGCCTGCAAGGATTACAAGAATTTAACGCCGGACGTCAGTTTTCGACGCATCTATGAATACGCTGGTGGTAACTGGCAGGAAGATAACGGCGTCTGGCGGCAAAATGTTTTTGCCTATTACCTCTCTATTGCCTGTAACCATTGCGCAGACCCAGCCTGCACCAAAGTGTGCCCAAGCGGAGCCATGCATAAACGGGAAGACGGGTTTGTAGTGGTTAACGAAGATGTTTGTATTGGATGCCGCTATTGCCATATGGCATGCCCTTACGGCGCACCACAATACAATGCGGCAAAAGGCCATATGACAAAATGCGATGGTTGTTATTCCCGCGTCGCTAAAGGTGAAAAACCGATTTGCGTCGAATCCTGCCCGTTACGGGCGCTGGATTTTGGCCCGGTTGACGAGTTACGTAAGCAGCATGGTGAGCTGGCGGCAGTTGCTCCACTTCCTGCCGCCCATTTCACGCAACCATCCATTGTGATAAAACCCAATGCCAATTGCCGCCCAACGGGTGATCGTCTCGGCTATCTGGCTAACCCGGAGGAGGTGTAATATGGGCAGTGGCTGGCAAGAGTGGCCCCTGGTGTTGTTCACTGTGCTGGGCCAGAGTGTGGTTGGTGGGTTGATTGTCACCGGCCTTGGCTGGATAGCCTTCGATAATAATCCGGCGGCGCAACGCCGGGTTGTGCGAAGTATGTTTTTTCTGTGGGTGATAATGGGCCTGGCGTTTGTTGCCTCGGTATTGCACCTTGGCTCGCCCTGGCGTGCGCTAAATTCCCTTAACCGTTTGGGCCAGTCTGCACTGAGTAACGAAATCGCCAGCGGTTCGCTGTTTTTCGCTATAGGCGGTTTCTGGTGGTTACTGAGTTTTCTGCATAAATTGCCAGAAGCCGTGGCAAAATTTGTTCTGCTGCTGAGCATGGTGGCTGGGCTGTTTTTTGTCTGGGCAATGACAAGGGTTTACCAGATTGATACCGTTCCCACCTGGCATACTGGCTATACCACACTCAGCTTTTTCCTCACAGTGGCGCTGACCGGTCCAGTGCTGGGCGCTGTTTTACTTCGCCAGGCCAATGTGTCATTCAGCGGCAGCCGCTTCGCCACACTCAGTATTATCGCGCTGCTGGTTGTGTTTGTTGCGTCTTTCGCGCAGGCACTGTCTCTTGCCGGGATCCACAGTTCAGTACAACAGGCCACTAATTTGCTGCCTCACTATGCGCAATGGCAAACAGCACGCATGGTATTGCTGGTATCCGGTCTTGGGTGCTGGGCCTGCCCACTGGTGCGGCGCAAAAATCCATCGTTACCCGCCTTGCTCAGCGGATGGGTGCTGGTTATTCTCGGTGAATTGATTGGCCGGGGTTTGTTTTATGGCCTGCATATGACTGTTGGTATGGCTGTGGCAAGCTGAACTTCCTGCGGGCGAGGACGCCCGCTTATTCACTGTTAATTGAGGTGTAACATGTCCCGCCTGGAGAATATTGCCCTGACAGGACGCGCACTGGGCGCGCTGTTTTATTTTTCCCCACAGACACCACAAGCGCACCCGTTAGTTGCCGCTTTTACATCCGGGAGCTGGCTACAGGAATGGCCCTGGGCAGGCGAAAGGCTGAACAGAATTGCAGAGAACATGCAGCTCGCTGCACCGCACGCCAGTAAACTGGATGAAACCTGGCAGCGGTTATTCATTGGGCCAGACGCCCTGCCTGCTCCGCCCTGGGGTTCCGTCTGGCTTGATAAAGAGAATGTCTTGTTTGGCGACTCTTTGCTGGCTTTACGTGGCTGGATGCAACACCTGGGTATACAGCATGAAACCAACCAGAATGAACCGGAAGACCATATTGGCACCCTTCTTATGTTGGCAGCATGGCTGGCGGAAAATGGCCAGGAGCAGGCAACTAACGAACTGCTGGCCTGGCACATTCTGCCCTGGGTACCCCGATTTCTCGATGTGCTTGAGGAAAGTGACCCTGGTAAATTTTACTCTGCGCTGTGCCAGCTCACTCGGGTCACACTCCATCACTGGCAGTCAGGCTCACCGGTTCCTGTTGCCGAAAAACCGCTGTGGCGCTGAGTGCACTTATTCTGGCAGACCTTACGGGTCTGCCAGTTAACTTAGCTCGCCATTAAAGTGACAGCGTCACCTATTGTTATATTTCGTTTCAATATAACCTTATAACCACAATGCTAAGCAACTGACAGATAGTTAAAATAAAGGTTCACTTTGGGGAATCTTTGCCATGTACCGTCTTCACCCTTTTCCGGAAATTCGCAGTATGTTGCGCCGCCTGCTGCTGGCTGTTGCCACCGGTATTGCCGCAGCACTCGCGGTCTGGTTATTTCGCCAGACATTATTGTTTCTGGAAAATGCGGTTTTAGGAAGTAATGATGGCAGCCTGGTTGCAGCAGCCGATGCCTTACCCCTGTGGCGACGAATTGTGACACCTGCCATGGGAGGGTTGCTGGCAGGCCTGGTACTGTGGTTATGGCAGCGCCATTCTGTCCAGCATCCTCATGGCCCTGATGACTACATGGAAGCCATTGAAAGTGGCGATGGCCAGCTTGATACACAACGCAGCCTGGTTAAATCCGGGGCCTCATTGATTGTGGTTTCTACCGGCAGCGCAATTGGCCGGGAAGGTGCCATGATATTACTTGCCTCACTCGCTGCCGCCAAACTGTGCCGCTACCTGACACCGCGCGAAGAGTGGAAACTGTGGCTTGCCTGTGGTGCTGCAGCCGGGATGGCAAGCGCCTATCACGCCCCGCTTGCCGGAAGCCTGTTTATTGCCGAAGTGTTGTTTGGCACCTTAATGCTGACCTCGCTGGGGCCTGTGGTGATTGCAGCGGTAACGGCCCAACTGGTGACACTCCTGCTCAGTAACGGCAAAACCACACTTTACCAGGTGATACCTCTCGCCGCGCCATCACCTTCTCAGTACCTGGAAATGGCGCTGCTTGGCGTGGTTATAGGGTGCTGGGGAGCATTATTGCTCAGGCTGATGTGTGCCAGCCGTAAAGGGTTTCAAAAAATAGCGCCCTTACCACTCAGGCTAATGGCTGGCGGCGCAATAGTAGGTTGCCTTTCTGCATTTACCCCTATGGTCTGGGGAAATGGTTACAGCGTGGTGCAGGCATTTTTGAGCCAGCCTCCGCTGTTCGGGTTTATTGGCCTAATTTTGCTGTGTAAGTTGCTGGCCGTGCTGGCGAGCAGTTGTTCCGGCGCGCCGGGCGGTGTTTTCACACCCACCTTATTTATTGGTGTGGCAACAGGGTTGTGTGCCGGGCGTTTGTGGGGAATGCTGCATGGTGTAAATACCGAAAGCGTACTGTACTTCGGCCTGACAGGAATGGCGGCATTGCTTGCCGCCACCACCCATGCGCCTATTATGGCAGCATTGATGGTATGCGAAATGACGGGCGAGTACACGTTGTTACCCGCCCTGCTACTGGCAAGTGTTATTGCTTCCGTGCTGTCACGCTGGCTGTGGCCGGACTCGATTTACCGTAAGGCCCAGTACGGATAGATCAAGATACCGGGCCAAATCCCGCTGTTCCGCCCGTGGTAAATAGGGAACTTCCCCCACCAGCGGTGCCGGGATTTTTTTACTCAGAACATCAATAATTTCTGCATAGTGCGCCAGGCATGGGTTAATGCGGTTAGCCACCCAGCCAAGCAACGGCAGACCATCACTGGCGACCGCCTGGGCCGTGAGCAATGCGTGGTTGATGCACCCTTCCTGGATACCCACCACCATCAGTACCGGTAATTGTTCCTGCACCACCCATTCAGAAAGTGGCCGCAGGTCGTTCATCAGGCTGCGCCAGCCCCCGGTCCCTTCAACAACTACGTGCTGAACCTGGCCGGATAATTTCGCCAGGCCATCAGATAACAGGCTGTAGTTAATAGGGAAACTGTGAGCAACGCTACTTTCCTCTTCGCTCAGAGCGACAGGGTTAACGGCATCATAAGGTAATTCAAGCGATGAGACCGACTGCAGTACCAGTGCATCCCGGTTACGTAACCCTTCCGGTGTCTCCTGACTGCCTTTGGCTACAGGTTTATACCCTGCAGCAGTATGTCCCGCTGACACCAACGCCTGAAGTAACGCACGGGATACAACTGTTTTACCAACAGCTGTATCAGTTCCCGTGACAAAAAAACGCTTCAGCATGGCTGACTCCACCGATATTGTAAGGGAAGAAAGGCCCTTCGTACTTCAAGTTGCCAGATGTGCCGAATACGGTTCAGGAAAGGCGATTGCGACCACAACCAAACCTGCGTACAACAGGCCTGCTCTGCAACTTAAATTATTTGGGGATAGTTAATGGAATAAATAATTCAGTGCAGAAATTCTAAAAGAATCCGCAGGTGGTCAGTTTGAGGTAGCGCAATTTTTAGTGTGGTTGCGACAAATTGTTACCCCTGTAACAGACGGATGAGTAAAGATCCGTTATACATTGCGTCTTTTACCAGGGCAGCCCCGGCCATTGTGCCACGGTTATTGAACTGGGTAGACTCTACCCGGATATGGCGGCTGTAGGCCGGTAATGACTGTTGGTGAATGCAATTGGTCATTGCCGGGTAGAGAATAGCTGCAGCGCGGTTCAGCGGCGAGCCAATCAGTATTTTTTGTGGGTTAAATAAATTCACCATGATTGCCAGGATACGCCCAACATTGGTGCCCACGCCGGTGATAATATCTTTTGCCAGTAAATCCCCTTTCAGCGCCGCATCGCACAGGGATTCAACGGATAACGGCTGGTCATGCAACATACTGCTCATCGACTGGCTCAGGCGTTGCTGTGCCAGCTCCAGAACGCTGTCGGTACTGGCAATGGTTTCCAGGCAACCGTGATTTCCGCAATAGCAACGTTTCCCCCACGGGTCGACCTGGGTGTGCCCAATCTCCACCAGACTGCTGCTGCCAGCATGTAGCAACCGCCCATCGGTTATCACACCGGCACCCACATTATGGTCGATAACCACCTGAATAATATCCCGGGCTCCGCGTGATGCGCCAAACAATGACTCAGCCATAGTCCATGCGCTGATATCATGCTGAATATACACGGGTACACCAGTATGATTTTCCAGCGTACTGCCAAGCGGCATTTCTTTTACATCAGAATAAAATGGCATGCTGTGCACGATGCCATTTTCCGTATCAATAATACCCGGCAAAGTGATAGCAATCGCCGTTAACCGCTCCAGGCGGGACTGATTGCGGGTGAAAAATGCATCCACTTCTTTGACCAGACGCTCCAGAAATGGCACCTCGCCGGACTCCGCAAACGGTATGTTCTCTTCGACCACACCTTTGCCGCTCAGATCACGCAACGCCAGGCTGACTTCCCCGCGAGAAATACGCACAGACAAATAATGCCAGGCTTCGGTTTCTACTTGCAGACCAATTGCGGGGCGGCCGCGGCTACCGGGCTCCTGAATTTCAGTCTCCTGAACCAGATGCACTTCCAACAGCTCACGCACGATTTTAGTGATACTGGCAGGCGCCAGTTGCGCCAGACGTGAAAGGTCAATGCGGGAAACCGGGCCGAGTTGATCAATCAGGCGATAAACGGCACCTGCATTGGTCTGCTTAATTTGATCTATATGGCCTGGCTGGCTGTCAACCACCACGGACGGCTCCCTTTATTTTCGCGCTTCGAAATAATCTTCATCGCTATGGTGAAGCACTTCAGCACTCGCCGTCAAATATTTACCCAGCCTTGTGAATTAACGCACATTTTTACTCCCATAGTGGCGAATTATTAACCCTTTTTTAGCCTTTGATGGATGACAACAACAGCTTTTTGAAATGCTGTGCCGCTGAGCTCTGCTCATGATGACGTGACCAGACCAGCCACATTTCCGAAACGGCATCATGAGCATCAAGGGGAACCCAGACCATCTCTTTCAGTTGTACCCGGCGAAATGAAGCCGGCAAAATCGACACCCCGAGACCTGCGGAAACCAGGCCAATTATCGTCATTGCTTCCCCCACTTCCTGAGTGATTTGCGGAGTCAGATCATAACGGCGCAATAACCCAAGGATTTCATCGTACAGGCCAGTCCCCACATGAGGATCAAAAAAAACGAAGGGTTCTTTAGCCAGTTCGCTTAATGGGATAACTGGATGGCGGGCAAGGTGATGGTCCATAGGAAGCATCGCCAGCAATGGCTCCCGCAGAATGACCTGCCATTCGAGGGTATCCGGCAATGTGGTATTACGCATCAGGCCAAGATCCAGCGCCCCTTCACTCAAGGGTGCAATTTGTGCGCGAGTATTGATTTCAAGGGTTTGCATATGCACACCAGGATACTGGCGGCGAAACGCGGATAACGAAGCGGAAACAGATTTGATAAACGGCGCAGAGGAAGTAAAGCCCAGGCGTAGCTCACCAATTTCCCCCTGGTGCAAACGCTCTGCCCGGGTTGCGGCCGCTTCAACCTGGATAAGAATTTGCCGCGCATCTGCCAGAAATTGTTTCCCCGCAGCAGTAAGGCTGACACTCCGGTTAGTGCGGGCCAGCAAGCGTGCACCAATCTGCTGCTCCAGAATCTGGATTTGCTGGCTCAGTGGTGGCTGGGAAATATTCAGCCGCGCAGCAGCCCGCCCAAAATGGCACTCTTCCGCAACCGCAATAAAATAGCGTAAATGGCGTAATTCGATATTCATATTTTATAAATATTATTTGAGATTATTAATATATTAGACAGAATAATCGAAAATTCCTACCCTACACCAAGTGGTTACCCCGTCCCATTGAATGCGGGGGAAGAGAGAAAAATTAGGGATTCGTGTGAGCCGTACAACCATCGTCACCTCTGCACCGGACAGAGTTATTGACGGTAAACCCTCTGAAGCACCGGTAAGTTCTGAGTTTATCAAACGTGGTACTCCCCAGTTTATGCGTGTGACCCTTGCCCTGTTTACCGCAGGCCTGGCCACTTTCGCATTGCTCTATTGTGTACAACCGATTTTGCCGATTTTATCCCATGAATTTGGCATTTCAGCTGCCAGCGCCAGTATTTCGCTGTCTATGTCCACTGGGTTGCTGGCAATTGGTTTACTGTTTACCGGACCACTTTCAGACGCCATTGGGCGCAAACCCATTATGGTTGCAGCGCTCCTGCTGGCGGCGGCTTGTACCATCCTTGCAACGGTTATGCCCACCTGGCAAGGGATCCTGATTATGCGCGCACTGACAGGCCTGGCGCTCAGTGGTGTTGCCGCAGTAGGGATGACTTACCTCAGTGAGGAAATACACCCAAGCGTAGTGGCATTTTCCATGGGGCTGTATATTAGCGGGAACTCAATTGGTGGCATGAGTGGCCGCCTGATTACCGGTGTGGTAACGGACCTATTCTCCTGGCGTATCGCCATGGGTTTCATTGGTTGTTTTGCGCTGGCTTCCGCTTTTATGTTCTGGCGCATTTTGCCTGCTTCACGTCACTTTCGCCCTGCTTCATTGCGCCCGAAAACGCTGCTGATTAACTTCCGCCTGCACTGGCGGGATGATGGCCTGCCGCTGCTGTTTGCCACAGGTTTTTTATTAATGGGCGCGTTTGTCACATTATTTAACTATATTGGCTACCGTCTGATGTCTGCGCCCTGGTTCCTGAGCCAGGCCGTGGTTGGGTTGTTGTCTGTGGTTTACCTGACCGGGACCTGGAGCTCCCCCAGAGCGGGAGCGATGACCAATAAATATGGCCGTGGGCCAGTCATGATTTTATTCACAGCAATTATGCTGTGTGGCGTGCTTATCACGTTATTCAATAATCTGTGGGCAATATTTGTTGGCATGCTGTTGTTCTCGGCCGGGTTCTTTGCCGCTCACGCTGTTGCCAGCGGCTGGATTGGGCAACGCGCCCGCCGTGCCAAAGGCCAGGCATCATCATTGTACCTGTTCAGTTATTATCTGGGTTCCAGCCTGGCAGGCACCTTAGGTGGTGTTTTCTGGCATAACGCCGGTTGGCCGGGTGTTGCCAGCTTTATCGCCCTGTTACTTTGCCTGGCACTGTGTACCGGGGCCCGGTTACATTTCAAAGCACACTAGAATAATAAGCCTCTTATTTATGGCATGCCTAACCAGGCAGCCTGGATAAGAGGCGGTAAACATATACCGTTTGTACGCCATGCCTGAAATCCTCAGGCTATTTTCCTTGTCAACGTTTTACTGCCATCTACAGAGCCTTATTCACTTGCATGCAATATCTGTGTTATTGATGCGTTATCTGATTCGTTAATCTGAAAATAAGGTCTGAGAATGCCCAACGCATACCAGCAACTTACTCATCGCTTCCAGCGGCTATCCCGCTTTGCACACCTCGGTGCTATTGCCGGCTGGGATATGCAGGCCATGATGCCACCGAAAGGTGCCGCCGCCCGCGGTGAAGCCCTGGCAGAGCTTCGTTTATTGCGCCACCAGTTACTGACCGAACCTGTTGTGGGTGACTGGATCGCCGAAGCAAAAACATTACCCCTGAGTAGTAGCGAGCAGGCTAACCTGCACGAAATAACCCGGCAATACACACTGGCTACCGTGTTACCCGGGAATCTGGTTGAAGCGCAGTCACTTGCCGGTAGCCGCTGCGAACACGCCTGGCGCACCTTACGGGCCAGTAATGACTGGGCCAGTTTTGAGCCACTGTTAAAAGAAGTGGTCAACCTGGCCCGGGAAGAAGCTACGTTGCGCGCAGAAGCAACTGGTGTGTCTCGTTACGATGCATTACTAAATCTGTACGAACCAGGTATGAACAGCGCCAAACTCGATACGTTGTTTGGATCAGTAAAAACCTGGCTGCCAGACCTGATTCAGGAAATTATGGCGCGCCAGGCCCGTTACCCTCTGGTTACCCCGCAAGGCCCGTTTTCCACTTCGTTACAACGGGAAACTGGCCTGGATGTAATGAAAGTGTTGGGCTTTGATTTTGAGGCTGGCCGGCTGGACATCAGTGCGCATCCGTTCTGCGGCGGTGTGCCGGATGATGTACGAATCACCACAAGATACAGCGAAAATGACTTGTTCAGTGCCCTGTTTGGGGTGATCCATGAAACCGGTCATGCACGCTATGAGCAAAATTTGCCTCGTGAATGGCGCGGGCAGCCGGTTGCTGAAGCGCGTTCTATGGGTATCCATGAGTCGCAAAGCCTGTTTTTTGAAATGCAGGTTGGCCGCCACCCTCTGTTTTTAAAACAGCTGCGCACCCTGGTTTTACAGCATTTTCCTCAACAACCAGCGCTTGAAGAAGATAATTTCATTGCCTGGAACCACCGTGTTACTCCCGGGTTGATTCGCGTTGATGCCGATGAGGTGACTTACCCGGCACATGTTATTTTGCGCTACGAGATAGAACGCGCGTTGGTGGAAGGTAATATTGAGGTCGGTGACATTCCTGATTTGTGGAATGAGAAAATGCAGGCATCACTGGGGCTTTCCACTCAGAATAATTACCGTGACGGTTGTATGCAGGATATTCACTGGACTGATGGTAGTTTTGGGTACTTTCCTACCTACACATTAGGTGCTATGTACGCAGCGCAGTTTATGGCGACAATCCGCCAGAAAATGGATACAGATGAGATTATCCGCACAGGTGATCTGACACCTGTATTTAACTGGCTGAATAGCAACATTTGGAATAAAGGTAGCCTGCTGGCAACAGATGAATTAGTAAAACAAGCGACGGGTGAGTCACTTAACCCTGACCATTTCCGCCAACACTTGATTACGCGTTATTTATAACTACCATACCGGAGGTGCTTAATCGCACCTCAGATTGATGAAAAAGAAGGAAAAAGCGTGGTTTTTCCTTCTTTTTAGTGAGCAGCCGAAAATCAATAAATTGATTTTTCTGGTTTTTTATTGGGTTACATCCTCTCGTACTGTGCGGACATGAGGTTTGTCATCAGGCTTACCTCTTCTTATTTTCTTTTCGGCAAAGCCTCAATTCTTAATATTCTTGCTCATGTTGATTCCCGTCACTCCAAAACCGACTGCCTCATAGACATGCCGGGCACGCTCGTTGTCGCCAGCCACGCGAAGCCTGATCTCTGCAAACCCCTGCGTCTGCATCTCATGCTCAAATTCCCAAAGCGTATGTTTCCCCAACCCCTGCCCCTGGCAAGTGTCGAAGATGTAAAAATCATAAATGTAAACAGAGCACATAATGGCATCAGGTTTATACCACAAGTACCCAATATGCTTTTCTGAATCACCTGAGTGAGAGATTAAACATACCAACACATGGCCCGGCGTTTTTACTCCGCCAGGCAGGCTTTCAGCTATTTCTTTCCTGGCTCTGGCAAGAGCGTCATCAGGAGTAAGTTTATAATTTTCTGTAATCTCGCGAGCGTAATCAGTAATAAAGTATTCCAGATAGCCCGGATACTCATCCTCCCGCATTGGGCGAAATGTAATCATCAGTTAACCTTGGGTAAATAACTATTTCATTCGCTATAAGCGCCAATAAAGGTAAACCTTTTTTTTCACTTTGTCAGTACACCAGTTTTAGGTAGCCAACGGTAATAAAACACACTAGCTGAAACCTGTACGCCTTGATAACATATTACTAAAGCAACCCTGCTGATTGCCACTGAACATGCTCTATGTTACCAACCCATATCCCACTAAAAAATCGAACTAACACTGAAATGAAGATAAATTCTCCTCAACATATAACCAGGCAATCCCCATGATTTGTTCCTGCCGGGTCAAACGCCCAAACTGAATACTTGTTTCGTTTCTTTTAACATTATTTTTGGGATCAAAAGGATTGCCATTCACATGCCGGGTAACCATTTCCAGCCATTCATTACCAAACTGGCAACTTGCGCCATAAAACCAAATCTGGTTAATATTTAATATATTAAGAAAATTATACAAGCTGAGCCCTATGGCATTTGCACCATCCTCAATAATCCCCCTGGTCACTGGATCTTTATTACGCCATAGTTCAGTCAATATATCTGTATTGATATTTTCAACCTCACCAGACGATAAGCCACAACTACGCTTCATGCTTATTCTTACCTGTTTTTTAATTGCGCTCAGTGAGGCTACTGTTTCAAGGCAACCATAACGACCACAACTACAGGCTTTACCATCCGGATCTACTATGGTATGGCCTATTTGGCCACTTCCATACAGACTACCGCGATAGATAGTATTATTAATAATAAATGATGAGCCAATACCATAATCGACATTAATTACACAAATATCTTTATTTTCATTATGACCTTGCCATTTTTCGGCTAATGCCAGCATAACACAGTCATTATCAACTATGACCGGGCATTTTAACCTGTTTTCAAGAATATATTTAACTTCAACAGATTCTCGCCACGGAGCCTGAGGCATATATTGTGAAACACCAGTTTCAGGATCTACCTGCCCATGCATTGCAATAGCAAGCCTGATCTTTTTATTGGGGAATTTTTTCTGGCAATCTATATACCTCTGCGCAATTACATCTAACAATACTGCCGGGCCGGGCATTGACACCCATTCACAGGTCAACTCAATGACAGGTACTATCTGATGATCAACTAACTGACTTTCAATTGTGGTTGGTGTCACATTAAGACACAGTGTCATAGGGTTCGTTTCCGGGAGGAGATAACTACCACTACTAATTCCCCGGTTGCTCAGGTTCTTATCTGAATGAGAAAGCTGCCCTTCAACGATCAGTTCTTCCAATATATTGGTAACGGCTGGAATTGACAGGCCAGTGTTTTTTGCCACCTGCGACTTTGTGACTCTTTTTTCTCTCCAGACCAGAGACATAATGAGCTCTTTATTGAGTTGCCGCATTCTGAAGTTATTAAGCCCAACATGAATCATTCAGTAAACTCCCTTTAGTATAATCCGTGATCATTCAGGATTACGTACTAAAAAATTGTGTCTAGAGTGCAATTATACGATAGATAACTTACATTTTTTAGTGGAGAGTTAAAAATGTACAGCAAAGTCAGTGTCAAGCAAGAAACGATTACATTGCCTACATGGACTACTGATACAGAAGATCCTAACCCAATGTTTCTTGAAAAAAGGGTTTATCAGGGATCATCTGGTGCCGTATATCCTTATGGGGTGATTGATACGATCACCGGCAATTATGAAGAAAAAGAATATCAGGCTATCTGGATCGAAAATGATTTTATTCAGGTCATGCTCTTGCCTGAATTAGGGGGACGTATTCATCGCGCTTATGACAAAGTGATGCAGCGTGACTTTGTATACTATAACGAAGTTATCAAACCTGCTTTGGTTGGTTTGGTAGGCCCCTGGATTTCTGGCGGTATTGAATTTAACTGGCCGCAACACCACAGGCCAACAACGTTTATGCCTGTAGATGTAAATATCCAGCAGCATGACAGTGGTGCAGCAACTGTTTGGCTGGGTGAACTTGAGCCCATGCGTGGCTTACAGGTTATGACCGGTTTTAAGTTATATCCTGAAAAAGCGCTTATCGAAATCACTGGTAAGATATTTAACCCAAACTCGACACCGCGCCATTTCTTATGGTGGGCAAATCCGGCAGTTAAAGGTGGTGACGGCCACCAGAGTGTTTTTCCCCCGGATGTAACTGCTGTGTTTGACCATGGGCGCAGGGCTGTTTCCTCTTTCCCAATAGCACATGGTGAATATTATAAAGTTGATTATTCAGCTGGTGTGGACATCTCCCGCTATAAAAATATCCCGGTACCCACGTCCTATATGGCCGATAAGTCTGACTATGACTTTGTTGGCGCCTGGCATCATGGTGAGAATGGAGGTCTGTTACATATTGCTGACCATCATGTATCACCCGGAAAGAAACAATGGACCTGGGGATATGGCGACTTTGGCCAGGCATGGGATCGTAATCTCACCGATGAAAACGGCCCTTATATTGAATTAATGACCGGTGTATTTACCGATAACCAACCTGATTTTACCTGGCTTGCACCTTTTGAAGAGAAAGTATTTGTGCAGAATTTTCTGCCTTACAGCCAGTTGGGAACATTACAGAATGCCAGCACATCTGCCGCCATTAAACTTGAACGGGATAGTACCTCCATACACATTGGGGTATATGCCATTGAGCCTTTACACCATGTAAAACTGGAGCTTCGGGGTGATAAACAAGTTTTGTGGAGCACCCCTCTGACGCTGGAACCAGCACAAGCATGGTTACAAAAGGTCAGTGAATTATATCCGGAACGCCTGACACTGGCACTGGTAGACGAAGATGGCCAGGATATTCTTTCTTACCTTGAACATATTCCCAAAGAGACGCCACTCCCTTCACCAGCAACTGCCCCTGCACTCCCTGCAGAGTTGAATAATTGTGATGAGCTGTTCTTCATTGGTCAGCATCTTGAACAGTACCTCAATGCCAGCCGCTCTCCTTACGATTACTACCTGCGGGCACTGGATATTGACCCGTATGATTATCGCTGCAATGTTGCCCTGGCAACACTGGAATATAACCGGGCTAACTGGAAAGAAGCTGAAAGCTATGCAAAAAGTGCACTACAACGCGCGCACAAACTGAACAAAAACCCGCAATCAGGTGAAGCCAGCCATATTCTGGCTTGTGCTCAGGAGAAGCAAGGACGGCTGAAAGAGGCATATGACAATTATTTCAAATCCAGTTGGAGCGCCGACTGCCGTGATACAGCATTTTATCACCTGGCACGCCTTGAACTCATTGCTGGTAATAAAGCTAAAGCCCTTAGTTTCTGCAAGCAAAGCCTGCGCTTTAACGGCTCTAATAACCTGGCAATGGCACTTTGCGCCCTTCTTCAGGCGCAAACCGGGAAACAGGAATCCGCGCTGCAATATATTGACAGCAATCTGGTCGACTACCCACTGAGCTATGCGTTGCATTATGCCCATTACGCAATTACACAGAGCCCGGCGTCTCTGAATATGCTGGCGACAATTGCCAATGACCGCGGGACTAATTCCTCGGTTCTCGCAGGCTGGCTGGTGACTCTGGGTATGTCAACAGAAGCGTTGTCTATTCTGGCGTTGCTGAATAACCAGGAAACCCTGCCATTACTCTGGCGTGCCGCATTAACACGGAACAGAGATGAACAGCACCAGCTTGTTACCCGGGCAAAAAACAATTTTGCATTAAAAGTACGTTTCCCCAACCTTATTGAAGAAGTCAACATGCTGCATAACCTGCAGGATTACGGCTTTGCTCAATATTTACTGGGCTGTTTCCACTATAGTAAAAAGCGTTATGACGAGGCGGTAAGTTGCTGGTCATTCGCTGTTGAAAAAATGCCCGACTTTGCACCGGTCCACCGTTTGTTAGGCATATGGGCATGGAATAAACGCGGCGACTTTAAACAGGCAGAAGCTTCGTTGCAGCGGGCCATCGTTCTGGAACCCAACAATGCACGTCTGCTATTTGAACGCGATTATCTTTACAAGATTACCGGTCAAACCCCCACATTGCGATTACAGGCACTCAACGGGAAAATTGATGTTGCCTTGATGCGTGATGACCTTACAGCTGAGCTGTTGAATATGTGGAATATTCAGGGCGAGATAGCTCTTGCTGCAAAAACGCTGGCAGAGAGAGACTTCCACCCCTGGGAAGGGGGTGAAGGCCGAATAACCGGGCAGTATTTGATCAATAAGCAACGCCAGGCCATTGCCGCCATTCAGCAAGGGCAATTTAATGACGCACGCGAATTACTGACATCAGCATTAACCTATCCGTTAAATCTTGGCGAGGGACGTCTGGCAGGACAAAGTGATAATGATATCTGGTATCTACTGGGTTGGTGTGCTGAACAACAAGGGGAAACTCACCAGGCAGAAAGAGAGTATCAGGAAGCAATTAAAGGTGGCTCAAGCCTTGACGCAGGACGCTATTATAATGATCAACCCGTTGATTATCTGTTTTATCAGGCACTGGCTTTCAAAAAAACAGGCCAGCCACATAAAGCTGAGCAGATGTTCAGAAGCTTTATTAACTGGTCTGATAAACATTGCAATGATGAAGTGACAAGTGACTTCTTTGCTGTATCACTGCCAGATTTAGTTGTTCTGGATAGTGACCAGAAATCACTTCACTTACAGCATTGCCTGTTTGTCAGTGCTCTGGGGTATTTAGGGATGAATGAACATGAGAAATTCAAACAATGTATTACTAAACTTCTTGAAATAAACCCTGCTCATGACAAGGCGCATTTAATTAATATCGCCTGCGAAGCAAATATTTATAATTAATTACGAATAAGAGGGAGGCATCCCTCTTATTTCCACAATACAGTTAAATTCAGAGGAATGGATATGAAAAACGATCCACATCAGCTGCATATGGGTTATGTCTGGATGATATGTCTGGTCGCAGCCTGCGGCGGTTTATTATTCGGTTTTGACTGGGTGGTTGTTGGTGGCGCGAAGCCATTTTATGAAGCCTATTATTCGATTACTGACCCTGCCACTTCAGGATGGGCTATGAGCTCAGCACTGGTCGGCTGCGTTTTTGGCGCTATGAGTGCAGGCTGGCTGGCAGATAAATTCGGACGTAAAACTCCACTTATTTTATCTGCATTCCTGTTTACCGCTTCTGCAGTGGGTATCGCATTCTCAACACACTTCGATATCTTTATCGCCTTTCGTATTATTGGCGGATTAGGTATCGGTATCGCTTCAGCTATTAGTCCGCTGTATATTGCCGAAGTCAGTCCGGCAGAAAAACGCGGGCGTTTTGTCGCCATTAATCAGTTAACAATCGTTATTGGTGTACTGGCTGCGCAAATTGTTAATTTGCTTATTGCTCGCCCGGTGGAAACAGGGGCGACGCTGGTTGATATTCAGCAAAGCTGGAATGGGCAGCTTGGCTGGCGCTGGATGTTTGGTGCAGGCGTGGTACCCGCAATTGCGTTTCTGGTGCTGATGTTTCTGGTACCTGAGTCACCTCGTTGGCTGGTGCGTGCAGGAAAAGAACAAAGTGCCCGGGATATGCTTGCCAGAATAGGTAACCAGCACTATGCCGATGCAACATTCACAGAAATCAAAACGGCCACTACTCAGGCTCATGCAGATAACCAGCAAGTCCATTTGCGTTCCCTGCTTGATAAAAATGTCCGCCCTGTTCTGTTTATTGGCATGGTAATAGCTGTCTTTCAGCAGTGGTGTGGCATTAATGTCATATTCAATTATGCACAGGAAATATTTGCGTCTGCTGGTTTTGATATTAACAGTACACTGAAATCTATTGTGGCTACCGGGCTCATTAATCTGATCTTCACTATCATTGCCTTACCCCTGGTAGATAAAGTCGGGCGCAGAAAATTAATGTTGATTGGCGCTGGTGGGTTGACGGTGATTTATGCCGCGATTGCCACAGCCTATGCTACAGGAACCATGGGCCAGCCTGTGCTGCTACTAGTTCTGGCTGCTATCGCCGTTTATGCGCTGACACTGGCACCAGTGACATGGGTATTATTGTCTGAAATATTTCCAGCCAGGGTGCGCGGCCTTGCTATGTCGGTAGGAACACTTGCTTTGTGGGTTGCCTGCTTTGTATTGACGTACACGTTCCCGTTACTTAATGCAGGGTTGGGAGCAGCTGGCAGTTTCTTGTTATATGGCGTGATCTGTGCAATGGGTTTTGTCTTTATATTCCGGAAAATCCCTGAAACTAAAGGTGTATCACTGGAAGTCCTCGAGCAAAAAATGTTGAGCGCCACAGTAAAGTCGGTGCCTTTTGAAACGAAAAAACACTCAGTCTGACAGTCTGGTGATAATGGCTAATTATACTATTGAAAATCCGTGCCTGCGGGCACGGATAACTGATAACGGCGCATGCCTGTTAAGTCTTGAATGCCTGGGTAATGGCGGGCATATTCTCCGGCAATGGTTGGTAAAAGACAAATGGCATCCTGCTGAGTCCGCAATGTTTCCTATGTTACCCTTTGCAAACAGAATCGCGGGTAATTGTTTTTCTGTAAGCGATAAGATATACACACTTCCCCAATCGCCATTCAATGATCCCTACTATCTTCATGGTAATGGGTGGTTAACTCAGTGGCGTTTATTAGAAATAAAAGACAGCTATATTATTTTGCGTTCACAACCAGCTCCAATAGGTATCTATTATTATATTGCCGACATTGAGTATCGTCTAATAGATAATCAATTCACAGCAAAAATCACGCTGATCCACCTTGGCAAACAGCCAGCACCATATGGCGCGGGTTTCCACCCATTCTTTCAAACATCTCTGGATGATACAGTGCAATTTTCATCAACCGGATATTGGTCAGAAAATGAATTCCATTTAGCCGATGAATGGCATGAAGAGATTCCCGGATATATGAATTTTTCTCAACCCAGGGTGCCATCTGCCAAATGGATAAATAATTGCTACTCTGGGTGGAATGGCGTGGCACAAATAACAAACCGACTCAGAAAAATCACTCTCAGCAGTGATTTACCCTGGCTAATGGTTTACCAGAATGGAAATGACAACTTTGTATGCCTTGAACCACAGTCACATCAGGTAAATGCACATAATATTCCAGGCAGGCCGGGGTTACGCATGCTTCAACAAGGAGACTCCTACAGTATTGATATGTCGATTAAAATAGTGGCGTTACCTCAGTATTGAAATGCGTCGCTACATCCGGGGAATCGATATAATGAAACGTGTTGAAACTGCATCGGATTCGACACGGATTTTACCATGATGTAATGCCACTATTGATTTAACTATTGCCAGCCCGATCCCACTCCCTTCACCTTTTCTTTGCCTGGACGGGTCTACACGATAGAAGCGATCAAACAACCGTGGCAGATGTTCCTCTGGTATGGGAGCGCCTGGGTTTTCAACAGTGAGATCGAAATTGTGCTCGCGCTCTAGTACCGATACCGTAATAACTCTTCCTTCTGGAGTATATCGCAAAGCATTCGACAGAAGATTGTTGAGCACTCTACGGTACATCAGTGGGTCTCCGGTGATAAGGCATGATCGCCCGTTAAATAGTAGTGCTACATTGCGGTCTTCTGCCCATGCTTCGAAGAAGTCAAAAACCTTGCCGACCTCTACACTGAGGTCAAATATCACCATTTCTGAAAGTAACTGGTGGTTATCAGCCTGTGCCAGGAACAGCATATCGCTGACCATTTTGGTCATTCTGTTGTATTCTTCCAGGCTGGAATAAAGTACATCCTCCAGTTCCTTCTGGGTTCGGCTCTGGCTAAGTGCGATTTCAGTTTGTGTAACCAGATTGGTTATCGGTGTCCTGATTTCGTGCGCAATATCGGCAGAAAAATTAGCCTGCCGGTTAAACACATCTTCAATTTTAGCAATCATGTAATTAAACGAAATCACTAACTGTTCCAGTTCAATTGGAACGCGAGATGAATCCAGTCGCTCATCAAGCTTATCGGAAGTGATGTTCTTAATGGTATTACTTACCTTTCTTAGAGGTTGATGCCCTTGTCTCACCGCGAAGTGGATTATAAAAATAATCACAAGGCTTATCACAATGGCAATAGCCACTAGTTTCTTCTTCAACGCATCAAGATAATGGAGGTGAAAGTTAATTGAGAGCCCAATAATCAGCTGATAACTCTGTTGTTTTCCTCCAAATGATGCCTGCCCCGAAGCAACAATAACCCGGTATGTTTGATTATTTATTAGGGGGAACTGGTTACCAGTTATCGAATTAACCTCTGGTTTCCAGAGGAACACATCCCCACTGTTCAGGTCACTATTCAGGTGTGAAAGAAAACTGGCATCTTCTTTGGCAAGGTGGAGTTTAGAACCCTGTGGAGAACTGAATAACGTTTCTCCATGTGAATTTTCTATCAATACCGAAATATCCCGGTAGCCCGCGATCAAATCCTGTAGTTGTTTTACCCTCTGTGGTTCCTGCGCTGCTGGTGAATGCAGTATTTCATTGATCCTGGCGCTGAATTGCTGGAGGTCATTAACATCCTGCTGTGCAAAATGGTCCTCAACGGAATGCAGCATTATCCATGTGAAAGTAATAAACCCCAAAATAGTCGACAAGCTGATGAAGAACGTCAACCTCAGAGCCAGCGAAAACGGCCGGCCGGGTAAATTAATATTCATCAGGGGTCTCCAGGGCATATCCCACCCCACGCACTGTCTGAATTAGTTTTAGTTCGTAGTCATTATCAATTTTGGCCCGCAGGCGCTTTACAGCGACATCAATCGCATTGGTATCGCTGTCGAAGTTCATGTCCCACACCTGAGAGGCAATCAGGGAACGCGGAAGCACTTCACCTTTATGGCGAATAAAAAACTCCAGCAAGCTAAACTCCTTACTTGTTAACAGAATTCGATTGCCCGCCCGGCTTACTTTTCTGGACACAAGGTCAACCATCAGGTCTGCTACCTTAAACTGGCTTTCAGGGATGACTGTATTACCACGGCGGAGCAGTGTTCTGACACGTGCAAGAAGTTCGGCAAATGCAAAAGGCTTGATCAAATAGTCATCAGCGCCAAGTTCAAGCCCCTTGACCCGGTGTTCTACAGTACCAAGGGCTGTTAACAGCAAGATTGGTAATCCTTTTCCAGCTGAACGCAGCATGCGAACCACATCCCAGCCATTCACGTCAGGAAGCATAATATCTAAAATTAAAAGATCATATTCTGCCGTATTCGCAAGGTGATAGCCTGTTAAGCCATTGTCGGTAAGATCTACTACAAATCCTGCTTCAGTCAGCCCCTTGCACAAATATTCGCCTGTTTTTTTTTCATCTTCTACGATGAGTATTTTCATCAACTGCTCCCTCTGTTTTATATATACCAGATAAAATCCGGCAAAAAGTTGGGTATCCTTGTCGCAATGACATCGCAAACAGCCTTATGTCTGTTTTGGTCTGAAACAGAATTGGGCACCAGGACAGTACCCAATACAGATAAAATTGCAGGTAATTTAACCCTGATACTCACTGGCGCAGACGTTTTAAATAGAGTCACCGGATTTTTGCATCATCTGCAAATGTTTTTCTGATGCCCGCATATGTGGGCCTGATTCCCCATTATGTGTGAACTTATGCATAATGGCGGCACGTTCATGTTCGTTCAGTGAGGAAAATGGTTTTGTCCCGTTTCCATCTTCTGTGGTGTGTGATACCTGCGTCTCCATCATTTTGTTGTGCCATTCATTTTTCCCAGGCCTACTACTCATATCACAGTTGACCATTGATTCATGTTCAGGCTGGGCCTGGTGGTGCGCTGTATCACTTATTTCAGTGAGATGCTGTGGTTCAGCAGCCCAAACCGATGCCATTGTTCCAAAAGAAACTACGATAGCCAAAGCAATTTTTTTCATAACAGTTACTCCATGATATTTAGTGGTTTCTGTAAATCAGTTGGTGTTATCAACTGAATAATCTCTGTATGAAACTCACTTTACAGGGGTAACACTGTTGGGCTGGTGACGCATTGATGACAAACTTGTCATAATGCAAAGACTAACGAAATTAGCAGTATGCGCACGCCTTATCTATTTTTTAAAACGCAAGTTTCCTGCACCTGGTCTGATAAGAAAGTTGCTCACTCTTTCGGCATTAACACCTGTTTTTCCATGGTACAAACAGTAAGTGCATTGTTCAGTACGCACTATGGCTATTACTACGGCTTAGTGCTTTAGCTATTTTTTAGCTTTGTATTCCAGAAATAGTTATTTCTGTCCCTCCAGGCAACCTGCCACACTTATCCAACCTGTTATTAATAAGTAAAAATAAATAACTTTTTGTTATAAGGAGTTGCTATGCGTGTTTTAACACTCGCGGGAAGCCCGCATTACCCTTCCCGTTCCACCGCGCTGCTCAGCCGTGCCGGGCAATGGCTGGAAAACCAGGGGATTGAAGTTCTGCCGTGGCACATTAACAACCTGCCACATGAAGATCTTTTTACTGCAAGGTTCGACAGCCCGGCACTTGCCACGTTCACCTCACAACTTGCCAGCGCAGATGGGCTTATCATCGCAACCCCTATCTACAAGGCTTCATTTACAGGCGTACTGAAAACACTTCTTGATTTGCTTGGGGAACGGGCACTGGAACACAAAGTGGTGTTACCACTGGCAACAGCAGGTTCTCTGGCACACATGCTGGCAGTGGATTACAGCCTCAAACCCGTACTTTGCGCACTCAAAGCACAAGAGATCCTGCACAGCGTCTTCGCAGAAGACAGCCAAATATCCATAGATGCACATTCAACGCTGTTCTCTTCTGCATTGGAAAAACGCTTACTCACAGCCCTGGAGAACTTCACTGAAGCACTGGGTCGCCATCATCACCCAAATACACTGATGCGCCAAACGGCCTGATTTAAGGAGCACACGATGTTTTCAAGGAGTAAACAATTCACCGCCACTGTGCTGATAAGCCTGCTGAGCATCGCGTCAGCGGTATTTGCCGCAGATACCCCGGCACAATTACGTATTGGTTACCAAAAAGGATCTGTTGCGCTGGTCATGGCAAAAAGTGAGCAGTTGCTGGAGAAAAAATTCCCGCAAACCACTATTACATGGACAGAATTCCCCGCCGGGCCACAAATGCTGGAGGCGCTGAATGTAGGCAGCATTGATCTTGCCAGTACAGGTGAAGTGCCGCCAATTTTTGCCCAGGCAGCAGGAGGCAGCCTTGTCTATGTAGGGTCAGAGCCACCAAAACCCAAAGCAGAAGTGATATTGGTGGCAAAAAACAGCGCCATTAAGAGTGTTACAGAATTGAAAGGCCGCAAAGTGGCTTTCCAGAAAGGGTCCAGCGCACATAACTTATTGCTGTTGCAACTGCAAAAGGCCGGGTTGAAATTCAGCGACATCCGTCCGGTATATCTCACACCGGCCGATGCCCGTGCGGCTTTTGTACAGGGTGATGTTGATGCATGGGCAATCTGGGATCCGTACTATTCCGCCGCGCTGTTGCAGGGTAATGCCAGAGTGCTGGCCGATGGCAGCAACATCAGCAGAGCCGGTTCTTTTTATCTGGCTGCCCACAGCTTTGCCGAACAACACAGCCCTTTTCTCAGGCAAGTCCTGCAGGTTTTAACTCAGGCCGAGGCGCTGACCCGTACTCAACGAGCCCGGAGTATTACTCTGCTGGCAAAGAATCTGGGGTTACCTGAAAAGGTCATTGCCAGTTATCTCGACCACCGACCTGAAATAACTATCACGCCTGTCGATGAGGCAACACTGAAAGCACAGCAGAAAACGGCAGACCTTTTTTATCAAAACCATTTGATACCCGTCCCGGTTGATGTTGCCAGCCATATCTGGCACTTCCCGTCAGCCCAATAAATACAGGAGATGTACCATGAGTCTGAATATTTTCTGGTTCCTGCCAACTCACGGTGATGGCCATTACCTTGCCAGTGACGAATCTGCGCGCGTTGTTGACCACGCATACCTGCAACAAATTGCTCAGGCTGCTGATCACCTTGGCTTTGGTGGAGTATTGATCCCGACAGGCCGCTCATGCGAAGACTCCTGGCTGGTAGCATCGTCACTCATTCCGGTCACACGCAGGCTACGTTTCCTTGTTGCCCTGCGCCCCGGCGTGGTTTCGCCCACCCTTGCCGCGCGGCAGGCGGCCACCCTGGACAGGCTGTCCAATGGGCGTGCGTTATTTAACCTTGTTACCGGGGGGAATCCTGACGAACTGGCAGCAGAAGGCGTATTCCTTAACCATGCTGAACGCTATGAAGCCTCAGCGGAATTCACGCGGGTATGGCGGCGCTTATTGTCTGGTGAACAGGTAGATTTTGAAGGGAAGCATATCAAAGTTAAGGGGGCAAAACTGCTCTACCCGCCGGTACAGCAACCTTATCCGCCACTCTATTTTGGTGGTTCGTCTGATGCGGCACAGGATCTTGCCGCAGAACAGGTTGATCTCTACCTCACCTGGGGTGAACCACCAGAGCTGGTCAAAGAGAAGCTGGCACAGGTGCGTGAAAAAGCAGCTGCACTTGGCCGGACAGTACGTTTTGGTATTCGCTTACACGTCATTGTTCGTGAAACAAACGAAGAAGCCTGGCAGGCAGCCGATCGCCTTATTTCACGGCTTGATGATGAAACCCTTGCCAAAGCGCAGGAATCGCTCAACCGCTTTGACTCTGTTGGGCAAAGACGCATGGCGCAGTTACACAATGGGAAACGCGAAAACCTTGAGATAAGCCCAAATCTTTGGGCTGGTATTGGGCTGGTTCGCAGTGGTGCTGGAACGGCGCTGGTCGGTGACCCGCAAACAGTCGCATTACGTATAAAGGAATATGCCAGCCTGGGGATAGATACCTTTGTGCTTTCTGGTTATCCGCACCTTGAAGAAGCCTGGCGCGTTGGCGAGTTATTATTCCCACTACTGGATGTTGCCGTTCCTGAAACACCGGCGCAACGAAGGCTGTCTGCCCAGGGAGAAATTATCGGCAATGAATTTGTGCCACACAAAACAGCACAGGCCCAGAGGGATAACCGATGAAAAAAGTTACCCGGGCGATACAGCCCTGGTTAGTTCCCTTTGCGCTTGTTGCTCTGTGGCAAGTCGCAGCACAAACCGGCTGGATATCCTCACGGATATTTCCTTCACCAGAAGCTGTAATCCTCGCATTCTGGCGGCTTACTGCTGATGGGGAGTTATTTCACAACCTGAGTATCAGCACATGGCGCGCGCTGTTCGGTTTCACGATTGGTGGCTCTGTAGGGTTATTACTCGGGATAATCACAGGGTTGTCGCCACTTGGCGAACGGCTGTTTGATACATCCATTCAGATGCTACGGAATATTCCTCACCTGGCACTTATTCCACTGGTAATACTGTGGTTTGGCATTGATGAAACAGCCAAAATTTTCCTGGTGGCGTTGGGCAGTCTGTTTCCGGTTTACCTGAATACATACCACGGAATTCGCAATATTGACCGCGGGTTACTGGAGATGGCGCGCAGCTATGGGCTAAATGGATTTAGCCTGTTCTGGCAAGTGATACTGCCAGGCGCGCTTCCCGCCATTATGGTGGGAATACGCTTCTCATTGGGGCTGATGTGGCTGACATTGATTGTGGCAGAAACCATTTCTGCCAGTGCTGGCATCGGGTATCTGGCCATGAACGCACGTGAATTTTTGCAAACGGACGTGGTTGTCGTCGCCATTATTCTCTATGCACTGCTGGGAAAACTGGCAGACAGCATTGCACTATTTCTTGAGCATATCTGGCTGCGCTGGCACCCGGCATTCCAGCCTCAAACAGGAGAAACCGCATGACTGACCTAAACTCTTCGCGGCCCGCGCGTTTGAATACCGGGCTTCCCCTGGTGCTGGATGGTGTCAGCAAGCAGTACGGAACACGAACTATTCTGGACACCATTGATTTGCACATTCCTGCCGGGCAGTTTGTCGCTATTGTGGGCCGTAGCGGTTGCGGTAAAAGTACCCTGCTTCGCCTGCTCGCCGGGCTGGAAGCGGTATCCAGCGGCGAATTGCGTGCAGGAGGCATGCCACTGCGCCAGGCACAACAGGATATCCGGATGATGTTTCAGGAAGCTCGCCTGTTACCCTGGAAGAGTGTTCTCAATAATGTTGGGATCGGGCTTAAAGGCGACTGGCATGATACAGCGGGTAAAGCATTGAAAGCGGTGGGGCTGGAATCAAGAGGTACAGAATGGCCTTCTGCTCTCTCGGGTGGGCAAAAACAGCGTGTTGCACTGGCGCGAGCCCTCATCCACCAGCCTGGCCTGCTGTTACTGGATGAACCCCTGGGCGCACTGGATGCGTTAACCCGCATTGAAATGCAGGCGCTTATCACGTCGCTATGGCAAAAACAGGGGTTCACTGTGTTGCTGGTTACACATGATGTGTCAGAAGCCGTCACGATGGCTGACCGGGTATTACTTGTTGAAGAAGGCCGCATTGGGCTTGATTTAATGATTGATTTACCTCACCCGAGGCGACGGGGTTCGGCTAAACTGGCCGACCTTGAGGCCAGTGTGCTGGACCGTATTCTCATCCCCTCCAGCAACGATACATTTCCACGCACCTTATCAATGCCCTGATTACCGGCAGTTATTCAGCGGGCCAACCCTCTGATTGCCTGTTGCTAAAAACATGCATCACACATGCCGTGCCCAAAATAAACAATTGAGCACGGCATACCTCACAATAAAGTAAAGCAAGAAACGGGTTCTTCTCTGCCATCATATTTCAAAGTTAAGTTCACTGCCCGGCTCTGGAGCAAAAACGCTGGCCTTTACAGCTTCAGGCGCCAGTTCCTGATTGCACAACTGTATAAATTTCCAAATATAATCTCGCTGTAATTGCCCGCGTTTCAGGCCCAGCCATACAGTATTAGCTTCAAATAAATGTTCTGCATTCAGTTTAATCAGGCCATGATCCCGCTTCGGGTTGCAGGACATATCCGCCACAATCCCCACACCCAATCCCAATTCCACATAGGTTTTGATAACGTCAGAGTCTTGTGCGCTAATCACTATTTGTGGTGCCAGCCCGGCAGCCATAAATGCATTATCAATACGCGAGCGCCCTGTTATTCCCTGGCGGTAAGTTATCATTGGATGAGCATTTAGTGCACCCAGTGTGATAACGGATTCCTGAGCCAATACATGATTCTCCGGTACTAAAATAGCATGATGCCAACGGTAATATGGGAATGCTGCCAGTGAGGGCGCATTCATCAGCCGTTCTGTTGCAATACCAATATCTGCTTCACCAGACTCCAGCATCGCAACGATTTCTTCCGGAGTTCCCTGATTAAGGGCCAACTGTACGCCAGGGTAAAGTGCACGAAATTCTTTAATTACCGAAGGCAGGCTGTAACGCGCCTGAGTGTGAGTGGTCGCGATAACCAACTGCCCACTATCGTGACTGCTGAATATATTTGCCAGTTTGCGAATATGCCCGGCATCATTAAGAATTCGCCCGGCAATCGCCAGAAGCTCTTTACCCGGGTCAGTCATGTGCAATAAGCGCTTGCCACGCCGGACAAATAACGCAATACCCAGTTCTTCTTCCAGTTCACGAATATGGCGGCTGACACCCGACTGCGAGGTATAGAGCCGGTTAGCAACCTCTGTCAGGTTGTAATTGCAGCGGGCCGCTTCACGAATAATACGTAGTTGTTGAAAATTCACTGGTTACCCTGCCGTAATTGCCTCGATTAAATCTATTGAGACAAATTAATGCAGGCCCAGCAAATACATAAACGCTTTATTTTATGCCGGAAATATATAAGCATGCGCTCGCGCGGAGCACATGGTTTTTCTTTCCTGTATTCTTGCTCTGCTTGCCAGTAAAGCATACTACTTCATGATTCCCTGCCAGCCAGACAATATAATGCTGGTGATATCGCCCCAATATCATTCAGCGCACAATACTTACCATTGCCACATCGCAGAAAGCACGTCATGATGTCCCTGCGTATTTCCCATACAAAACGCGAGGTTTTTATGGACAGAGTTCTCAGTGACGAATCAATTCTGCAGTTATTACATGACGATGCACCATGGGGTGACCTGACAACTTCATTATTGATTCCAGCAACAGCGTCTGCTCGTGTTGAATTCCGGGCTCGCTTCCCCATGACATTGTGCGCAACAGAAGAATCTGCACGCATGTTCGAGTTAAAAGGCGCCTCACTGGATTTTTTGCAACCATCGGGTTCACAACTGGCTCCTGGAGACCCAATCCTCAGTGCATCCGGCAGTGCTCAAACGCTGCTTACGGTGTGGAAATCTGCTCAGGTTATCGTGGAATGGGCCAGCGGGATAGCCAGCGCCGCCAGAGCAATGGTGGATGGTGCTCAGGGTATTCCGGTTGCCTGTACGCGTAAACAAGTGCCCGGCACGAAAGCCCTTTCCATAAAAGCGGTACACGCTGGCGGTGCCGTAATGCACCGGCTTGGCGTATCAGAAAGTATTCTGGTGTTTGCCGAACACCGGCAGTTTTTTCACACCTGTTCCGGGAAGACGCTTTTTCAGCTTAAGCAGCGTGCACCTGAGCACCGTGCAATTGTAGAAGTGCATGACATTGAAGATGCCATACACTGGGCGCAGTCGGGTGCCGAAATATTACAACTGGATAAATTCAGCCCGACAGATATTCGCCTGTGTAAAACACATATTGAGAAGGCCGGGCTGGCAACCCGTTTAGGGATTGCGGGTGGTGTTAATCCGGGCAACATCCACGAATTCGTCGCAGCAGGTGCCGATTTCATCGTTACGTCATGGCCCTACTATGCCAGCCCCAAAGATGTGCAGGTTAATTTTATCGCCCAATAACCGGATAAATTAACTTGTTGTTTTTATGTATAAATTCAGAGCATGTACAAAGCGTTACATACCGATACCTTTGACTCACGGAAAACCAGTATTCGGGTACTTATAGTAAGTATCACCCCACTTTCGGGGAGAATGAAGTTACTGAGGGTTCTGAGATGAATAAAGTTCTGGCACTGGTTGTTGCTGCCGCTATGGGTATTTCTTCCGCCGCTTTTGCTGCTGAAACGACAGCGGCACCCGCAACCCCTGCTGCCACAACTGCGGCAGCGCCTGTTGCAACGGCATCCCACACAAAAGTGATGCATAAAAAACATAAAAAAGCCGAAACTGTGCAAAAAGCGCAGGCCGCCAAAAAACACCACAAAAAAGTGGTGAAGAAACACGAAGCCACTGCACCAGTGGCACAGAAAGCTCAGGCGGCTCAAAAGCACCACAAGAAAGTTGTGAAAAAGCACGAAGCCACTAAACCAGCGGTAAAACCTGCTGCCTGATTCTGCATTTCCTGCCATTTTTATCTACTCACACCCGGTTTACACCGGGTGTTTTTGGAGGTACTGGATGTTGAGCCGCTACAGGTTTGAAATCATCCTCACCTGCCTGGTTATCTGCGCAGTCATTACGGCCTGCCTTTATATTTTTTAACTGCCTAGCGCTATTGATTTTTAATCGTTAAATATCAATTAATTACATTACCTGTAATTTGTACATACCGTTACATACCGATACCAATCACATACTGAAGCGCCGTTATTTCCCTCGTATAGTTGCTTTCAACGGCCCCGCAGTGGGGTTTAACACTGAAATAATTCGAGGATTTCGCAATGAATAAAGTTCTGGCGCTGGTTGTTGCCGCTGCTATGGGTCTCTCTTCTGCTGCTTTCGCTGCTGAAACTACTGCTGCGCCTGCAGCTGCCGCAGCCACTCCTGCTGTTGCTACTGCTCCGGCAGCAACTGCTCACCACAAAAAAGTAACCCATAAAAAACATAAAAAAGCTGCTACTGAACAAAAAGCTCAGGCTGCCAAAAAACACCACAAAAAAGTAGTTAAAAAACACGAAGACGCTAAACCGGCTGCCCAGAAAGCCCAGGCTGCTAAAAAACACCATAAAAAAGTAGTTAAAAAACATGAAGCCGCTAAACCGGCTGCTCAGCCTGCTGCATAATTGATACTGCAGCACTTTAAGGCAAACACCCGGTTATCCGGGTGTTTTTTTGTCTTTTTTACGGCAAAGACATACAGAAAAACAAACCACACACCATCACATTCCTTAATCTTATTTATCTGGTCATTTAACAGGGTAGTTTGCTGATTTTATTCCTTCTTCTTTATAGCCTGTTATAGTTATCTGACTGGAACTGAATCATCCACCGTGACGCCTTTAGAGAGTGTTATGCGCAAAGCTCCTGTTATTCTGCTGGGAATACTGTTTCTGCTACCTGCATGGGTTCATGCAGATGATGAGGATCTCAGCCCTAAGGAAATCAAGACATTATTTTTTGGTAAAGATGACCGGGTTGCTGTCAGTAACCCACAGGACGCCCCCTGGGCCGCAATTGGGCAATTAGAAACAGCCAGTGGAAACTTATGTACCGCCACACTGATTGCCGACAATGTTGCTTTGACTGCCGGCCACTGTTTGCTGATGCCCCCTCATGGCAAGCGTGATAAAGCAGTTGCACTGCGTTTTATCTCTTCCAAAGGTGCCTGGCGCTATGAGATTCATGACATTGAAGGCCGTGTCGACAGCGCGCTGGGCCATAAGCTCAAGCCTGATGGCGATGGCTGGATAGTGCCACCTTCTGCTGCTGCAGATGACATCGGTATTGTTATTCTGCGCAATCCCCCCTCCGGGATTACGCCACTGCCATTATTTGACGGTGACCGCCAGGCACTGATTGATGCGCTCAAACAAACAGGCCGCAAAGTTACACAATCAGGTTATCCACTTGACCACCTCGACCGGCTCTATACCGACAGTGATTGTTTAATCACCGGCTGGGCGCAACGTTCAGTTTTATCCCATCAATGCGATACCTTACCAGGCGACAGTGGTTCTCCCATACTTCTTAAAAGAGATAATCAGTGGGATATCATTGGGGTACAAAGTTCTGCTCCGGCACCAAAAGATCGCTATCGGGCAGATAACCGCGCCATTGCAGTTACCGGGTTTCGGGAAACAATTGAGAAACTGACAGCCGGGTTACATTAATCCGCTTTTATGCCAGGTAGCCAAGCGTTGCAACATTACGCCCGGCGCACTAATACGCGCGCCGGGGGCAACATTATTTGAATGGCGGTTGGTGTTGCAACACCGCGTCAATCACATCCAGTGCACCACTTTGGTTGTTTGATGCAGTCTGGTATGCAGCAGTATCTTTGACGGCTTGCGCGGCGTTAGCCATAGCAAATGAAAAACCTGCGTAGTGCAGCATTTCCACATCATTGGCGCTGTCACCCACAGCCACCAGGTTTTCTGGTGACACTTCCCAGCGCTTCAATAACCGGCGCAATCCACTGGCTTTATGGGAGCCGGGAATTATCAGGTCAACAAAACCGTAACCGCTGGTAACCGGGTGGATTACACCATCCAGTGCATGGTTCAGTTGGCTTACCAGCTCCGGAATATGTTTATCATCAAGGTTGAGTGAATATTTGAAGATGGTGTCATCAATCTGGTAGACGTCGGCCACAGGCTGCAGGCGGTGATAATGTTTTTTCATCAGCGCGATAAACGCCTCACTGGCTCCCTGCTGGTACCAGGCACTATTGAGCCCACACGTCACATAATTGATCCCATCAAACCCTGCGAGTACGTCGGCAATTTTGCGAGTATCATCTTTACTCAGTTCCCCGTGATGAACTTGTTCACCCTGGTCATAAATAAGAGCACCATTCTCAGCTACAAAGGCGATTTTATCTTTGATTTCCGGGAAAAAAGAAATGAGTTGGTAATACTGGTTACCACTGGCGACGACGAAGCGAATCCCCTGCTCACCCATAGCCAGGTACTGGCGCATAAATCTTTCTTTGTCATATGTTTTTTGATCAGTAAGAAAGGTGCCATCCATATCTACTGCAATAACCTTTACGTTCATACCACCTCAATATCCGTACCCAACAACTTAAAATAGTTAACGGCTTCGTTTTGCATGCCGTTCCCACGTGTCTTCTTTGGCTGCCTGCGATTTACGCAAAGCAACATAACAAGCGCCACTGCCCCCCTGGTTGTCTGCCGCACGGCAAAAAGCCTGCACACACTCAAACTCAGTGAGCCAGCGCGCCAGAAAACTACGAATAACGTTAGCATGAGAGCGGTCTTCTCGACCTTTCCCATGAATAATTAATAAGTTACGCAGCCCGGCACGCTCAGCCTGAACAATGAACTCAAACACTTGCTGGCGGCATTGTGCCACCGACAGGCGCAACAGATTAAGGCTTGCCTGTTGTTGATATTTCCCGTTACGAAGCTTTTCAACCACACCTTGCTGAACCCCTTCTCGTTGATAATGCAGCGGTTCGCTCAGCGGGATAACATCAAGAAAGCCGGTTGTAAGGAAGTTTTCATCTTCCTGGTAGTATACACGTTTATCAAAACCTGGCTTTTTGGCAGGTTGCTGCTGTGCATGCTGGTTTGATTTGAGTGGTTTGACATCAGACATGGCGTCAAGAAAAAAGGCTTTGTCGTCAGGGTTCATTACCAGTTCTCCACCATCAGACCCGTTCCAGCTTAATACTATACCTTAAATCACAGGGCTTGCGGCAAAGCAGGCAGTTCTTCGGGCAACTTGCAGGCAACCCCCTGCTATCTTCTGAGTACAATAGTGGCATCCAATAACCTGTTCACCGCTACAACTTAGTTTTATGCCATAAGAAATAGTTGCGCCTGTTATTTATTACCGTTCATTTATGACATCAGCTTCCTTTTATTCTACTGAATAGTTAAGTGAGGCTTAAATAATGGTGATATTCATACAAACAAAAGGAATAACTCGGTTTTATTTACATCCAAAGTAATTAACCACACTAACAAAGCGGGTTTTAAAGAGCATTCAGCAAATTTCGTGAAATCAGTCACTGCATACAACAGGAAAAATTTAGGTTTGTGCTATAAAATTAATTCTGTGCAGATAAAGGAGCACTGTTAAATACAAAACGGACAATAGCTTGCTGTGTGAAATTGAGGGCCTGATTGATGTCGTCAGGCTCTTTTTTTTATGAAAAATTCATAACACAATAAATTTATGTGATTGAATAATAAGCATAAAATAAGAGATAATTCGGGCGCGAAAAATTGACCAAATGATAGAAAATCGATTATTGATGATGCCTTTCCACCGGTATATCGTTCGAAAAAAGTTATTATCAGGTGAAGTTAATGAGAATGATTTACAGAGAAAATATATCTTATCTGCACTTGTGATTTTCAATACTTTGGTTTAAATGCCTGGTTCACTCATCGCACTATGTGTTTTTTTCAGCTATTAGGGACAACATTGTCTCACATATCGTCTAAAAATTTTCCTAAAGTTAAGTTTCATTCAAACCGAGATGCAGCTCATTTTTTAACCATACCAAATTATGAATCAGACAGCCGCGGGTAATTTAAGTTAAGTGTGTTATGAGTCAAGGGCATTATTTCCCATGCTACCATGCTGAACCTGACGCTGCGCACCACTAAACACTCAGGCTTACAGCCATTGCAAAGCAGCACGGTTAGCCGCCCGTTTTGATGGTATACAGGTGGCATTTTGTGCGTTTTTACACAAGCTATATCAAGAAGTTCCGGAACTCTTTTATGTATATCAAGAAGATGCTGAGTCCGTTTTGCCAGGGCTGTTTCATTCTTAATGACCAGGTGTTTCGTCACACTGTACCTTCCCGCCAAAAAGATGTTAAAATTGACCAAAATCAATTATGGCCTGAGCAAACCTATGATCCCAGAAAAGCGAATTATACGACGCATACAATCGGGCGGATGTGCAATCCACTGCCAGGATTGTAGTATCAGCCAGTTGTGTATCCCGTTCACATTAAACGAACATGAGCTTGATCAACTGGATAATATCATTGAGCGTAAGAAGCCTATCCAGAAAGGCCAGACACTGTTCAAAGCGGGTGATGAGCTGAAATCGCTCTATGCTATTCGTTCCGGGACAATTAAAAGCTACACCATAACTGAACAAGGTGATGAACAGATTACTGGCTTCCATTTAGCGGGTGACCTTGTTGGTTTTGATGCGATTGGCGCAGGGCATCACCCGAGCTTTGCTCAGGCTCTGGAGACGTCGATGGTTTGCGAAATTCCATTTGAAACGCTGGACGACCTGTCCGGCAAGATGCCTAATCTTCGTCAACAAATGATGCGTCTGATGAGTGGCGAAATCAAAGGCGACCAGGACATGATCCTGCTTCTTTCCAAAAAGAATGCCGAAGAGCGTCTTGCTGCATTCATCTATAACTTGTCGCGCCGTTTCGCTCAACGCGGTTTCTCCCCACGTGAATTTCGTCTGACGATGACCCGTGGTGATATCGGTAACTATTTAGGCCTGACCGTTGAAACCATTAGCCGCTTATTAGGCCGCTTTCAGAAAAGCGGAATGCTGGCCGTGAAAGGCAAATATATTACTATCGAAAACAGTGACGATTTAGCTGTGCTGGCTGGTCAGTCTAAAAGCGTTGCATAATCCTTCCAAAACTGTCGGATTGTTAAATTTTACTGATTTATTGATCCGGCAGACTTTTTCCCCTGTTTCATTCCCTGCTTATAGGTTACTCTTGATTTAAGCTGTAATTACAGTTTGTTGTAAGGAGACCCTTGTATGGCAAAGTTTCATAACATGCTGGTAGCTATCGACCCAAATCAGGATGATCAACCTGCATTACGGCGTGCCGTGTACCTGCACCAAAGGATTGGCGGTACCATTAAAGCATTCTTACCGATTTATGACTTTTCTTATGAGATGACAACGTTGTTGTCCCCGGATGAACGGACAGCAATGCGTAAAGGGGTGATTGCGCAACGGAGCGCATGGATTCGGGAACAGGCACAATATTATCTTGAAGCTGGCATTCCTATTGATATTAAAGTGGTGTGGCATAACCGCCCTTATGAAGCCATTATCCAGGAAGTGCTGGCCTGTGGCCACGATTTAGTTCTGAAGATGGCGCACCAGCACGACAAACTGGAGTCTGTAATTTTTACCCCAACAGACTGGCACTTGTTACGTAAATGCCCTTGCCCTCTGTGGATGGTAAAAGATCAGGAATGGCCCATCAACGGTAAAGCACTGGTTGCAGTAAACCTGTCCAGTGAAGAGCCTTATCACAGTGCGCTCAATGAGAAACTGGTACGTGAAACCATAAGCCTGGCTGAACAGGTTGACCATACCGAAGTCCATCTGGTCAGTGCCTATCCTTCCACACCGATTAATATCGCTATCGAATTACCCGACTTTGACCCCAGCATTTATAACGATGCAATCCGTGGGCAGCACTTGCTGGCAATGAAAGCTTTGCGCCAACAATATGGTATTCCGGAAAACCTGACCCATGTTGAGAAAGGCCTGCCGGAAGAAGTTATCCCGGATTTAGCCACTCACCTTGAAGCAGGGATTGTGGTGTTAGGCACTGTAGGGCGTACCGGGCTTTCAGCAGCATTCTTGGGTAATACAGCGGAACAGGTTATTGACCATCTGCGCTGCGATTTGCTGGCATTAAAGCCCGATGACTACCAGTCACCTGTGTTGCCAGAAGACAGTGTTGATGCCTCATAAACAACAAGGTTTGATTTCACTAAAAACCCGGCTTACCAGTGCCGGGTTTTTTATTACCTGCCGAATCGTCAAAACAAAAAACCCCGGTTGCCTGTGGTGGCTCCCGGGGTTGTGGTTAGCAACTATTCAGTTACAGTGATTTAAGAATGGCATCCACGCTGGCTTTGGCGTCGCCAAACAGCATTTGCGTATTCTCTTTAAAGAACAGAGGGTTCTGCACCCCGGCATAACCGGTATTCATAGAGCGTTTGAATACCACCACGTTTTGCGCTTTCCACACTTCAAGTACTGGCATACCCGCGATAGGGCTTTTCGGGTCATCCTGCGCAGCCGGGTTTACCGTGTCGTTAGCGCCAATAACCAGTACAGTATCGGTGTCGGCGAAATCATCATTGATTTCATCCATTTCCAGCACGATGTCATAAGGTACTTTGGCTTCAGCCAGCAGAACGTTCATATGCCCAGGTAAACGCCCGGCAACCGGGTGAATACCGAAACGTACTTTTACACCACGGGCACGCAATTTTTCGGTGATTTCCGCAACCGGGTATTGTGCCTGAGCAACGGCCATACCATAGCCCGGAGTGATAATTACCGAGGTAGAATTTTTCAGCATTTCAGCTGTTTCTTCCGCGCTAATTTCACGATGTTCACCGGTAACTTCTTCACCACCTGATGCACCATCAGTACCAAAGCCACCAGCAATAACACTGATGAACGAACGGTTCATTGCCTTACACATAATGTACGACAGAATCGCCCCCGACGAACCAACCAGCGCACCAGTAACAATCAGCAAATCGTTACTTAACATAAAGCCTGCAGCTGCAGCAGCCCAACCCGAATAGGAGTTCAGCATTGAAACCACAACCGGCATATCGGCCCCACCAATGGAGGCAACCAGATGCCAGCCAAAGGCCAGTGCAATCACTGTCATTATCAACAATGCAAAGACCTGAGTCCCTACGCTGCCGGTGCGCACAAAAATAATCAGTAACAGGAATGATACAACCAGAGCGGCCAGGTTCAGTTTATGCCGGTGAGGCAGCATCAATGGTTTTGATGAGATTTTACCGCGCAGTTTACCAAACGCGACGACAGACCCGGTAAAAGTCACCGCACCAATAAAGATCCCAAGGAAAACTTCCGTTAAGTGGATGTTTTCCATCACGGCTTCCATACCAGGAGCATGGTCAAGATAGCTGTTGAAACCAACCAGCACCGCCGCAAGGCCAACAAAGCTGTGCAGAATTGCCACCAGTTCAGGCATTTCTGTCATTTCAACTTTACGGGCGAGATGGATACCAACCCCACCACCAATCACCATGGCTACCAGTATCCATACGACATTACTGGTATCCGGCCCAAAAATGGTTGCTACCAGTGCAATAGCCATCCCTGCGACGCCAAACACGTTGCCCTGTTTTGATGTCTCATGGCGGGAAAGCCCGGCAAGACTAAAAATAAACAGGATCGCGGCAACAATGTATGCAGCAGTAACTAATCCTCCAGACATTTGTTACCCCTTAATTTTTACGAAACATTTTCAGCATGCGCTGAGTAACGGTGAAACCACCGAAGATGTTAATACTGGCAATTAATACCGCGATAAAGCTGAGGAAACTGACCCAGCCGCCATGGCCTATCTGCAACAGGGCCCCTACAACAATAATCCCGGAAATAGCATTGGTGACTGACATCAGCGGGGTGTGCAAAGCATGGCTCACATTCCAGACCACGTAGTACCCCACAACACACGCCAGCGCGAATACCGTAAAGTGACCAAGGAATTCTTTCGGTGCCACGGTAGATAACCAGCCGAACAGGATTATCACCAGAGCGAGGAACGCATATTTCCGCCATGGCGATGCGGCTTTTTCTGGTGCTGCGGGTGCTGCGGCTTTCGGCTGTGCTGCCTGTGCCTGTGGTTGTGCTGAAACCTGAATAGGCGGTGCAGGCCAGGTAACTTCACCTTCGCGTACGACAGTAACCCCACGCACCACAACATCTTCAAAATCAATGGTGACGATGCCGTCTTTTTCTTTACACAGCAGTTTCATCAGGTTGACGAGGTTAGTACCGTACAACTGAGATGATTGAGTTGGCAGACGGCCCGGTAAATCGGTATAGCCGATGATTTTGACACCATTCGGCGTAACAAAAACTTCGCCCGGCACGGTGTATTCGCAGTTACCGCCATTTTGTGCTGCAAGGTCAACCACCACGCTACCGGGTTGCATGCTGTCAACCATTTCACGGGTAATCAGTTTCGGTGCAGGCTTGCCCGGAATCAGCGCGGTAGTAACAATGATGTCGACTTCCTGAGCCTGAGCCGAAAACAAAGCCATCTCCGCCTTAATAAAGGCTTCCGACATAACTTTTGCGTAGCCATCACCGCTGCCCGCTTCTTCTTCAAAATCCAGCTCAAGGAACTCAGCGCCCATACTTTGCACTTGTTCTTTCACTTCCGGCCGGGTATCAAAGGCGCGTACGATTGCCCCAAGGCTGTTGGCGGCGCCAATCGCGGCTAAACCAGCCACCCCGGCACCGATGACCATCACTTTTGCTGGCGGCACTTTCCCGGCGGCGGTAATTTGCCCGGTGAAAAAGCGGCCAAACTCATGTGCAGCTTCAACAATCGCACGGTAACCGGCGATATTAGCCATTGAGCTCAATGCATCCAGCGCCTGTGCACGAGAAATACGTGGCACGGCATCCATCGCCATTACATTGATATTGCGCGCGCTTAGCATGGCCATTAAGTCAGGATTCTGGGCAGGCCAGATAAAGCTCACCAATGTTGCGCCATCGCGCATTTGCGTAATTTCGCCCTGCTCTGGCGCATTTACTTTAAAAACCACATCAGCCTGCCAGGCTTGAGCGGTATCCACAATTTCCGCACCAGCCTGGACATAAGCAGCGTCATCAAAGCTGGCGAGTTTTCCGGCGTCATGTTCAATGACAACATCGAACCCCAGTTTACGCAGCTGTTCCACCGTTTTCGGCGTTGCGGCAACCCGGGTTTCACCGTTGAGGCGTTCGAGAGGTACACCAATACGCATAGTTTTCCCTTCCATCGATTCTCGTGATGGTTTTAATGAAAATGAGAAAAAAGACGCACAACAGGCACATTTACCCACTGGCGACTTTTTAATCTGCAAGAAAATCCTGTTGTAACAATGTTTCTATAACCTACTGAAAATAACGCCTGTGATCTATATCTCAGGTCTTACATTTCTCATCGGAACAGTGAAAGTGTAGTCAGGTGCACATCCAGGTAATATTTTTTACTTATATTTTATAAAAAAGTGAGATATTCAGCCACAAAAGCCAGTTAAAACGCGATCCGATTTTTGACGTGCTGGCAACAATTAACATTACTTTAACTTATAAAAGTGGTAAGTATTAACGAATATACTGATAAAGCGGCTGTTTTTACCAGATATCGCAAAATAATATTGCTTCATGGCAGAGGAAACGCATTTACCGGCAAAATTGGCGAAGACAGTAAGGCTTTTCAATGTAATAATCGGCCTGTACACAACAGTATTATAAGGCTGTAATCAGTACTTTTTATGCGCAAGGCGAAGGATTAACTATGAATTTTAAGTACACCCTGCTGGCGTCCACTCTCTTTTCTGTGGTGGCAGTATCGGCTCATGCCGCAACTGAACTGACACCAGAAAAAGCAGCTGCATTAAAACCCTATGACCGTATCGTAATTACTGGTCGTTATAACTCTATTGGCGATGCAGTTGCCGCCGTGTCCAAAAAAGCGGACAGCATGGGTGCAGCATCATTTTATATTGTTGACTCACATGATTATGGTAACAGTGGTAACTCTCGCGTTACCGCTGATATCTACCATGCCGATGCCCAGGAAGCAGAAAAACCAAAGAATCGCATCATTGAAGGTGTGATGGAATTGCCGAAAGACCAGGCTATTGCACTTGAGCCTTTCGACACGGTTACTGTTCAGGGGTTCTACCGTTCGCAGCCGGACGTAAACGCCGCCATTGCGAAAGCAGCCAAAGAGAAAGGCGCCGCATCTTTTTATATTGTTCGCCAAATGGACACCAACCAGGGCGGCAACCAGATGATCACGGCTTTTATCTATAAAGCGGATGCCAAGAAACGTGTTCTGCAGAGCCCGAATGCTATTCCGGCTGATTCTGAGACAGGCCGCAAACTGCTGGCTGAAGGCGGTGAAGCCGCGAAGAAGGTTGAAATTCCGGGTGTGGCCTCTTCCGGTATGCTGAGCAGTGATGTTGGTCGGTTCTTCGAGACTCAGTCTTCAAAAGGCGGCCGTTACACTGTCACTCTGCCTGACGGTACAAAAATTGAAGAGTTGAATAAAATCACCGCTGCCCAGATGGTTCCGTTCGACAGCATCAAATTTACGGGCCACTACGCCAGCATGACTGATGTTTCTTACAATGTTGCCAAACGCGCTGCAAAAGCAGGTGCTAAATACTACCACATTACCCGCCAGTGGCAGGAACGTGGCGGCAATATGACTATCAGCGCTGATTTGTACAAATAACACCCGTTTCATCCGCTGTGTTATGTCACCTGAAAGTAGCCAGTTTTCTGGCTACTTGAGTCTGATGACAAACCTCATGTCCGCATATGAACGAGAGGATGTCACCCAATAAACAACCAGGAAAATCAATTTATTGATTTTCGGCTGCTAACTAAAACGAAGGAAAAACCACGCTTTTTCCTTCGTTTTCATCAATTTGAAGTAGCCAGTTTTCTGGCTACTTTTTTTGTTTTACAGCACTGATTATGCCAGTCTGGCCCCCTTTCTGTACTGCACATCACAAGTCTGCTTGTTTTTTTGCCATTCAGCGTTTTTTCTGGTTTAAGTCATTGCATGCAGTTTTCACAGCCCGTAAAATCCCGCGCCTTAGTAAAATTCACCATTTTTATGCGCCTTAACGAAATAATTATTCTGGTTGGCGCATCTACTGACAGGTTGTTAATGGAAAAAAAACTTGGCCTTGCGGCCCTGACAGCGCTGGTCTTAAGCTCTATGCTCGGCGCTGGCGTGTTTAGCCTGCCGCAAAATATGGCAGCCGTTGCCAGCCCTGCGGCATTACTGATTGGCTGGGCAATAACCGGCGCAGGGATCCTGCTTCTGGCTGGCGCAATGTTGCTACTGACACGCCTTCGCCCGGACCTGGATGGTGGTATATTTACCTACGCACGGGAAGGTTTTGGCGAGCTGATTGGCTTTTGCTCCGCCTGGGGATACTGGCTGTGTGCCGTTATTGCCAATGTTTCCTACCTGGTTATTGTTTTCTCCGCACTGAGTTTTTTCACCGACAGTCCAGGCCATACCATTTTTGGCGATGGTAACACCTGGCAGGCAATTGTTGGTGCATCCTGCCTGTTATGGATTGTTCATGCTCTTGTCCTGCGCGGGGTACAGACTGCGGCAGGAATTAACCTGGTCGCCACGCTGGCTAAATTATTACCGCTGGGTTTATTTATTGTCCTCGCAGCCCTTGCGTTTGAGTTTTCGCGCTTTGATCTCGACTTTACCGGTTTTGCACTCGGTGTTCCGGTATGGGAGCAAGTCAAAGGCACCATGCTCATCACCCTGTGGGTATTTATTGGTGTGGAAGGTGCGGTGGTTGTCTCTGCCCGGGCCCGCCATAAAAAAGATGTTGGCCGTGCCACCATACTGGCGGTCATTGCGGCATTAGTGGTTTATTTATTCGTCACATTGCTCTCTTTAGGTGTTGTCAGCCGCCCGGAACTGGCAGCCATGCGAAATCCGTCTATGGCAGGCATTATGGTCGAAATGATGGGGTCGTGGGGTGAAGTGATTATTGCCGCGGGCCTGATTGTTTCTGTATGCGGCGCTTACCTGAGCTGGACTATTATGGCTGCAGAAGTCCCCCTGCTGGCTGCCACCCATAAAGCATTTCCGCGCATTTTTACTCACCAAAACAAAAACAATGCTCCTGCTGCTTCATTGTGGTTAACCAATATCAGTGTTCAGGCTTGCCTGGTGCTTATCTGGCTGACTGGTGCTGATTACAACGCATTGTTAAACATTGCCTCCGAAATGATTCTGGTACCTTATTTGTTGGTTGGTGCCTTTCTGGTCAAAATGGCGCGGTCCCCCATACACCGAATTATTGGCTATGGTGCCTGCGTGTATGGCATTTGGTTACTGTATGCTTCCGGGCTGATGCATTTATTGCTGTCCGTGGTATTGTACGCTCCCGGTATAATCGTATTTCTTTATGCCCGCCGGACGCATCAGGATAATGCCCAACTTCGGTGGCTGGAAAAAGCAGGTATCAGCCTGATTCTGTTAGCTGCCTTCCCTGCGACATGGATGCTGGTAAGCTAACTGCATAACATAACGAAAAGGTGACGCAATGAGCCAGGTTCAACCCATAGTGATAACAGGCGGCGCACGCCGTATTGGCCTGGCTCTTACGCAACATTTCGTTTCACTCGGGCAACCGGTTATCATCAGTTACCGTACCCGCTACCCGGTGATCAGTGAGCTGGAACAGGCTGGTGTTTGCTGTATAGCCGCTGATTTTTCCACCGATGAAGGTGTGCTGGATTTTGCCCGCCAAATTAAGGAACAAAGCCCTGCTGGTTTACGTGCCATTATTCATAATGCCAGCCAGTGGATTGCGGAAGGCGGAGCAACCAGTGATGCAGATGTCATGGCAGCCATGCTGCAAATTCATGTACGCACACCCTACCTGTTAAACCAGCAACTGGCTGGTATCACAGGAACAGACGAACCTGCCAGTGGCGATATTGTACATTTCACCGATTATGTTGTTGAACGTGGCAGTGATAAACATATTGCTTACGCGGCAAGTAAAGCGGCGCTCGATAACTTAACGCGTTCATTCGCAATAAAATTAGCGCCACGCATTAAAGTGAATGCCATTGCCCCTTCTCTCATCATGTTCAACCCCCAGGACGACGACCAGTATCGCCAAAAAGCGCTGGACAAATCATTAATGAAAATCGCCCCCGGGGAACAGGAAATTATTCATCTGGTAGATTACTTGCTGAGCAGCAAGTATGCTACCGGACGCACCTTCGCGGTTGATGGTGGGCGGCATTTACGCTAACTGTTTTCGCACGTTCAGCAGGACAATTAACACCACCTATTATGACTAAAATCGTTTTTGTTGAAGATGACCCGGAAGTTGGGTCATTAATTGCCGCCTGGTTAGGCAAGCACGACATAGATGTCATTATTGAAACCCGGGGAGACCAGGCGGAAGCGGTTATTGCCAGGGAAAACCCTGACCTGGTTCTTCTGGATATAATGCTTCCGGGCAAAGACGGTATGTCATTGTGCCGCGACCTGCGCCCAAAATGGGAAGGCCCGATAGTTTTACTTACCTCGCTTGATAGTGATATGAACCATATTTTGTCACTTGAAATGGGGGCCAGCGATTATATCCTTAAAACAACCCCACCGGCTGTGTTACTGGCTCGTTTACGCCTGCATTTACGCCAGAATGCAGGTGCCCGGCAAAATGTGTCGCAAGTGGCTTCAGCGTCTGTCCCCCGTCCTCAGCAGGCCATCCATTTTGGTACATTCTGCATTGATCCTCTGAATCGCCAGGTCACTCTTGGTAAAGAGACTATTTTGCTCTCAACAGCGGATTTTGAACTGCTATGGGAACTTGCCAGCCACGCCGGGCAAATCATGGACAGGGATATGTTACTGAAAAATCTGCGCGGTGTGAGTTACGATGGTTTGGATCGCAGTGTCGATGTGGCTATTTCCCGGTTACGAAAAAAACTACACGACAGTGCAACAGAACCTTATCGCATTAAAACTATCCGCAACAAAGGCTACCTGTTTGCTCCCCACGCGTGGGAAACCTCCCGGTAAGGCCAGTTTTCAGCAAAAAAAAGAGGGCCGGCGACATCAACACGGCCCTGAGAAGTATCACTACGCTATGGTTATCAACATAAGGTGAATCACTATCAACACCTTCGGTGTGAAGAGTGGCTGATAGTGCTGCACCCCTGCGTACTGAGGTTATCGGCAGGCAGTGAAGTTTCCTTAACGAAAATTTCTCTTTTTTTTTATGGTCCAACCAGATACTTATTCTGGCATTATTCTCCCCTTCGGCAATCTGACGTGGCATTCTCCTTAGCACCATCCTGCAGGTATTTCGTCGCCGGAAACACGATTCAGAGTATACTTTGCATCGCCATCTCTGAGCCGTCGACGGCAGTAAATGCGGCTTATTCCATGTGCGTACCTTACGGTGGACTATGAAGAAACTTTTTATTCAGTTCTATTTACTGTTGTTTGTCTGCTTTCTGCTGATGGCAATGCTGGTTGGTCTGGTTTATAAATTCACTGCAGAACGTGCCGGGCGGCAGTCCCTTGACGACCTGATGAAAAGCTCGCTTTACCTGATGCGCAGTGAATTGCGCGAGATCCCCCCGCGAGACTGGAATAAGACGCTAAATGATCTGGATTTCAATCTATCCTTCAAGTTACATATTGAACCGTTGAACAATTTCCATCTGGACGCTGCGACCCAGCAGCGCCTGAAAGAAGGCGATATTGTGGCGCTGGACCAGGAATATACTTTTTTACAGCGTATTCCCCGCAGCCACTACGCACTGGTTGTAGGCCCGGTTCCTTATCTGTTCTTCCTCCACCAAATGCGCCTGCTGGATGTCGCGCTGATGGCGTTTATCGCTATATCGCTGGCTGTTCCTGTGTTTATCTGGATGCGCCCTCACTGGAAAGATATGTTGAAACTGGAATCAGCCGCCCAACGTTTTGGTGACGGTCACCTTGATGAGCGCATTCACTTTGACAGTGGCTCCAGCTTTGAAAGGCTGGGAGTTGCATTTAACCAAATGACCGACAACGTCAACACACTGATTTCCAGCAAAAAACAATTAATTGATGGTATCGCCCATGAATTACGCACCCCGCTGGTACGCTTGCGTTACCGGTTGGAAATGAGTGACAGGCTGTCAGAGGAAGAGTCGCAGGCATTAAACCGGGATGTCAGCCAGTTGGAAGGATTGATTGAAGAATTACTGACCTATGCCCGGCTGGACCGTCCACAAACGGTACTGAACCTGACAGAAATAGACTTACCCCTCTGGCTTGAAGAACGCATTGATGATGTGCGTTTTATTCACCCCGAGCGCGAACTGGCTTTGGATATTCCCCAACAGGCGCTCACATGCAAGGTTGACCTGCGTCTTATGGAACGTGTGCTGGACAACCTGGTAAATAATGCCCTGCGTTACAGTGAAAAACAGCTCCATGTCACGTTAGTCGTCTCCGGTGACCAGGCAACATTATCTGTGGATGACGACGGGCCCGGTATACCTGAAGCGGAACGTACCCGGGTATTCGAACCCTTTGTTCGCCTCGACCCAAGCAGAGACAGAGCCACTGGTGGCTGTGGGCTGGGGCTGGCCATTGTGCACTCTATTGCAACCGCTATGAATGGTGAAGCCAGCGTGCAAAAGAGCCCGCTGGGTGGTGCCCGCCTGAGTTTTAGCTGGCCGCTGCAACGCTCCTGACACTTACTCTCAGGCCCTGCCAGGCCTGTTAAACCAGGCTCCCTGGCTAATGCCGGGCGTTTGTGCCAAACTATGAGTATGTTGTAACTAAAATGATACTCTGGTTAACCATCATGCAGGTACTGATATGGCACAACAGGATTGCACTCAGGCACTCAAAAAAACATTCAGTCATATTGAACACCAGACAGCACAGCTTACCAGAGTGCTGGCTGAATGCCGCTTACTTGCCGCTCGTACATTTGCTCTGCCGGAACGCCTGAAAGGTACAGAGCAGGATGACATCGATGAAATCGCGGTGACAGCCCTTGTCGGCCAGGCGGCACGCACCCGCGCGTTGCAGCATTTCCGCCATTTCTTTATCCAACAGCAGTCTGCAAAGCAGAGCAGCAAAGCCGCGGTGCGCCTGCCGGGGGCGTTGTGTGTTGCCGTTGACAGCAGCCAACACACTGAACTCAGCTCACTAATTGGCGATATTAACCAGCATAAACAGGCGCTAAAAACCCTCATCACACAAACCGTTAACTTACCGCCAACGGCCCGTTTTGAGTGGGTACACCAACACCTGCCAGGACTGATTACCCTGAATACATGGCGCCAGATTACACAGCCTGAAAATCCCTCCTCAATTAATTTTGGTTGGGCAAATAAGCAGATTATTAAAAACCTCACCCGTGATGAAGTGCTGGTAATACTGGAAAAAAGCCTGAAGGCAAAACGCGCAGTTCCCCCCTGGACACAGGAACAATGGCATGCCCATGTGTCACGCGAGTATCAGGATGTAGCTTCATTACCCGAGCGGGTAAGGCTCAAGATCCGCCGCCCGGTGAAAGTACAACCCATTGCCCGGGTATGGTATGCAGGGCAGCGCAGGCAACAACAGCTCGCCTGCTCTTCACCTCTATTAGTTCTTTGCCAGGAACATACTGCTGTGCCAGACATTGGCGAACTGTTGAATTATGAAGCCGCCAGTATTACCTGGCGGCATAAACCCTCTGCACAACAAGGCACGCTACTGATCCCACGCCTGCATTTGTGGCTGATGGACGACTAACGTTCACATTATCTGTGCCTGTCAGCCCGGAGCCTGGCCGGTCATTGCTTCCGGACGCACCCACTCGTCAAATTCAGCTTCCGTGAGATAGCCGCTTGCCAGTGCCGCTTCTTTCAGTGTGGTGCCTTCATGGTGGGCTTTTTTGGCGATCATCGATGCTTTGTCATACCCAATGTGGGTATTTAACGCCGTCACCAGCATCAACGATGCATTGAGTTGCTGAGTAATGCGTGCCTGATTAGGCTCAATACCATTGGCGCAATGCTCAGTGAAGCTTGTCATGCCATCGGCCAGCAAACGAACAGACTGCAAAATATTGTGGATAATCATTGGCCGGTAGACATTCAGTTCAAAGTTACCTGAAGCGCCGCCCATTCCTACCGCAACATCATTCCCCATTACCTGGCAGCACAACATAGTCAGGGCTTCACACTGTGTCGGGTTAACTTTACCCGGCATAATCGAGCTGCCGGGTTCATTTTCCGGAATGGTAATTTCACCAATGCCGCAACGTGGGCCGGAAGCGAGCCAGCGGACATCATTCGCAATCTTCATCAGGGATGCCGCGAGGGCCTTAAGCGCGCCATGAACACGCACCAGCGGGTCACAGGTTGCCAGCGCCGCAAATTTATTGGCTGCACTTTCAAACGGCACACCGGTCAATTGTGCCAGCACAGCTGCAACGCCGGTGGCATAACCTGGCGGGCAATTCAGCCCGGTTCCCACAGCGGTTCCCCCTAAAGCCAAAGGATATAATTGCGGTAGTGTTGCTTCGATGTGCGCTTGTTGATCTCCCAGCATGCTGTACCAGCCGCTAATTTCCTGCCCCAGGGTCAGCGGTGTGGCGTCCTGCAAATGGGTACGACCGATTTTCACAACCGACATATAAGCGGCAGATTTTTCTTCAAGGCACTCTGTGAGACGGGCCAGTGCAGGCAATAAATCACGCTGTATCGCCAGTGCCGCCGCCACATGCATCGCCCCGGGGAATACATCGTTGGAGCTTTGGCTTTTATTCACATCATCATTCGGGTGAATTAACCTGTTATTACCCCGTTCGCCACCCAATAACTCGCTGGCCCGGTTAGCCAGCACTTCATTCATGTTCATATTGGTTTGTGTACCCGAACCGGTCTGCCAGATGGCTAACGGGAACTCATTCTGGTGCTTCCCCGTAAGTACCTCATCTGCTGCGGCAATAATGGCGTGGCCTTTTACCTTATCCAGAATACCCAAATCCATGTTGACGGTGGCCGCTGCCCGTTTGGTTAATGCCAGCGCGTGAATCAATATGCCGGGCATTTTTTCTGATGATATCCGAAAGTGCATCAGTGAACGTTGGGTCTGCGCGCCCCATAAGCGTTGCGCATCTACGGCGATGTCGCCCATTGAGTCATGTTCCATCCTGCTTTCAGCCATATTTCCTCCCGCATGAAAAAAGTCTTCTCTGCAAAGATAGTCAATTCATCCCCGGCTGGGGTTATAAACAGCAAGATGAGCACAGATTGGGAAATGGAATTGTGACAACGTCACTTACAACGCGGGGATCAGAACAGAGCGACAGACTGCATAACGCAGTCTGTCACCAGGAGTTACTTGGTTATTGCACAGTTATCGCATCGCCCAGAAATCTGCTGGAAGAAGTCGTTACCTTTGTCGTCCACCAGGATAAACGCCGGGAAATCTTCCACTTCGATTTTCCAGATAGCTTCCATACCCAGTTCCGGGTAAGCCACGCACTCCAGGCTCTTGATACTCTGTTGCGCCAGCACCGCAGCCGGGCCACCAATGCTGCCCAGGTAGAAGCCACCGTGTTTCTTACAGGCATCCGTTACCTGCTGGCTGCGGTTACCTTTCGCCAGCATAATCATGCTGCCACCGTGGGACTGCAGTAAATCCACATAGGAGTCCATACGCCCGGCAGTGGTTGGGCCCAGCGAGCCGGAGGCATACCCTTCCGGTGTCTTGGCCGGCCCGGCGTAATAAATCGGGTGGTCCTTGATGTACTGCGGCAGTTCTTCACCGCTGTCCAGCAGCTCTTTCAGTT
>NZ_JJMI01000040.1:0-2559 GCF_000705335.1 Mangrovibacter sp. MFB070
GCACCGCTGGCTGCCATTGAGCAGGCGGGCAACGCACCGCAGGCCGATATTTACTGGCTGCACACCGACCTGAACAGCGCACCGCTGGAAGTCACCGATGCTGACGGTAACCTGCGCTGGTCCGGGCAGTACGACACCTTCGGGAAACTGCGCGGCCAGACACCCGGCAGTGCAGGGCTGCGCACCGGCGCGGCTTACGCCCAGCCCCTGCGTTTTGCCGGGCAGTACCAGGATAATGAAAGCGGCCTGCACTATAATCTGTTCCGTTACTATGAGCCGGAGGTGGGCCGGTTTACCACCCAGGACCCGATTGGGCTGGCCGGTGGCTGGAACCTGTATCAGTATGCGCCGAATGTGCTGGGGTGGGTGGATCCGTTAGGATTAACCGCAGTGGATGCTCCTGGCTACCATGTTTATGGCTTATTCGATCCTGGAGCAACACAACCATATTACATTGGTATTACGAACGATATCGAAAGACGGACGATTGAGCACTTAGGTACTGGTCGTTTATCTCCAGGCGCAAGTATGAGGCCAATTGAAACTAATGTTAATTATGGTCAGGCTAGGGGGTATGAACAGTTCTATATAGAAGAATATAAAACTAAGACTGGTATTATTGGTGATGAAATATCCTCAAAAAATCGAGGTAATAAATATAATTCCTTTGATCATAGTAGAACCGATGCTAGAGCAAAGGCGTTTAAAGATACTTATGATAGCAAGAAATTCGGTTCTGGACTAAAAGGTAAGAGGGGATGCTGATGAGTAATATTAAATTTTGGGAATGGGATAAAAAGCCAAGAACGATGCTGCGCTTTGTAAAACCTGGTGATATATTTTGCTTCTCCCTTGGGGATGGTAAATATTATTTTGGCAGAATTATATCAAAATCTATCGTTGGTCATATTGTTGAAATTTTCAATTTCATTTCCGAAGAAAATAAAATCAATCAAGATATAATAGAATCAGCGCATCGACTAATTCCACCATTTGTTTTAGATAGTTATCTTTTGTTTGATAAAAAATATGAAAAAGATGCGGACTGGCGAATCATCGGCCACCAAAGTAATTACACTCCTAGTGGAGTAGATAATATTTATTTTTCCTATGGGTTAGGTGATGGATGTAAGAAAGTGGATGTTTTTGGAAATGAATTTCCTATAACAGAAAAAGAAGCGAGCGTTCTTCCTCCATTAAGCCCTCACTCTAGCTATCATGTTCGTAAACTAATGGAAAGCACTTAAAATAAAAGCAGGGCAGATCATCTCCAGACCCGCCCTGCTTTTATTAAATAGGATAAAATAACGAGAAAATGAAAAACATGTGGCGGAAGATAAACTAAATCGAGCCCAACCACGTACAACTGCACTACGACAGCGCTGGTAACCTGCTGTCTGAACAGGGCGTGAATGGCAAACTGGATTATGAATGGGATGCGCTGGCGAATTTGCTGTCCCTGGCCCTGCCACAGGGTGACCAGTTACAGTGGCTGTATTATGGCTCAGGGCATACCAGTGCCATCAAATTTAACCAGCAACTGGTCAGTGAGTTTACCCGCGACAGGTTACACCGGGAAACCGGGCGCACTCAGGGCTCACTGTTTCAGCAACGGCAGTACGATGAATTTGGCCGCCGCCGCTGGCAAAGCAGTTTCCGCAACGGAACGATCAGCAAACCGGAAGAAGGCCTGCTGTGGCGGGTGTTCCGCTATACCGGCCGTGGCGAGCTGGAAGGGGTGAGTGATGCACTGCGTGGCGAGACACACTACGGCTATGATGCCGAAGGCCGCCTGCAGCAGCACACGGAACCCCGGCAGAGCCTGCGCAGCCGCCACCTGCATTACGACCTGGCCGATAACCTGCTGGGTGAAGACCCGCTCAGTTCCGCTGGTGCCCGGCAACAGCCCGCAGCCATTGTGAGTAACCGCCTCACCACCTGGCAGCAGTTATTTTACCGCTATGATGCCTGGGGTAACCTGGTCAGCCGCCGTCATGGCCAGCATGAGCAGCATTATGCGTATGATGCCGACAACCGCCTGATAAGCGCCCGTGGCCGTGGCCCGGAAGGTGAATTCACCGCACACTATCATTACGATGCGCTGGGCAGGCGGATACGCAAAACTGTCGATTACCGCAACCGGGGAACGGAAACCACCCGTTTCCTGTGGCAGGGCTACCGCCTGCTGCAGGAGCAACGGGATAACGCCACCCGCCGCACCTGGAGTTATGACCCGGCCAGCCCGTGGGCACCGCTGGCTGCCATTGAGCAGGCGGGCAACGCACCGCAGGCCGATATTTACTGGCTGCACACCGACCTGAACAGCGCACCGCTGGAAGTCACCGATGCTGACGGTAACCTGCGCTGGTCCGGGCAGTACGACACCTTCGGGAAACTGCGCGGCCAGACACCCGGCAGTGCCGGGCTGCGCACCGGCGCGGCTTACGCCCAGCCCCTGCGTTTTGCCGGGCAGTGCCAGGATAATGAAAGCGGCCTGCACTATAATCTGTTCCGTTACTATGAACCGGAGGTGGGCCGGTTTACCACCCAGGACCCGAT
>NZ_JJMI01000041.1:0-15692 GCF_000705335.1 Mangrovibacter sp. MFB070
TCACGTATACCCTCAGCGACGGCAAGGGTGGCACCGTCACTAGTACGGTTGCCATCACGGTTACCGCCGTAAACGACGCGCCGCTTGCCGGAACCGTCGCACCACAGACCACCGCCGAAGACAGCCCGGTGACGGTGAATGTACTGGCACCAGCTACCGATCCGGACGGCGACAGCCTGGCCGTCAGCACCGCCAGTGCCGGGCACGGCACGGTAGTGATTAACGGCGACGGTACGGTGACTTATACGCCGGCGGCTAACTACAACGGCAGCGACACCATTACGTATACCCTCAGCGACGGCAACGGTGGCACCGTCACCGGTACGGTTGCCATCACGGTTACCGCAGTAAACGATGCGCCGCTGGCCGGAACCGTCGCACCACAGACCACCGCCGAAGACACCCCGGTGACGGTGAATGTACTGGCACCAGCCACCGATCCGGACGGCGACAGCCTGGCCATTAGCACCGCCAGTGCCGGGCACGGCACCGTGGTGATTAACGGCGACGGTACGGTGACTTATACGCCAGCCGCCAATTACAACGGCAGCGACACCATTACGTATACCCTCAGCGACGGTAACGGCGGCACGGTCACTGGTACGGTTACCATCACGGTTACCGCAGTAAACGATGCGCCGCTGGCCGGAACCGTCGCACCACAGACCACAGCCGAAGATACCCCGGTGACGGTGAATGTACTGGCACCGGCTACCGATCCGGACGGCGATACCCTGGCCGTCAGCACCGCCAGTGCCGGGCACGGCACAGTGGTGATTAACGGCGACGGCACGGTGACTTATACCCCGGCTGCCAACTACAACGGCAGCGACGTGATTACCTACACAATCAGCGACGGCAATGGCGGCACCGTCACCAGTACGGTTACCATCACGGTTACCGCAGTAAACGATGCGCCGCTGGCCGGAACCGTCGCACCACAGACCACAGCCGAAGACACCCCGGTGACGGTGAATGTACTGGCACCAGCTACCGATCCGGACGGCGATACCCTGGCCGTCAGCACCGCCAGTGCAGACCACGGCACGGTGACTATCAACGGCGACGGTACGGTCACTTATACGCCCGCCGCCAACTACAACGGCAGCGATACCATTACGTATACCCTCAGCGACGGTAAAGGCGGCACGGTGACCAGTACGGTTGCCATCACGGTTACCGCAGTAAACGATGCGCCGCTTGCCGGAACCGTCGCACCGCAGACCACCGCCGAAGACACCCCGGTGACGGTGAATGTGCTGGCACCGGCTACCGATCCGGACGGCGATACCCTGGCCGTCAGCACCGCCAGCGCGAGCCACGGCACAGTCACCATTAACGGCGACGGGACAATCACCTATACGCCAGCCGCCAACTACAACGGCAGCGATACCATTACGTATACCCTTAGCGACGGTAACGGCGGCACGGTGACCAGCACCATCGCCATCACCGTGACGGCAGTAAACGACGCCCCGCAGGCAGGAACGGTCGCTCCCCAGACCACCGCCGAAGATACGCCGCTCACCATCAATGTGCTGGCTGCAGCCAGCGACCCGGATGGCGATACGCTTTCAGTCACTGCTGCAACTGCGGCTCATGGCTCGGTGGTGATTAACCCGGACGGCACACTGACCTATACCCCAAACGCGAACTACCACGGCAACGATACGCTGACCTGGATAGTGAACGACGGGCATGGCGGGCTGGTTACCGGAACAGCCGCCATTGTGGTTACGGCGGTTAATGATGCACCGGTCGCGGGTAGTGGCCAGGCAACCACCAGTGAAGGCCAGCCCGTCATACTGGATCTTTTGAGTTATGGCAGCGATGTGGATGGCGATACGCTGGCACTTGCCAGTGTGGCAGTTTCACATGGCTCTGTTGTCCTCAATCCGGACGGCACCATCACCTACACCCCTGACGCCGGGTTTAGCGGCACTGATACGGTGACCTGGACGGTAAGCGACGGCCAGGGCGGCACCAGCACGGGCACACTGGCACTGGTCGTCACTCCAATTAACCACCCGCCAGTACCCGGCAATGGCGCGGCAGTCACCCAGGAAGACACACCATTAACCGTGGATGTACTGGCAGGCAGCAGCGACCCGGATGGCGATGCCCTGGTGGTGGTCGCCGCTTCTGCCGCTCATGGTGTGGTTACCATCAACCCCGATGGCACTATTACTTACACCCCGAATGCCGACTATAACGGCAACGATACAGTGACATGGATACTTGCCGACGGGCAGGGTGGCAGCGCGACAGGCAGCCTGACTATTACGGTCACACCGGTAAACGATAACCCTGTGACTGGCAACCTCAGTGGCACTACGGCGGAAGATACCCCGGTTACTGTAAATGTACTGGGTGCTGCCAGCGATGTGGATGGCGACCCGCTGAGTGTCACTACCGCCAGTGCGGGCCATGGTACGGTGACGATTAACCCCGATGGCACGTTAACCTACCGGCCTGCACCCAACTTTAATGGCACTGACACCCTGACCTGGATGGTGAGTGATGGCAAAGGTGGCTTTGCTTCTGGCTCAATGGCGATGGTAGTCACACCGGTTAACGACCTGCCACAGACTCAACCGGACAACGCATCCACTCAGCAAAATACCCCGGTGACGGTGAATGTACTGGCAAATGACCAGGACCCTGATGGTGACCGGGTGACGCTGGCCGGTGCAACAGCCGGTAATGGTACGGTTTCGTTGAATGCCAATGGCTCGCTTACCTATACCCCCAACGCGGGTTTCAGCGGAACAGATACCGTGACTTACCAGGTCAATGATGGCAATGGCGGGCTGGCGACCGGAGTACTGACGGTTCGTGTGGCGCCGTTGCCTGTCAGCCCCATAGGGCCGGATACCACACCTCCCGGTAACGGCAATACAGATACTGGCAATAACAACACCAGTAATCCTGCAACCACAACATTCTTTGTGCCGGGAGATAACGGTTTCCGTGCTCCCGAACAGAGCGCCAGCCCACCCGATTTCTCCCTTACGGTGAGGGAGTATGACCCGGTGTTACTGGATGCGGTTAATGCTATTAAAGGCCTGAGCGGGAATGCGCAACTGTTTGGTGGCGCACCGGGAAGCCAGGCGGTGGCCGGGGTGCAGTCTCTGGGGTTATTCAGCGGCCTGGATACCAATTCAAATGAAGTGATTCGCCAAATGGTCAGCCGTTTTGATGTACCAGAAATTTTTTCACCGCAACCGCTGGGCGGTAATAACGCGCTGGCCGGGCTCGGTAACCCTGAAACTAACGACCTGTTTGCATCGGCATTGCCGGAGCCAACCGCCTCTGACCAGGTGCAGGCCATTGTTTCCCGTGAACAACTGGCATTGAGGGAACTGATTCGCGCATTAAGTTAATGGTGGCAGATGGTGACAATAACACAACGTGCAAGTCTGGTTTTGGCAGGGATAACGCTCATGCTTTCTGGATGTACGGTAACTGAAAAACCCATTGATTCCGATGCGCAGGCCTGGCGTGCTTATGACCGGATCAATGAACTGGTGGGGGATAATGAACCGGTACGTGGCCCCATTTCGTTGTATGAAGCCATGGCCCGGGCACTGAAATATAACCTCGACCAGCGCATCGAACTGATGGATGAAGAATGGAAAAGAAAGCTGAGTGATGTTAGTGAGCTGGGCATGATGCCTGCTTTTGATGTCGGTGGTGGCCGCAACTGGCGTAACAACTATTCGGGCTCCAGTAGCCGTTCGTTGCTGGATGGCACCGAATCGCTCCAGTCTTCGACTTCGTCAGACCGCCAGACCTGGAACGGTGAGCTGTCTGCCAGTTGGGATATCCTGGATTTCGGGCTTTCCTGGGTGCAGAGCAAGCAAAACATTGATGAGCAATATATTGCCCAGGAGCGGCGGCGCAAGGTAGTAAGCCGAATTCTGGAGGATGTGCGTACCGCGTACTGGCGGGCGGTGAGTGCCGACCGTACTCACGAAAAACTCATCAAACTTGAAGCGATGGCACAAAAAGCATTGTGGCAGGCAGCGCAACTGGAAAAACGGCGCAATGTCGCGCCACTGAGTGTACTGAATTATCAGCATGATTTGCTGGAAATACAGGCCAACGTTCAGCGTATGCAACGTGAACTGTTTTTCGCCAAAAAACAACTTGCCGCACTGATCAACCTGAAGCCGGAAACCCCGTTCAGGCTGGTGTTGCCAGACCGTACCGCGGTGGTGCCGGAGTTACCGGGCTCTGCGGAACAAATGATTTTGATTGGCCTGAAATACCGCTCGGAACTGCGTGAGTCAAGTTACCGCAAACGGATTAACGAGCGTGAACTGGATAAGGTGCTGTTGCAAAACCTGCCGTCATTCAAAGCGTTACTGGGCCTGAACTACGACAGCAACAGTTATTTGTACAACAACACCTGGAGCAACTTTTCCAGCTCTGTGAGCTGGAATCTGATGAGCCTGTTCCGTTACCCACTGGAGCGAGATGCAGTAAAAGCAGAAGCCGGGTTGATTCAGGCACGGGAAGATGCACTGGTGATGGCGATTCTGACCCAGATTTATGTTGCCCGGGCGCGTTTTATCCGCCTGTCTCAGGAACTGAATACGGTACGCCAGGGCCATGAAGTGCAGGAACGTATTTTAACCCTGACTGAAGCCGGGTTTAAAGGCCGCATGATTAGCCAGAAAGATCTGGTACAGGTAGAGATGAAATCCATTCTGGATGAAGTGCGTTATGACACCGCCTACGCGGATTTACAGAATGCCTATGCGAACTTATACGCCTCGATGGGTATCGACAGCTTTGATTTGGGGAATACCGATAAAGAATCTGTAGCGGTTATTGCGGGCAAATTGCAGGAGTACTGGACCGAAGAGATCACCACCCTTCCGCAACTGGTCAGGGAGGAGGACCAAAAACAATGAGAAAGCTTATTGGCTATTGCGCATTTTTGGGAATCACAAGTCTGGCTGGCGTAGCGACACCGGGTTTTGCCTGGGCGGAAACCCAGCAGTCTCAGGGTATTTTACGGGCAGTGCACGAAGCCACGCTGTCTTCTGAGCTGGCGGCACAAATCGAACAGATTCCTTACCGGGAAGGGATGGCGTTCCGCCAGGGAGATTTACTGGTCAGTTTTAACTGTGCTCTACCGCGTGCTGAAGCCGAAGCTGCACGCCAGGAGGTCAGGGTGAAGAAAAGTGCCTGGGATACCAATATCGAACTGGATAAATTCCAGTCCGTGGGCCGTTACGACCTGATTGCCGCCGAAGGGGAATACCGCAAAGCACTGGCCCGGGCCAAAAGCCTGGAAATTCAGGTGAGTTATTGCGAAATCCGTGCACCTTTTGACGGGCAGGTACAGGCACTGAAAGTCGCGCCATGGGAAGCGGTTTCTGCCGGGCAGGCGTTGCTGACCATTGTTGACCCGGGTGAACTCGAACTCAATATTATCGTGCCTTCAGGCTGGCTGACCTGGTTGCACCCCGGGAGTGAATTTACTTTCGAAGCACAGGAAAGCCACAGCACCAGCGCCGGGCATATCACCCGCGTTTTGCCGCAAATTGATGCCGTGAGTAAAACCGTCAAGGTGATTGGTGTGCTGGATACCGAAGACGGTGCCAGCGTGCAGTTTGCCCCGGGTATGAGTGGCAGGGTGGCGTTCACTGAAGGCAGGGAGGCGGCTAATGATTAATATGCGCCAGAAAGTGGAACCACTGCGCCCGGAAAAAACCAGTGATACCGGGCAAAGCACAGCAAAAGAGAACCCGGCCAGCCAGTCGCAACAACACACGCCTGCCAACCAGGGGCTGGCTTTACAGGCGCTCAAACTCCTGCAGTTTGAAGAAGCGATTCGTAAACTGCCCGACACCCCATCGCTACTGGTACACCTGGTGAATGCCACCCGGCAATTATTGCCTTTTGAGCAGGCCATGGTTTGCCAGCGCCACCGCTTCAGTGGCCGGTTAAAAATCATTCAGGTTTCAGATATCCCACAGGCTGACCGCAAATCTCCCCTGTTACTGGCAATGGAGCGGTACCTGCATGTGCGTGGCAAGGCTTTACAGCAGGGCCATATTTTTTCTCTGACAGAAAGTGACCAGCCTGTTCTCAAAAACCATGCACTGCCTTATGGAATGTGGATACCGCTTGGGCAGAGTAGTCAGGTTGATGCCGGGCTGGTATGCCTGAGAAGCCGGCAGCCTTTCTTGCCTGCCGAACTCTCACTGGCGCAACGCCTTGCCGGCACTTATAGCCACGCCTGGCTGGCACTGGAAGGCAAACGCAGCCTGGCGACCGGGTCGCACCGATTCAAACCGTTGCTCTGGGCCGTGCCGTTGCTACTGGTTGCTTGTGGGTTTATCCCCGTACCGCTTAGTGTGGTAGCACCTGTGGAAGTGGTGGCCCGCGACCCGTGGCGGCTGACGGCACCAATTGAAGGCGTGGTGCGCCAGATTCGTGTCGAGCCCAACAGCCCGGTCCAAAAAGGTGACGCACTGCTGCAGTTTGAAGATTTAAAGCCCTATAACGAAATGGTGGTCGCCGGGCGAAAACTGGCGGTGGCCGAGGCGCGCAGTGAACAGGTGAACAGCGCCGCCTTTGATGACTCGGATGCGCGGGCAGAAATGGCGGTTGCCGGTACCGAATACCAACTGGCAAAGGTGAACTACCAGTACATGTCGGATGTGTACCAGCGCACCCGGGTGACTGCTCCGGTTAATGGTGTGGCGATTTTCACCAACAAGCGGGAGTGGGAAGGCAAACCAGTGCGGGTAGGGGAAGAGATTATGCAAATTGCAGACCCGCATCGCATTCAGTTCCGTATTGACCTGCCGTTGAAAGACAATATCCCGCTGAAACAGGGGAGTGATGTCACACTATTTCTCGACAGCTCGCCGATGAAAGCCTGGCATGCCTCGCTGAGTAGCTACAGTTATACCCCGCAAACCACCCCGGAAGGTATCAGCAGCTATGTATTGCTGGCAGACCTGCAACCTGGTGAAGGCTACCCGCGAATTGGTGCCCGGGGAACGGCACGGGTTTACAGTGAAACCGTGCCACTCTGGTTCCAGCTTTTACGCCGCCCCATCGCCTGGGTGCGCCAGCACACGGGGGTGTAGCCATGAGCGACGACACGCAAACTCTGCCAAGCCTGCGCCAGGATATTCGCCTGCAACCCGGTGAACACCCAGGCGACTGGCAACTGTATGATCCCTGGCAACATCTGTTCTTCCGTATTGGCGAGGAAGATTTACTGTTCTTATCCCGGCCAAATTGCCGCACCCTGGGTGACCTGAAACAAACCCTTGCCGCGCAGGGAGAAACCCTTGATACCGGGCAGTTCCGGGCGTTCGTCCAGTTTTTGCAACAGCACCGGTTAGTGAGCGGGCAACCCTGGGAAAGCCTGGTCAGTGCATCCGCATCCCGCCTGCTTTCAGCACCACGGATGATCCACGTTCCGTTGTGGGATCCGGTGCCCATGTTGCAGTTTATTGCCAGCATGCGGATCCCCGGTGTGTGGGCTATTTTGTGGTTCTTATGGGGGGCTGTCACGCTGAGTGGTGTGTGGCTGGTGGCCCGCCAGTGGGATAGCTACCTGGCAACTTTCCACCAGTTTACTACGGCCTCTGCCATGGTCAGTTTCGGCGTGGCGCTGGTGGTTCTGAAAATTTGCCATGAACTGGGCCATGCCGCTGTGGCACTGCGCCAGGGGGCGATGCCCGGCAAAATGGGGGTGGCTGTCTACCTGGTGTTCCCCTTGCTGTATACCGATTTAACCCGGGCACAGATGATAACCAACCCTCATAAACGGATGTGGATAGCGCTGGGCGGCATTATTGCCGAAAGCCTGGTTGCCGGGCTGGCAACCGCCGCCTGGGCGGTGCTCCCCCCGGGCACACTGCGCGGGGTCTGTTTTGTGGTGGCAACCACCAGTTGGGTTACTACACTGGCACTGAACCTGAACCCGCTGGCACGGTTTGATGGCTATTACTTTCTCAGTGATTTATTGCGTGTTGAAAACCTGCAGCCACGCGCCTTCGCGCTGATGCGTTACTACGGCTACCGCCTGCTATTCGGCAAGGTTGTCGCGCCGCCAGAGCCTTTGCAGGGCGCGCGGGTGAAACTGATGGCCTGCTACGGTGTGCTGGTATTTATTTACCAGCGCTCACTGGTGCTGGGCATTGGCTATTTTGCCTGGCATTTTCTGTTCCCGGCACTGGGGCTTGCCGTTTTCGCCTGGTTTGTTGTGCATTACGTGTTAGTGCCTGTGGTGCAAATGACAAAAACCAGCCTCGGTTACCGCCAGCGCTTACACCCCGTGCGCCGCGCTGCTCTGTTGCTGTTGTTACTGGCGGGAGTGGGGGTGTTTATTGTGCCACTACCTGCATCAGTGAATGTACCGGCAATTGCCAGTTATCAGGTGCAGCAACCTATTACGGTGCCGGAGAATGCCCAACTGGTGCACCTTGCCGTGCGCGACGGCCAGCAGGTGACTGCCGGGCAGTTAGTCATGCAGTTTCGCTCACCAGAACTCACATTTCGTTACCAGGAAACGGAGCTTAACCGCGATTTATTACAATTTCGCCTCGACCGAATTGGCGGTTCAGACAGCGAGAAAGTGGAAACGCTGGTACTGCGCCAGCAACTGGAAGAGGCGCGGGATAACCTGGCGGGCCTTGAGAAACAACGGGAGCAACTTACCTGGCGCGCGGCGGTTGCCGGGCGAGTGGTTGACCTCAAACCAGGGCTGGCTGTGGGCCAGTGGGTGGACCCGTCACAAGTCCTTGCCAGAGTGGTACAGCCCGAACACTGGGATGTGAGCGGGTATGTGGATGAGCGCTATATCAATGGGTTAAAGCCGGGCCTTACGGGGAAATTTATCCCTGACGTACCTACGCTGCCAGCCGTTGCGGTACGTATTGCGCGCCTTGACCCGGGCAGTGCTGAGTTTATTGCTCCCCCGGCGTTAAGTTCGCTGTGGGGCGGCAAAATTGATTCGCTAAAAGGGGAGCAGGGTGAAGCCATTCCGCTGGTGGCGATGCACCGTATAGCATTTACTCTGGATAACCAGCGGTACGCCGGGCAACAGATTTTACAAGGTGATGTGGTTCTGCCCCTGGCACCGGAAAGCCTGATCACGCGGATCGGGCGAAGAGTATGGCAAATCGTTATTGCTGAGCTTAACCAGTAGGTTAGCCAAGGAGTGAACGATGAGTTTAACCCGACGTGCATTTGTAGCCGGGGCAACCGCCTGCCTGGCTGCCCCTTTTCTGAGTTATGGGGCAACTGCGCCCACAACCAGAGGTGAACTGGTGTTTGGGTACGGCCGTACCGGGATAGGCAGCGTGCTGGCCGAGGATATGATTGCGCTGATTGCCCAAACCTATGACAAAAACCGTTACCACCTGGTCAACCTGCCAGGGGATAACAGCCTCAGAGCGGTGGAAACCGTGAAAACGGGAGATAGCGATGGATCTGTACTGCTGCAGGCGCAGTCGCCACAAATGACGCTACTGCCCAGCATCTACCGTTCCCTGCCGTATGACCCACTGGCGGATTTTCGCCCACTGGCGATTATGGGGGAATACACCCTGTTACTGACGCTGGGGAAACTGGTAGACCCGGAGGTGAAAACGCTGGATGGCTTCCTGGAGTGGGTGCTGAGAAACCCTGAATACCGCAACCTTGGGTTTACCCAGTATGGTTCCAGCGGCCAGGTGGCTCAGGCGATTATTGCGCACAGCAAAGAAGTCGCGCTGCAGCCGGTTGCCTATTATGGCTCATCCATGATGATTGATGACCTGCGCCGTGGCTATTTATCCGCAGGCCTGGTGATTGCCGGCAATTCGCCTGAGAGCTATACCTCTGGTGAATTACGGGCGGTGGCGGTGACCAGTAAACAACGCCACCCAGGTTGGGAAAATGTCGCTACCTGCCGTGAGCAGGGGGTGGCGGATATGGATATTAATGGCTGGTATGGCTGGTTTGCCCCGGCAAGCATACCAGACAGAGTGTACGAGCCGTTGCATGATGCCATTCATTCCGGGCTGGAAAGCCGTGATTACCAGCAGGTACTTGCGCGCTATTCGCTAAAACCCGTGGATTTAACACCTAAGGCTATTCGGGAGCGTATCAGAGAAGAACAGGACTATTACGCCAGCATGGTGGACAGCTACCAGATTCGCCGTGTTTGAATACCGACTAACAAGGAAACGCTATGGCAGTATCTCGCAGGGCATTATTAGGACTTGGCGCGTCAATGCTGTTACCCCGGATGGCCAGCGGCGCGCATACTGACCCAAAAGGGGCAGCAAACAGAGCGGTATTTGGCTACGGGCGTACCGGCCTGGGAACAGAGTTGGGTGAAAAAATACTGGCCCTGTTACCCAATTTTTACCCACAGCGCAGCTGGAAAATAGAAAATATGCCGGGCGAAAACAGTATTCGCGCCATGCGTTATGTGCGCCAGGCTCCGCGAGATGGCAGCACTATATTATTGGCGCAGTCGCCGCAAATGACGGCTTTTCCCTCACTGTACCGCCAGTTACCTTATTCTCCTGAGCGCGACTTCATTCCCCTGGCAATTACCGGTGAATATGCCTTGTTTATGGCGCTTGGCCCGGTTGTCGACCCGGCAGTAAAAAGCCTTGATGACTACCTGAGCTGGGTAGTGAAAAACCCCGCTTTCAATAACATTGGTTTTGCCCAGTTTGGTTCGCCAGGCAACATGGCTCAGTTAATTCTTAGCCGGGAAAAAGGGGTGGCTCTGCAACCCCAGGTATACCGGGGAACGTCCATGATTATTGACGATTTGCTGGAAGGCTACCTGGCCGCCGCATTTCTGATTGGTGGTAATGGCGCGCGGTTAATGCGCAACGGTATTTTGCGCCCCATTGCAGTTACCAGCCAGTTTCGGGTGCCGGGCTGGGATGTGCCCACTTGCCGTGAGCAGGGCGTTCCCCAAATAAACCTGACGGGCTGGTATGGCTGGTTTCTGCCTGCCGGGACACCAGACAGCATTGCGAAACCCCTGCAGGCAGCGATGCAAAACCTGATAGTCAGTTACGACTGCCTTGAAGTATTACGCTTGAGCTCGTTAAAACCGGTTTATGACTCGCCGGCGACCATTACCACACGCATTAAAACAGAACAGGCGCATTATGCCGCACTGGTTGAGGAATACCGGGTCCAGCGGGTGTAACCTGGTTATTTTGGCCTGCTGATAAGCTGGGGATTTTGCCTGAAACCACGAGTATACTGATGAAAAACATCAGTAAAAACAGGTGAAAAATGGCGTCTTCTCCTTTATTGGCGGTGCAGCATGTCAGTTATCAGTCCGGTAGCCAGTCTATTCTGGCCGACATTTCCCTTGAGGTGCAGGCGGGTGAATGCCGCCTGATCACCGGCCCGTCCGGGTGCGGCAAGAGCACTTTATTGAAAATCATTGGTGGTTTACTGACACCTGACAGCGGCACGCTGGTACTGAACGGGCGTGCCAGTGACGCGTTTACACCGGAAGCCTGGCACCAGGCTGTGGGTTATTGCACCCAAACCCCGGCTCTGTTTGGCGACACGGTGTATGACAACCTGGCGTTTCCCTGGGTTTTGCGCCAGAAAAAGCCGGATAAAGCCCGTTTACGCGCCGACCTGGCAACGCTAAACCTGGCGGAAGACACCCTGGAAAAATCAATACAGTCGTTATCTGGTGGGGAAAAGCAGCGTGTTTCTCTGATTCGTAACCTGCAATTTTTGCCGCAGGTATTACTGCTGGACGAAATCACCAGCGCGCTGGATGAAGAGAACAAACAGACAGTACATAAGCTGATTGCCGGGTTGGTGAAAGAACAACACCTGGGCGTGTTATGGGTGACGCACGACACCAGCGAACTGCGTGAACTGGGCGATGTAATTACGTTGCCGGCGCGCCTTAAGGAACAGAGTGAACAGGAGGGATCCCATGAATCAGCATAACATTACCAATGAATCGCTGGCGCTGTCTTTGGTGCTGGTTGTGGTTGCGATTGTTATCAGCAATAAAGAAAAGCTTGGCCTGGAGCGGGATATTGTGTGGAGCATTGCCCGTGCCATTGTGCAACTGGTGGCCGTTGGCTATGTGCTGAAATACATATTTGATGTCAACCATGCACTGCTGACGGTACTGATGGTGTTATTTATCTGCCTGAATGCGGCGTGGAATGCCAAAAAGCGCAGTAAATATATTGATAAGGCCTTTGTCATTTCGTTCGTGGCGATTACCAGTGGGGCAGTGCTGACGCTCAGTGTGCTGGTGTTTACCGGGTCGATTGCCTTTGTGCCCATGCAGGTTATCCCGATTTCCGGGATGATTGCCGGTAACGCAATGGTGGCAGTGGGGTTGTGCTACAACAACCTTGGGCAACGGTTTTCGGCAGAGCAACAGCGCATCCAGGAAATGCTCAGCCTGGGCGCGACCCCGAAACAGGCTTCGGCGCAATTAATTCGCGACAGCATTCGTGCCGCGCTGATTCCAACGGTGGATTCAGCAAAAACGGTGGGGCTGGTGAGCTTGCCTGGTATGATGTCCGGGCTGATTTTTGCCGGTATCGACCCGGTAAAAGCGATTAAATACCAAATAATGGTGACGTTTATGCTGTTATCGACAGCGAGTCTTTCAACCATTCTGGCCGGGTACCTGGCATACCGCCGTTTCTACAATGAACGCCACCAGTTGCAGGTGCGGGTTCAGGGGGCAAAACCTGGGGTTAAATAATTTTCAGTAACGTTTCCAGTAAGCCGGGAAACAGTGCATCCAGGTCTTCCCGGCGCAATGAAATCAAATTTTCCCGCCCTTGTGGGCGCTGCCAGATAATGCCGCTGTCGCGCAGTACGCGCCAGTGGTGAGTCATGGTGGATTTCGCCACATCACGCCGCAGTGTGCCGCAGGCTTGTTCACCCTGTTCAGCAAGGCTTTTCACTACATCAAGACGGATAGGGTTGCCCAGCGCCAGCAGGACATTTTCAAGGCGAATTTGTTCTCGTTCGGGATGGTGCTTCATAGGCTTCCTGTGGTCTGTTACCCGCCGCAAGCGGCGAGGGCGTAATATACCTGAACACCCTGCCTCTTGCTATGTATGCAGGGTGGTGAGTTTTGACAAATAACAACGATGATAATAATAGTTCGATAATACTCGTACAGTTGTACTATGATGTGTTTCATTGATGAAGCGCAGAAAATGGTTTCTGCGTAAAAAACTGGTCTTACAGACTAAGGACGCATTATGCCCCGACCCATCCCCCTCGAACGTTATCGCAATATTGGTATCTCGGCTCATATTGATGCCGGTAAAACCACTACCACGGAACGTATCCTGTTTTACACTGGCCTGAGCCATAAACTGGGCGAAGTTCATGATGGCGCGGCAACAACCGACTGGATGGCCCAGGAGCAGGAACGTGGAATTACCATAACATCGGCTGCTGTTACCTGCTTTTGGCCGGGTATGGACCATAATTTCGATCCACACCATATTACGATTATCGATACCCCAGGCCATGTGGATTTCACCATAGAGGTGGAACGTTCCATGCGCGTGCTGGATGGTGCCGTTATGGTGTATGACGCAGTGGGCGGGGTGCAGCCCCAGTCTGAAACTGTGTGGCGCCAGGCGAATAAATACCATGTGCCGCGCATTGCGTTCGTCAACAAAATGGACCGCCAGGGTGCTGATTTCCTGCGGGTGGTGCAAATGATGAAAGACCGCCTGCATGCTAACCCGGTTCCGGTTACGTTACCCATTGGCAGTGAAGAGCACTTCACCGGCGTGGTGGATTTGATCAAGATGCACGCGGTGTACTGGGATGAAGAAGACCAGGGGATGACGTTCCGTTATGAACCCATTCCAGAGGCGCTTAAGGCGTTAGCCAGTGAATGGCGGGAAAACCTGCTGGCTGCGGCGGCTGAAGCCAGTGAAACGTTGATGGACCGCTACCTGGAAAGCGGTGAATTACCTGAGCAGGCTATCTTTGACGGCCTGCGTGCCCGCACTATTGCTGGTGAGATTCAGCCGGTGCTGTGTGGTAGCGCGTTTAAAAATAAAGGTGTGCAACTGCTGCTTGATGCCGTGGTGACGCTGATGCCATCGCCGCTGGATATTCCGCCCGTTAGTGGGCTGGATGAACGGGACAAACCGGTGAGCCGTGCCGCCGATGAAAAAGCACCGTTCTCTGCGCTGGCCTTTAAACTGATGACCGACCCGTATGTGGGCCAGTTAACCTTTATCCGGGTGTATTCCGGTACGCTGCACAAAGGCGACCAGGTGTACATTCCAGGTACGGGCAAGAAAGAGCGCATTGGCCGTATTGTGCAAATGCATGCCAATAACCGCCATGAAGTGGATGTGCTGCATGCCGGTGATATTGCTGCCTGTGTGGGCCTGAAAGATGTCACTACCGGGGAAACGCTGTGTGACCCGGCGGCAGTACTTACTCTGGAACGCATGGTGTTCCCGGAACCGGTTATTTCGCTGGCGATTGAGCCGAAAACCCGCGATGACCAGGAAAAAATGAGCCTGGCGTTACAGCGGCTGGCGGCAGAAGACCCGTCATTCCGGTTACGGACAGACGAAGAATCTGGCCAGACGATTATCTCCGGCATGGGCGAGTTGCACCTGGATATTATCGTCGACCGCATGAAACGTGAGTTTGGTGTGGAAGCCCGAATTGGCCGCCCGCAAGTAACTTACCGCGAAACATTGCGTAAAGCGGTAAGCGATGTGGAAGGCAAATTTATTCGCCAGTCTGGTGGTAAAGGGCAGTACGGCCATGTGGTTATCAGTGTTGAGCCTCAGGAGCCAGGCGCGGGTTTTGCTTTTGCCGATGCCACCAAAGGCGGTGTGGTGCCGAAAGAGTACATTCCTTCTGTGGAAAAAGGTATTCGCGATGCCCTGTCTACGGGGGTGGTGGCTGGTTACCCGGTGGTGGATGTAAAAGCCACGCTGACCTTTGGCTCTTACCACGAGGTGGACTCCTCAGAAATGGCATTCCGCATGGCGGGCAGTATGGCGTTTCGTGAAGCTGCCCGGCGCGCATCGCCGGTGTTACTGGAGCCGGTGATGCATGTGGAAGTGGAAACGCCGGAAGAGTATGCCGGTAACGTGATGGGGGATTTGTCATCACGTCGCGGCCTGGTTCAGGGGATGGAAGAACAGGTGGGAAGCCGCATTGTCCGGGCAGATGTGCCGTTGTCGGAGATGTTTGGTTATTCGACCATTTTGCGTTCTATGACCCAGGGGCGTGCCACGTTTAGTATGGAGTTCCATCATTATGCCGAGGCGCCGGATAACGTGGCGCAGGAGGTTGTGGTGGCGAGGGGTAAAAAGTAAGGGGTTGTTTTAGTTCACCCAGCCCTGGTGTTTCTGGTTCCGGTCACCAGGGCTGGTGTGGTTGTTCCGCTTGCTTTGCACTGATGGCAGTGTGGTGAAAGTTCCGTTCACCTGAAGTGTAGTTGTTTCCGTTCACTTGCAGTGATGCGCTTAATGTGGCTTCACAGCCAGTGAACGGGCGAAGGGGGCTTGCCCCCTTTGCAATCCCCGTTTTCGCGGGCGACCGGTGCTGCGCACTGCGTTCACCTCCGGGCAGTCAGCCTGCGGCCGGCTCGACTCGGCATCCATGCCTCGGTTCGCCTTATTCCGCCATCCGGGCGGAATAACCTTGTCTTCCTT